>NZ_WYCT01000828.1 GCF_011008945.1 Streptomyces harenosi
CGGCATGGCCGACGTGACGCTCAAGCAGGGCATCGAAAAAACCCTGATGGGCCGCGTGCCGGGCGTGACCGCCGTGCGTGACGCGACCGATCATGACAGCGGCCACGCGCCCTACATTCCGCGCGGCAACGTCGCCTGATCGCTGACGCGTGCCTCTGACCCGGGCCGAGCAACTCATTGACCTGCTGCTGGCGCGCCAGCAGCCCCGCGCCGTCCTCGAGAAGTCCACGCGCCTGCCCTATGGCTGGGCGCTGTGGCTGCGCTCGCTGGGGCCACTGCTGCGGCCGTTCCATGCCCGCGAGGTGATCGCAGTTTTCCTGCCGCGCCCGCTGCCGGGCCCGCCAGGCCAGTCGCCGCGGCTGTCGCCGTGGCAGGCGCTGCGCCGATTGTTCTGGCAGGACTGGGACGCCGCGCCGCGCGACCAGCGCTGGATGCGCTGGACCTCGGCACTGGTCAGTGCAC
>NZ_WYCT01000829.1 GCF_011008945.1 Streptomyces harenosi
TTATGGGGTAGTGCATTAAATTGAACATTCTGCCCTACCGGTAAAGCTAAAGGCTCCTGAAGATCACCTGGATGCAAACCATATTCACGTTCAAAGTACTGTCCACTAAAGTGAGCACCTGCTGTTTTAAGCTTGGCATCACGTTCAGCCTGATCACCTTTAAGCGGCTTATCCTCAAGAATGACAATGGTGTGTCGTTGCCATTGGTTAATATCACAGAGTGCATTCAAAATAGCTTGGACAGTCGGGGTAATCATTCTCAGATCAGCTTTGAACTTATCATCCTGAACTTCCTTGTGAACCTTGCCCAGTGCCATAGAGCCGGCACCATCAGTACCACTGGTCAGTGTCTGACCCAAGATCACCTTCTGGATACGGCGCTCCAGGTTCTTGTCAAAAGCTTCATAAGCTCCACTACCGTTACCATTGCCATTACCTGTCCCTTGCACCGTAATTTCATCC
>NZ_WYCT01000830.1 GCF_011008945.1 Streptomyces harenosi
CACCCGGTCCCGCATCCCTGGCAGCGGCCTCGCCAAGGGCCTGGCCGTCACCCTCCGCACGATGACGAAGAAGACCGTCACCGAGCAGTACCCGGACGCCCAGCCCGACCTCCCGCCCCGCAGCCGTGGCGTCATCGGGCTGTTCGAGGAGAACTGCACGGTCTGCATGCTGTGCGCCCGTGAGTGCCCGGACTGGTGCATCTACATCGACTCCCACAAGGAGACGATCCCCGCGGCCGCCCCCGGCGGCCGTGAGCGCAGCCGCAACGTCCTCGACCGTTTCGCGATCGACTTCTCCCTGTGCATGTACTGCGGTATCTGCATCGAGGTCTGTCCTTTCGACGCGTTGTTCTGGTCGCCCGAGTTCGAGTACGCCGAGACGGACATCCGCGATCTCACCCACGAACGCGACAAGCTCCGCGAGTGGATGTGGACGGTCCCGGCCCCGCCCGCCCTCGACC
>NZ_WYCT01000831.1 GCF_011008945.1 Streptomyces harenosi
AGCGAGGACTTCGTCGATGCGCTGGCCAGCTGCCAGCGCGAGGCGGCCTCGGCGTTCGGCAACGACCACGTGCTGGTCGAGAAGTACGTCGAGCGCCCGCGCCATATCGAGATCCAGGTGTTCGGCGACAGCCACGGTGAGGCGGTCTACCTGTTCGAGCGCGACTGCTCGGTGCAGCGCCGCCACCAGAAGGTGCTGGAAGAAGCACCCGCGCCGGGCATGAGCCCCGAACGTCGTGCTGCAATGGGCAAGGCCGCGGTCGATGCCGCACGCGCAGTGGGCTATGAGGGGGCGGGCACGGTGGAATTCATCGCCGGCCCGGACGGCGATTTCTACTTCATGGAAATGAACACCCGCCTGCAGGTCGAGCACCCGGTCACCGAATACATCACCGGCACCGACCTGGTGGAGTGGCAGCTGCGCGTGGCTTCGGGCCAACCGCTGCCGCTGCGCCAGGACC
>NZ_WYCT01000832.1 GCF_011008945.1 Streptomyces harenosi
TGCATACTGCTTATCTGCGCTGCTGGTTTGTCAAGGCTTTCGCTTATATCCATGGATCTTCGTGGAATTCGAGAATAGCCGGGCAAGAAGGCTGTAGGAGATTAGAAGTTTCGATCTTTGCGAAAGGGAACGTTCCACTGCGATCTTGGCAGTCAACTGCGTTACCTTTCACTATGGGGTGGGTACCTAGGAGGAATGGCCTAAAGATGATCGGGGTATGCTTCAGTATCTAGAAAGGATCATCCCTTCGGGTAAGGAATGTCGGGCCGCCCGTGCCGTCTAGTTTCTCCCATTTCAAGGGATCATTCCTTGAATCTCTTAGATCTCTTGAATCTCTCGTCGGCAGGCTCCGGTAAGAATGCTAATACGAAGGCGTGGGACACGCCGACAAATGATTGGAGAAGAGGCAATCCCATTCCACCGCCAAGTATAGGGCAGCAGTCCTTTCCAAGATGGAGAA
>NZ_WYCT01000833.1 GCF_011008945.1 Streptomyces harenosi
CCTTCAACGTCAGCGATGCCGTTGGCGATGTCGGCGCGCAGGTGCGCAATGCCGGCCAGGTCGATGCGGTGTTCCTCGCCGTGCGTGCACCGCAGGCCCGCCTGCTGGCGCCGCAGCTGGCGCTGGCCGGTGCCGGTGGCGCCACCCGCGTCGGCACCTCGCAGCTGACCGTCGGAAGCGGCAAGGTGGAAGAAGACGTGGCCCTGGACGGCATCGTCTACCCGAATGAAGCCTGGAACGTGCGCAGCGTGTCCGGCCTGCCCTCGGCCAGCCAGGTGGCCAGCACCCTGCCGAGCGCACGCGGTGCGGCCGGCCGCCTGTTCGCCTTCGGCGCCGACGCCTGGAAGATCACCGCCTATCTGGACAAGCTGTCCAACGAAGGCGGCCTGGACGGTGCCACCGGCACCCTGTTCCTGGACAGCAACGGGAACATCCTGCGCCAGCCGGCATGGTCGACCT
>NZ_WYCT01000834.1 GCF_011008945.1 Streptomyces harenosi
GAGCGACAGCCAGGCCAGGAGGTTCAACCGCGACCCCACCCCCCTGATACGGCGATGATTGAACCCGCCAAGCTTGCGCAACTGTTAGAGGAACAATCCGTAACGCTGATCGATCTCGCATCGAGCCGAGTGTTTCGCCGGCAACGGATTCCGGGTGCGACCTTTGCGATCCGATCCCGCTTGCTGATGATGCTTTCGACCCTCCCGACACAGGTGCCGCTGGTACTTCCAAGCCCCGATGGATCGTTAGCGCAGTGGACTGCAGTCGAGGCCGCCGAAGCCTTCGCGGGCTCCGTTCTGGTGCTGAAAGGCGGCACGCAAGGTTGGCTAAAAGCGGGGCTGCCGCTCGCGAAAGAAGGCGTCGAGGTGGATGCCGATGATGCTTACCAGCGCCCATACGTCAGCGCCTCCAGCTCTCGGTTGGCCATGCAGGCCTATCTCGACTGGGAGGCTGGCCTC
>NZ_WYCT01000835.1 GCF_011008945.1 Streptomyces harenosi
TGCGAATAGATGGCGTCGACCACCTGCTGCGGGGTCACGAAGTCCAAGTAGGACGGGGTCTTTTCGTAGTCCCAGCGCAGGCCGATGTTCAGCTGCAGGTGGTCATTGACCTGCCAGTCGTCCTGGATGAACACGCCGTACTGCTTGGACTTCGAACGCACTTCGCCGGACACGCCGGTCACGCCGGTCACCGGCTTGACGAACTGCGCCTTGTACGGAATGGAATCGGGGAAGTCCGGATCACCCAGCGAGTAGGTGAAGGTCGGGTTGATCTGCGCCGCATCGGACGCGTACAGGTCGATCTGCTTGTACTTCACGCCCATCTTGATGGTGTGGTCGCCCGCACACTGGATGCCATCCAGGGTCAGGTTGTCTTCGATCGACCAGCCCTTCTGGCCCTTCACCTGCGAATCCAGTGCCGAGGCGCCACCGATCTTCACGATGGTGCGGTCTTCCGG
>NZ_WYCT01000836.1 GCF_011008945.1 Streptomyces harenosi
GACTTAGTTCAGTGGCTGTACTGCATTGGGCTACCATGCCATGCGGCGCATACTTTGGGAAATATCATCACCAAGGTGCATCAAAAATTACGACCACATGTCGAGCTACCGCCAGCAAACCCGCAACCAGAAGAGCTACTTGGCGAACTAAACAATTATTATTTCCCAGAATTTCTTGGATTGGGGATTTCGGCTAATGGGGATTGGGATCTTCTGTCAAATATGGGTCTCTTTCCAGAAAGCCCATCTATCCCGGGGAGACCTGACTGAGACATAAGCACCTTAGAACCGAGTGTGAAGCAAATTATGCGGCGACGCAGCAACGACTATTCACCGGCCCCCATAATGCTTTTCAACCCACCGGAACAGAGGGAATATGGTGCCAGAGAACGCAAATGTCAACTCATGACCTATATTTGCACCTTGCTTGCCAATCATGGAGGCAATAGGACCTGAAT
>NZ_WYCT01000837.1 GCF_011008945.1 Streptomyces harenosi
TACGGGACCTTTTTCCGCGTCATCAGCTCGTGGGAGCGCGAGTTCCTGCTGCTGAACGTCTGAGCATCCGGAATAGAAAAATCCGCCGCCGGGGGGTAGGCTGGCACCCGTCGCCGGCCCCGCCGGCCCCCCCTTCCCGCATTCTGGAGCACCCGATGAAGCTGCGTATCCTCACGCTCGGCCTGGCCTCCGCCATGCTCGCCGCCTGTGGCGGTGGCAATGGCGGCGCGCAGGACAGCCAGGTCCTGAACGTCTACAACTACAGCGATTACATCGCCGAGGACACCATTCCGACCTTCGAGAAGGAGAGCGGGATCAAGGTGACCTACGATGTGTTCGACAGTGACGAGATGGTCGAGACCAAACTGCTGGCCGGCAACAGCGGCTATGACGTGGTGGTGCCGACCCTGAACTTCTTCGGGCGCCAGATCCAGGCCGGTGTGTTCCCTGTCTCTTAT
>NZ_WYCT01000083.1 GCF_011008945.1 Streptomyces harenosi
TTCTAGCTTCGTCGGCAGCGTCAGATGTGTATAATAGACAGGGAGAGGAAGGGGAGAGGAGAGAGGAGTGGGAGCGAAGGAACGTGGGGGACGACGACGGGGACTCTACGCGCGTTGACGCTCTGCCTTCCATCGTACTTTGCTCCGAGTCCTGCCTTCCAGGGGCCTTTGTCCTTTGGATGAAGTCACAAACGGGGTGTCCCCGGGACCCATGGCTGATACTGGACGGGTTATGGAAATCGTCATCCTTGCTGTAGTCATCGCCGTGGTCGTGATCGGCGCGCTCGGCGGGCTGGTGGTGGGCAGCCGCCGCAAGAAGCGGCAGCTGCCCCAGCCGCCGCCCACGGCGCCCGACATCACCGCCCCTCCGGCCGAGCCGCACGTCGGCGAAGAGGCCGAGACACCGCGCGACGAACCGCGCCGGACGGTCGAGGAGGTGGACCTCCCGGACGGCGGTACCGGCCCCGTCGCCGTCGAGGAGCCCCCGGCCGTCGAAGAGCTCGAAGTACCCGCGATCGAGGTACCCGAGCCCACCGCCGGCCGCCTGGTCCGGCTCCGCGCCCGTCTGTCCCGCTCCCAGAACGCCCTGGGCAAGGGCCTGCTCACGCTGCTCTCCCGCGAGCACCTCGACGAGGACACCTGGGAGGAGATCGAGGACACGCTGCTGACCGCCGACGTCGGCGTGCAGCCCACCCAGGAGCTGGTCGAGCGGCTGCGCGAGCGCGTGAAGGTGCTCGGCACCCGCACGCCGCAGGAGCTGCGCGGCCTGCTGCGCGAGGAGCTGCTCACGCTGATCGGCCCGGACCTGGACCGCACCGTCAGGACCGAGCCCGAGGGCCGCAAGCCCGGCATCGTGATGGTCGTCGGCGTCAACGGCACCGGCAAGACCACCACCACCGGCAAGCTCGCCCGCGTCCTGGTGGCCGACGGCAACTCCGTCGTCCTGGGCGCCGCCGACACCTTCCGCGCCGCCGCCGCCGACCAGCTCCAGACCTGGGGCGAGCGGGTCGGCGCCCACACCGTGCGCGGCCCCGAGGGCGGCGACCCGGCCTCCGTCGCCTTCGACGCGGTCAAGGAGGGCAAGGAGATCGGCGCCGACGTCGTCCTCATCGACACCGCCGGCCGCCTGCACACCAAGACCGGCCTCATGGACGAGCTCGGCAAGGTCAAGCGCGTGGTGGAGAAGCACGCCCCGCTGGACGAGGTGCTGCTCGTGCTCGACGCCACCACCGGCCAGAACGGGCTGGTCCAGGCCCGGGTCTTCGCCGAGGTCGTCGACATCACCGGCATCGTGCTCACCAAGCTGGACGGCACCGCCAAGGGCGGCATCGTGGTCGCCGTGCAGCGGGAGCTGGGCGTGCCGGTCAAGCTGGTCGGCCTCGGCGAGGGCGCGGACGACCTCGCGCCGTTCGAGCCGGAGGCGTTCGTGGACGCGCTGATCGGTGACTGAGACGCGGTTACCGTGT
Source organism: Streptomyces harenosi (assembly GCF_011008945.1). Lineage (GTDB taxonomy): Bacteria > Actinomycetota > Actinomycetes > Streptomycetales > Streptomycetaceae > Streptomyces > Streptomyces harenosi. The sequence goes on from NZ_WYCT01000083.1 coordinate 1,467, forward strand.
GCGCACACCCGGTCGCCGGCCCCGGTGACCGCTCAGGCGGAGGCGCCCGCCCCGGGATCGAGCCGGGGGCGGGCGCCTCGGCGTACGGACCGGGATGTGCAGGGGCAGGAGGGGGGGGGTCACAGCCGCCCGCCTCGCAGCACCCCGCGGCGGGCCCGCCCGGCCGCCCCGCAGGTACACCTCGCGCCTCTCGTCCGGATCATGCCGGGCTCGCGAGGCCCGGCACCCGGCCTCGCCGCGTTGCCGTCGTGCCGCGCGGTCGCGTCACCGGATGCCGGTGCCCGCCCGCCGGGCGGACGACGGGAACGGCCGGAGTGGTCCTGGGCGCGCCGGGACGGCACACCTAGGCCCGCGACCGGTGTGCCAGGTGGGCCAGCGTCCCCAGCAGCAGCCGTGCCTGCGGTGGCCTGGTCGCCGAGTCGAGGGCGGGCGGGCGCAGCCAGCGCACCGGGCCGAGCCCGCCGCGGTCGGAGGGCGGGGCCGTGATGTACGCACCCGGGCCCAGGCCGCGCAGATCGAGGGTGGACGGGGTGTCCCAGCCCAGGCGGTACAGCAGCCGGGGCAGCTCGGCGGCGCCGCCCGGGGCGACGAAGAAGTGGGCGCGGCCCTCCGGGGTCGCCGCGACCGGACCGAGCGGCAGGCCCATCCGCTCCAGCCGGGTCAGGGCCCGGCGCCCGGCCGGTTCCGCCACCTCGATCACGTCGAAGGCCCGGCCGACCGGGAGCATCACCGAGGCGCCGGGGACCTCGGCCCACGCCTCGGACACCTCGTCCAGCGTGGAACCGGCGGGGATCTCCGGTGCGAAGCCCAGCGGGTGCGCGCCCGGGGCCGGGCAGTCGCCCCGGCCGCAGGAGCAGGCGCCCGCGGCGGCCCGCGCCCCCGGCACCACGTCCCAGCCCCACAGCCCCGTGAACTCGGCCACGGCCGTGTACTCCGACGAACGGCCGCGGCGGCGCGGGCCGGACCGGATGTCGCGGATACCTCGACTGTTGCCGATGGTGAACCCCATACCCCCTCCAACGGGTCCGGCGTACCGGCGGTTACGCAACGGACGCAAGGCGTGACTCTCTGCTTCCACATCCCCAGTGCCGCGCGATTCAGTCAGCGCCTTGAGGCACTCGGGGTCGCGGGCCGGGTGGCGCGCGCCCCGGCGTGTACCGCCGCGCCCACTCTGTTCCGGCCTCTGTCAAGTGAATCGCGCGAAGGTTGCTGAGCGTTCATTCGTTGGGGTGGCGAATGGTGGCGTTTCCGGGGGCCGCGCGGCTGAACGGGTGATCGTGGGATTACTGTGTGTGCTCACCGCCGGGAGGCACATGCAGATGTGGGTATGCCGGAGGCAAGGCGGCACCCCGCTCCGGGAGCGGCGACCGCCGGACGGAGGGCCGGGTCCACCGGCATGCTGGTAAGGCTTGGCGCACCGGGTGCCAAGCGGTCCTAGGGATGGGGGCGTTCCAGTGGGCGGCAACGGCGGAAGCGGGACGAGCGCTGGAGACGCTGCGCACGCTGGGGACGCGGGGAGCACCGCGAGCGCCGCGGCCGCGGAGAAGCGTCCCAACGAGCTGCTGACCTCATGGTTCGTGCGCAGCGGCTGGTCCAAGGGGGAGCTCGCCCGTCAGGTCAACCGCCGCGCCCGCCAGCTCGGCGCCCACCACATCTCCACGGACACCTCGCGCGTGCGGCGCTGGCTCGACGGGGAGAACCCGCGCGAGCCCATCCCGCGCATCCTGTCCGAGCTGTTCTCCGAGCGTTTCGGCGTCGCCGTCTCCGTCGAGGACCTGGGGCTGCGCATCTCCCGCCCGCTCCCCTCCGCGACCGGCGTCGACCTGCCCTGGACGGGCCCGCAGACCGTGGCCCTGCTCAGCGAGTTCTCGCGCAGCGACCTGATGCTGGCGCGGCGCGGCTTCCTCGGGAGCTCGCTGGCCCTCTCCGCGGGCCCGTCCCTCATCGAACCCATGCAGCGCTGGCTCGTCCCCTCGCCCCAGGCCCCCCAGCCCGAGCCCGACCCGGACCCGGCCACGCGGGCGCGGGGGCGGCTGTCCAAGCCCGAGCTGGACCTGCTGGAGACGACCACGGTGATGTTCCGGCGGTGGGACGCCCAGTGCGGCGGCGGCCTGCGCCGCAAGGCCGTCGTCGGGCAGCTCCACGAGGTGACCGACCTCCTCCAGGAACCCCAGCCCGAGGCCGTGCGCCGCAAGCTGTTCAAGGTCGCCGCCGAACTGGCCGAGCTCGCCGGCTGGATGTCGTACGACGTCGGGCTCCAGCCCACCGCGCAGAAGTACTTCGTCCTCGCCCTGCACGCGGCCAAGGAGGCGGGCGACCGGCCGCTCGGCTCGTACATCCTCTCCAGCATGAGCCGGCAGATGATCCATCTCGGCCGGCCCGACGACGCCCTGGAACTCATCCACCTCGCCCAGTACGGCAGCCGGGACTGCGCGAGCCCGCGCACCCAGTCCATGCTGTATGCGATGGAGGCCCGGGCCTACGCCAACATGGGCCAGCCCGGCAAGTGCAAACGCGCCGTGCGGCTGGCCGAGGACACCTTCGCCGAGGCCGACGAGTGGGACGAGCCGGACCCCGACTGGATCCGCTTCTTCTCCGAGGCCGAACTGCACGGCGAGAACTCCCACTCCTTCCGCGACCTCGCCTACGTCGCCGGCCGCAGCCCCGCCTACGCCTCCCTGGCCGAGCCCCTGATGCGGCGGGCCGTGGAGCTGTTCGAGAAGGACGACGAGCACCAGCGGTCGTACGCGCTGAACCTGATCGGGATGGCCACCGTGCACCTCCTGCGGCGGGAACCGGAGGAGAGCACGGTCTACGCCCAGGAGGCCATCGGGGTGGCCGCCAAGGTCCGCTCCGAGCGCGTCAACACCCGCATCCGCAAGACGGTCGACACGGCCGTCCGCGACTTCGGCGACCTCGCCGAGGTCGCCGACCTCTCCGAGCGGCTCGCCGTCGAGCTGCCCGAGACCGCTGTGGCGGTCTGACCGCCCCGCAAGCCCCGGCCGCGGCCGGCCTTCCCGAACTGCCCGACTCGGCTCCCCCCAAGCCAGGTCAGCGGAAGGCCGCCGCGGCCGGTTTCGTCGGTTGCGCCACGATGACGATCACGCGGGCGCGCATCCCGCGGTTCATCGACGCGTAACACGCACGGCACCTTCGTCACGGCGGCGAAACAACGAGGGGCACCCACCGAAACCGCGCTGCGCCAATGTCATGGCGCACAACCGGCCCACCCCTCATTCCGCCCTGGCTTCGCCCGCACGGGGCCGTACCAACGACGAGGAGACGCCGATGGCTCCAGCCATCACGCTCGCCGCAGAGACGGAGCTCTCTGCCGCCAACACGGGCTTCATGCTCATCTGCTCCGCCCTGGTGATGCTCATGACCCCGGCCCTGGCCTTCTTCTACGGGGGCATGGTCCGCGTCAAGAGCACCCTGAACATGCTGATGATGAGCTTCATCAGCCTCGGGATCGTCACCGTCCTGTGGGTGCTGTACGGCTTCTCCCTCGCCTTCGGCACGGACTCCGCCGGCCTCGTCGGCTGGAACTCCGACTGGGTCGGCCTGAGCGGCATCGGCCCGGCGGAGCTGTGGGACGGCTACACCATCCCCGTCTTCGTCTTCCTGGTCTTCCAGCTCATGTTCGCCGTCCTCACCCCCGCCCTGATCAGCGGCGCCCTCGCCGACCGGGTGAAGTTCACGGCGTGGGCGCTCTTCGTCGCCCTGTGGGCCACGGTCGTCTACTTCCCGGTCGCGCACTGGGTGTGGGGCGCCGGCGGCTGGGCCTTCGAGCTGGGCGTGATCGACTTCGCCGGCGGCACGGCGGTGCACATCAACGCCGGCGCGGCGGCGCTCGGGGTGATCCTCGTCATCGGCAAGCGCATCGGCTTCAAGAAGGACCCGATGCGCCCGCACAGCCTGCCGCTGGTCATGCTCGGCGCCGGTCTGCTGTGGTTCGGCTGGTTCGGCTTCAACGCCGGCTCCTGGCTCGGCAACGACGACGGCGTCGGCGCGCTGATGTTCGTCAACACCCAGGTCGCCACCGGCGCCGCCATGCTGGCCTGGCTCGCCTACGAGAAGATCCGCCACGGCGCGTTCACCACGCTGGGCGCCGCCTCCGGCGCGGTGGCGGGCCTGGTCGCCATCACCCCGGCCGGCGGCGCGGTCTCCCCGCTCGGGGCCATCGCCGTCGGTGCCGTCGCCGGTCTGCTGTGCGCCATGGCCGTCGGCCTGAAGTACACGTTCGGCTACGACGACTCCCTCGACGTCATCGGCGTCCACCTGGTCGGCGGCATCGCCGGCTCCCTCCTGGTCGGCTTCTTCGCCACCGGCAAGGGCCAGTCCGACGTCGCGGGCCTCTTCTACGGCGGCGGCCTGGACCAGTTCTGGAAGCAGTGCGCCGGTGTCTTCGCGGTCCTCGCCTACTCCCTGGTCGTCTCCGCGGTCCTCGCCTTCCTCCTCGACAGGACGATGGGCATGCGGGTGTCGGAGGACGACGAGGTGGCCGGCATCGACCAGGCCGAACACGCCGAGACCGCCTACGACTTCAGCGGAGCCGGCGGCGGCGCCGCCCGCACGGCCGCCGCGCCGGCCCCCGTGGCCGCCCCGGCAGGAAACAGGAAGGTGGACGCATGAAGCTCATCACCGCGGTCGTCAAGCCGCACCGGCTCGACGAGATCAAGGAGGCCCTCCAGGCGTTCGGCGTGCACGGTCTGACCGTCACCGAGGCCAGCGGCTACGGCCGCCAGCGCGGCCACACCGAGGTCTACCGGGGCGCCGAGTACACCGTCGACCTCGTCCCCAAGATCCGCATCGAGGTGCTGGTCGAGGACGACGACGCCGAGCAGCTCATCGACGTCGTGGTCAAGGCGGCCCGCACCGGCAAGATCGGCGACGGCAAGGTCTGGGCGGTCCCGGTCGAGACGGCCGTACGGGTCCGCACCGGCGAGCGCGGTCCGGACGCCCTCTGACACGCCACAGAACAGGAGCCCACCGGGTGACGAGTACGGACGTGACGAAAGAAGCAGAGGACTCGGGACCCGGCGGCTACGCGGCGGCCCGGCTGCGCCTCCTCACCGAGGGGACGCGGCCCGGGCCGCCGCGCCGTACGGCCCTCGCCGAGCTGACCGACGGCTGGCTGGCCGGCCTCTTCGACGCGGGGGCGGCCGGGCTCCAGGGCGTGGCGCTGGTCGCCGTCGGCGGTTACGGCCGCGGCGAGCTGTCCCCGCGCAGCGACCTGGACCTCCTTTTGCTGCACGACGGCGGCGATCCCCGGGCGGTGGCCGCCCTCGCCGACCGGCTCTGGTACCCCGTCTGGGACCTCGGCCTCGCCCTCGACCACTCCGTCCGCACCCCGGCCGAGGCCCGCCGGACGGCCGGCGAGGACCTCAAGGTCCAGCTCGGCCTGCTGGACGCCCGCCACCTCGCGGGCGATCTGGAACTCGCCGCCCGGCTGCGCGCGGCCGTGCTGGCCGACTGGCGCGAACAGGCCCGCGAGCGCCTGCCCGAACTGCGCGAGCTGTGCGCCGAACGCGCCGCGCGCCAGGGCGAGTTGCAGTTCCTGCTGGAACCGGACCTGAAGGAGGCGCGGGGCGGGCTGCGGGACGCCACCGCCCTGCGCGCCGTGGCCGCCTCCTGGCTCGCCGACGCCCCGCGCGAGGGTCTCGCCGACGCCCGGCGCCGGCTGCTCGACGTACGGGACGCGCTGCACCTGGCCACGGGGCGGGCGACCGACCGGCTCGCCCTCCAGGAGCAGGACCAGGTCGCCGCCGAGCTCGGCATCCTCGACGCCGACACCCTGCTGCGGCAGGTCTACGAGGCGGCGCGGGTCATCGCGTACGCCAGCGATGTCACCTGGCGCGAAGTGGGGCGCGTGCTGCGGTCGCGCACGGCGCGCCCGCGCCTGCGCACCCTGGCCAGGGAGCGGGGCGACTTCCTCAGAAGGGCGGTGGCGGGCGACGGGAGGGCGCTGAGCGGGGGGAAGCCGGCCGCCGAGCGGTCGCCGCTGGCGGAGGGCGTGGTGGAGCAGGACGGCGAGGTGGTGCTCGCCCGCACCGCGCGCCCCGAACGCGACCCGGTGCTCGCCCTGCGCGCCGCGGCCGCCGCCGCGCAGGCCGGGCTCCCGCTCTCCCCGCACGCCGTACGCCGTCTCGCGGCGACCGCGCGCCCCCTGCCCGCGCCGTGGCCCGCCGAGGCGCGCGAGCAGCTCGTCACCCTGCTGGGCTCCGGGCGCCCCACCGTGGAGGTCTGGGAGGCGCTGGAGGCGGAGGGGCTGATCACCCGCCTCCTGCCGGACTGGGAGCGGGTCCGCTGCCGCCCCCAGCGCAACGCCGTCCACGTGTGGACCGTCGACCGGCACCTCATCGAGACCGCCGTCCGCGCCGCCGCGTTCACCCGCCGCGTCAGCCGCCCCGACCTGCTGCTCGTCGCCGCCCTGCTGCACGACATCGGCAAGGGCTGGCCCGGCGACCACTCGGTGGCCGGCGAGATCATCGCCCGCGACGTGGCCGCCCGCATCGGCTTCGACCACGCGGACGTCGCCGTCGTCGCCACCCTCGTACGCCACCACCTGCTGCTGGTCGAGACCGCCACCCGGCGCGACCTGGACGACCCGGACACCGTCCGCTCGGTCGCCGAGGCGGTCGGCACCCAGGGCACGCTGGAGCTGCTGCACGCCCTCACCGAGGCGGACGCCCTGGCCACCGGGCCCGCCGCCTGGTCGTCCTGGCGCGCCCTGCTCGTCGCCGACCTGGTCGCCCGGGTCTCGGCGGTGCTGTCCGGGGACGCGCCCGCCGACCCCGAGGACCCCGCGCCCACCGCCGAGCAGGAACGGCTCGCCATCGAGGCGTTCCGCACCGGCGGCCCGGTGCTGGCGCTGCGGGCGCAGGCCGAGCCCGCCGCCGGGGAGACGGCCGGGGAGCCCGAGCCGCTCGGCGTCGAGCTGCTGATCGCCGTGCCCGAGCAGCCGGGCGTGCTGCCCGCCGTCGCCGGGGTCCTCGCCGTGCACCGGCTGACCGTCCGCACCGCCGAGCTGCGGTCCCTGCCGCTGCCGGACGGGGTCGACGGCTCCGTCCTGCTGCTCGACTGGCGGGTGGCCGCCGAGTACGGGTCCCTGCCGCAGGCCGCCCGGCTGCGCGCGGACCTGGTCCGGGCGCTGGACGGCACCCTGGACGTCGCGGCCCGGCTCGCCGAGCGGGACGCCGCCTACCCCCGGCGCCGCGGTGTGGTCGCGCCCCCGCCGCGGGTGACGGTCGCCTCGGCCGCCTCGCGTCTGGCCACGGTGATCGAGGTGCGGGCCCAGGACGCGCCGGGGCTGCTGTTCCGGATCGGGCGGGCGCTGGAGGGGGCGGGCGTACGGGTGCGCAGCGCGCACGTGAGCACGCTGGGCGCCAACGCCGTCGACGCGTTCTACGTCACCGGCGCCGAGGGCGCGCCGCTGCCGGGGAAGGAGGCGGCGTCGGTGGCGCGGAGCCTGGAGGAGACGCTGCGGGCGTGAGGTGTCCGGCACGACCGTGACCCGGCGGCGTGGAGCCGGGATACCCTGGAGGGCGATTCACCAGCCCGTCACCGACCCCGAGGACCGCGAGCGCCGTGTTCGACACTCTCTCCGATCGCCTGTCAGCGACTTTCAAGAGCCTGCGTGGCAAGGGGCGGCTGTCCGAAGCGGACATCGACGCCACGGCCCGCGAGATCCGGATCGCGCTCCTCGAGGCGGACGTGGCCCTGCCGGTCGTCCGGACGTTCATCAAGAACGTCAAGGAGCGGGCCCTGGGAGCCGAGGTCTCCAAGGCGCTCAACCCGGCCCAGCAGGTCCTCAAGATCGTCAACGAGGAACTGGTCACCATCCTCGGCGGGGAGACCCGGCGCCTGCGCTTCGCCAAGCAGCCGCCCACGGTGATCATGCTCGCCGGTCTCCAGGGTGCCGGTAAGACCACCCTCGCGGGCAAGCTCGGCCGCTGGCTCAAGGAGCAGGGCCACTCGCCGCTGCTGGTCGCCTGCGACCTCCAGCGCCCCAACGCGGTGAACCAGCTCAGCGTGGTCGCCGAGCGCGCCGGCGTCGCGGTCTACGCGCCCGAGCCGGGCAACGGCGTCGGCGACCCGGTCAAGGTCGCCAAGGACTCCCTCGACTTCGCCAGGTCCAAGGTCCACGACATCGTCATCGTGGACACCGCCGGCCGCCTCGGCATCGACCAGGAGATGATGCAGCAGGCTGCGGACATCCGGGACGCGGTCCGGCCCGACGAGATCCTCTTCGTCGTCGACGCGATGATCGGCCAGGACGCGGTCAACACCGCGGAGGCCTTCCGCGACGGCGTGGGCTTCGACGGCGTGGTGCTGTCCAAGCTCGACGGTGACGCCCGCGGCGGTGCCGCCCTGTCGATCCGGCAGATCACCGGCAAGCCGATCATGTTCGCGTCGAACGGCGAGAAGCTCGACGACTTCGACGCCTTCCACCCGGACCGGATGGCCTCCCGCATCCTCGACATGGGTGACCTGCTCACCCTGATCGAGCAGGCGGAGAAGACCTTCAGCCAGGAAGAGGCCGCCAAGATGGCCTCCAAGCTGGCGTCCAAGAAGGGCCAGGACTTCACCCTGGACGACTTCCTGGCCCAGATGGAGCAGGTCCGGAAGATGGGCAGCATCAGCAAGCTGCTCGGCATGCTCCCGGGCATGGGCCAGATCAAGGACCAGATCAACAACATCGACGAGCGGGACGTCGACCGCACCGCCGCCATCATCAAGTCGATGACCCCGGCCGAGCGCCAGGACCCGACGATCATCAACGGCTCGCGCCGCGCCCGTATCGCCAAGGGCTCCGGCGTCGAGGTCAGCGCGGTGAAGAACCTGGTCGAGCGGTTCTTCGAGGCCCGCAAGATGATGTCCCGCATGGCCCAGGGCGGCGGCATGCCGGGCATGCCGGGGCTGCCGGGCATGGGCGGCGGGCCCGGCCGGGCGAAGAAGCAGCAGAAGAAGGCCAAGGGCAAGCAGCGCTCCGGGAACCCGATGAAGCGCAAGCAGCAGGAGCAGGAGGAGGCCGCCCGCCGCGCCGCCGCCGCGCAGAACGGCGGCGCCTTCAATCTGCCGCAGCAGGGCGGCAAGGACTTCGAGCTGCCGGACGAGTTCAAGAAGTTCATGGGCTGACCAACCGCCCGGTCATCGCGGCACTGGGGGCGCCCCGCACCGGGGGCGCCCCCAGTGCCGTATCCACGCATGCCCGTGCGGCATTCCTGGCGTAACGTCCGAATATGAGCGATGCCACCCCGCCGCGCAACGCCCCGGAGCCGCCCTGGCGGACCGAGGGGACGCCGGAGGAGCCCCCCAAGCCGCCGTCCGGCGGGCGGCGCATGCGCGGCGGCTGGTGGAGCCTGGTCGTCGCCGCGCTGGTCGTCTACCTCGTCACCAACCTCGTACTGTCCTTCCTCGACGAGGGTGACGAGCCGACGATCTCCTACACCGAGTTCAGCAGGCAGGTCGACGCCGGCAACGTCAGCAAGATCTACAGCAAGGGCGACGCCATCCAGGGCCAGCTCAGAAAAGCCCGGGACAACCCGGAGGGCGACGGCACCTACACCAAGTTCCAGACCCAGCGCCCGGCCTTCGCCGACGACCGGCTGTGGGAGGACCTGACCCGGCACGACGTCACCGTCACGGCCGAACCGGTCGTGCAGCAGCGCGGCTTCCTCGCCAACCTGCTCATCTCGCTGGCGCCGATGCTCCTGCTGATCGTCCTGTGGATCGTCATCGCGCGGCGGATGCGGGGGGCGATGGGCGGCGCCGGCGGCATGCTCGGCCGCAAGGCCCCGCCCAAGCCGGTGGAGCTGGAGCCGGGCCGGGGCCGCACCACCTTCGCGGACGTCGCGGGCATCGACGAGGTCGAGGGCGAGCTCAACGACGTCGTCGACTTCCTGAAGAACCCCGACGCCTACCGCCGCATGGGCGCCAAGATGCCCCGCGGCGTCCTGCTCTCCGGGCCGCCCGGCACCGGCAAGACCCTCCTGGCCCGCGCGGTGGCCGGCGAGGCGGGGGTGCCCTTCTTCTCGGCGTCCGCCTCCGAGTTCATCGAGATGATCGTGGGCGTCGGGGCCTCCCGGGTGCGGGAACTGTTCGCGGAGGCCCGCAAGGTGGCGCCGTCGATCATCTTCATCGACGAGATCGACACCATCGGCCGGGCCCGCGGCGGCGGCTCCGGCATGGGCGGCCACGACGAACGCGAGCAGACGCTGAACCAGATCCTCACCGAGATGGACGGGTTCTCCGGCTCCGAGGGCGTCATCGTCATCGCCGCCACCAACCGCGCCGACATCCTCGACCCCGCCCTGACCCGCCCGGGCCGCTTCGACCGGGTGGTCAGCGTCTCCCCGCCGGACCGGGGCGGCCGGGAGGCGATCCTGCGCATCCACACCCGCGACATCCCGCTCGCCCCCGACGTCGACCTGCGGCAGGTGGCCCGCACCACCCCCGGGATGACCGGCGCCGAACTGGCCAACCTCGCCAACGAGGCCGCCCTGCTCGCGGTCAAGCGCAAGCAGCGCCAGGTGACGCAGACCGACCTGTCCGACGCCCTGGAGAAGGTGCAGCTCGGTGCCGAGCGCGCCCTGGTGATGCCCGAGGAGGAGCGCCGGCGCACCGCCTACCACGAGAGCGGGCACGCCCTGCTGGGCATGCTCCAGCCGGGCGCCGACCCGGTCCGCAAGATCACCATCGTCCCGCGCGGGCGGGCGCTCGGCGTGACCCTGTCGACACCGGACTCGGACAAGTACGCCTACACCGAGGACTACCTGCGCGGACGCATCATCGGCGCGCTCGGCGGCATGGCGGCCGAACACGTCGTCTACGGCGTCATCACCACCGGCTCGGAGAACGACCTGGAGCAGGTCACCCGGATCGCCCGCGGCATGGTCGCCCGCTGGGGCATGAGCGAGCGGGTCGGCCGCCTCTCCGCCCTCCCCGACGACGGCCAGCAGACCTACGGGCTCGCCGCCGCCCCGCAGACCCTCGACGCCATCGACGGCGAGATGCGGCGGGTCGTCGACGAGTGCTACGAGGAAGCCTGCCGCAAACTGCGCGACCACCGCGGCCGCCTCGACGCGCTGGCCCGGGCGCTGCTGGAGAACGAGACCCTGGAGGAGGCGGACGCCTACCGGATCGCCGGGATCACCCGCACCCGCAAGGAGGCGCCGGAGGCGTGAGACCCGGCCGGCCGGGCCCCGCGCCGCCGGCCGGGCGTCACGGGGTGCGGGCGATCAGGTAGCGGAACACGTTCGGCATCCACACCGTCCCGTCCCCCCGCCGGTACGGGTGCAGCGCCTCCGTCAGCTCCTTGTCCACCTGCTCCTGGCCGGCCGCGGTGACCGCCGCGTCGAACAGCCCCGTCGACAGCAGGCCGCGCACCGCGCTGGCCAGGTCGGCGTAGCCGAAGGGGCAGGCCACCCGTCCCGAGCCGTCGGGCCGCAGGCCGGCGCGCTGGGCGACCTCCTCCAGGTCGTCCCGCAGCGCCGGCCGCCAGCTCCGCGCGCTGCGCAGCGGATCGGCCAGCCGGGTGGCCACCCGCAGCACGGACGAGGTGGCGCAGCGCTCCGGCGGCCCCCAGCCGGCCAGCACCACCGGCGTCCCGCGCCCGGCCAGCGGCGTCGCCTCCGCCAGCAGCTCGCCGAGCCCCTCGGAGTCACCGGCCAGGCATCCGATCGGCTCGAAGGCGGTCACCAGGGTGTACGCGCCGGTGCCCCGCACACCGTCCGCGTCGCGGGGCGAGCCCTCGACGATCCGGGTGTCCGCACGCGCGCGCGTGCTCTCGGTCCCGGGCAGCAGCCGCTCGCGCGCGAGGGCCAGCCGCTCCGGGGCGCGCGCGTCGACACCGGTGACCGCGGCGCCCCGGGAGGCGGCCATCAGCAGGGCCAGCCCAGAGCCGCAGCCGAGGCCCAGCAGACGGGTGCCGGCGCCCACGTCCAGTCGCTCGTAGACGGCCTCGTAGAGAGGTACGAGCATCCGCTCCTGGATCTCGGACCAGTCACGCGCGCGTGCCCGCAGGTCCACGCGGGGCGCCGCCCCGGCATGAGACGGGTGCTGCCGCACGAGCGTAGGTGTCATAGGAAAGCGCCCCAATCGCCGAGAGTTCTCGCAAATCGCCGCTGTGCCCAGTTGTCGGTGGCCCCCGTGCAGTGCGCTCGCACTCCCCGTATGCCAGGAAACTCCGGGCGCGCCGTGACGTCCAGTGGTCGTGGGGACCGGTTTGCGTAATCGGCGGTGGTGTGGCGAGATTTCACCTTCCCGCAACCTGGACCCGCGCAAGCCGGGCCCGCGCAGGGGCCCGGCCGGCCCCCGGGGCGGGTCCCGCCCGCGCGGCCGGGCACGGGCGAGGACGCCCCCGGCGGCACTCGCGGGGCTGCCGTCCCCGCGGGGCGTGCGGCCCCTGGTGTCCCGCGGCGGCGACGGCGGGCCGCGGGGGTGACGGCGGGCCGCGGGGCGCCGCGGGCCCCGCCTCCGTCCGGGCGGCCGTCCCCGCGGCGGCGGTCGGCGCGGCGGTCGCGGCCGTGGTCCGCGAGCGTGGTGACCGGCCGGGGCGCCCCGCGTCCACGGCGGCCGCGAACGGGGCGGCCGGGCGGGCGGCCGGGCGCCGCGCGGTGTCCGGCCCGTGCGGGGCGGGCCGGTGCCGGGCGCCGCGGACGCACCCGGTAACGTCACCGTGGCGGCGCGCGTGCACCGAGGTGGTGCCCCCCGGCGCGCACCCGGCCGAAAACGCCCCTTGCGCACCGGCGCACCCCGCGTCCCGCGGGCGCGTGGACACGCGCTCCACGCCGGCGCGTACGGCGGGCTACGCACCACCTTGATACGAGCTGTGCGGCTTCTCCGCAGATAGGCGCACCCGCCCTCGTCGGCGCGCATCAGCAGAAACTGACGGGTACGAGCAAAATATTTGGGATGCCCCGGAATAGGAACACAGGGGCACCCCGGCTCGTTGCCGTTACGTGAGCACGACACCACCTGTTCTCGCCGCAGAGCTGGCGCAGGCGTGGGCCGACATTCAGCGGCACCACCCCGAGCTGCCCGATCTTGCCGCGCCCGAGTCCCTGATCGGAGAGTCGTCGTCCGCCTGCGGGCACGAGCTCTCCTTCGAACGACTGCTCCATGAGGCAGTCCACGGCATCGCAGCCGCGCGCGGCGTACGCGACACCTCCCGCGCCGGCCGGTACCACAACCGCAGATTCCTCGCGATCGCCGAGGAGCTGGGCCTGGACCACCCCGAGGAACCGCACCCCAGCAGCGGCTTCTCCCTGGTCACGCTCACGCCCGAGGCGAAGCGCCGCTACCGCCCGACGATCGAGCGCCTCCAGCGCGCCCTGAAGGCCCACACCGCGGCCACCGCGGCCGACTCCGCCCGCACCTTCCGCGGCCCGGCCGCCCGCCACGGTTCCTCCGGCGGCGGGGTGCGCGTGAAGGCCGTCTGCGACTGCGGCCGCAACGTACGGGTCGTCCCGTCCGTGCTGGCCCAGGCCCCGATCGTGTGCGGCGGCTGCGGGAAGCCGTTCCGGATCCCGGAGGTCGTGGGCGCGGCGGCGGGCTGAGGGGCGCGGCGGCCGGCCGCCGCCCCCTTCGCGGCCGCGCGCTCCGGCGTACCCCTGGCCGGAAGCGCCCCCCGGGGTGTGGCACAATGGCTAGCTGTACTCGACAGCCGCACAGGACCCCTCTCTCCTCCGGCTGACGCGTCCATCGGGCACTCGGGTACCGCAACCCCACGCGGCCTTCCCGCCGTGCCCCACCACGTCAATTCCAGGAGAACCCACTCCCGTGGCAGTCAAGATCAAGCTGAAGCGTCTGGGCAAGATCCGTTCGCCTCACTACCGCATCGTCGTCGCCGACTCCCGTACCCGCCGTGACGGCCGGGCCATCGAGGAGATCGGCAAGTACCACCCGACGTACAACCCGTCGGTGATGGAGGTCGACAGCGAGCGCGTGGCGTACTGGCTCTCTGTCGGCGCTCAGCCGACCGAGCCCGTGCTCGCCATCCTGAAGAAGACCGGCGACTGGCAGAAGTTCAAGGGCGAGCCCGCCCCGGCTCCTCTGCTGCAGCCGGCCGAGAAGCCGGCGCGCCCGTCGTTCGAGGCTCTCGGCGGTGACGACGAGGGCAAGGGTGAGGCCATCACCCAGAAGAAGAAGGCCGAGAAGAAGGACGAGGCTGCGACCGAGTCTTCTTCGGCTGAGTCGACCGAGGCCTGAGCATGCTCGAGGAGGCTCTCGAGCACCTCGTGAAGGGCATCGTCGACAACCCTGACGATGTGCAGGTCGCCTCACGCAACCTGCGCCGCGGACGTGTGCTCGAGGTCCGGGTCCACCCGGACGACCTCGGCAAGGTGATCGGCCGCAACGGCCGCACCGCACGCGCTCTGCGCACCGTCGTGGGCGCCATCGGCGGCCGCGGCGTCCGCGTCGACCTCGTCGACGTGGACAACGTCCGCTGACGCTTTCGCAGCACCGGCTCGGGCCGGGGAGGGCCACAGGGCCGTCCCCGGCCCGCAGTCGTTACGACAGGAGATTCACGCACGTGCAGCTGGTAGTCGCTCGCATCGGCCGCGCCCACGGCATCCGGGGCGAGGTCACCGTCGAGGTCCGTACCGACGAGCCGGAACTGCGGCTCGCCCCCGGTGCCGTCCTGGCCACCGACCCGGCCTCGGCCGGGCCGCTGACCATCGAGACGGGCCGTGTCCACAGCGGCCGCCTGCTGCTGCGCTTCGAGGGCGTGCGCGACCGCACCGCCGCCGAGGCCCTGCGCAACACCATGCTGATCGCCGAGGTGGACCCGGAGGAACTGCCCGAGGAAGAGGACGAGTACTACGACCACCAGTTGATCGACCTCGACGTCGTCACCGAGGACGGGGTGGAGGTCGGCCGGATCACCGAGATCTCCCACCTGCCCTCCCAGGACCTGTTCGTGGTGGAACGCCCCGACGGCAGCGAGGTGTTCGTCCCGTTCGTGTCGGAGATCGTCACCGAGATCGACCTGGAGGAGCAGCGGGCGGTCATCGCCCCGCCGCCGGGCCTCATCGACGACCGGGCCGAGATCGCCTCGTCCAGGGACGGCGACGCATGAGGCTCGACGTCGTCACCATCTTCCCCGAGTACCTCGAGCCGCTGAACGTCTCCCTCGTCGGCAAGGCCCGCGCGCGCGGGCAGCTCGACGTGCGGGTGCACGATCTGCGCGCGTGGACCTACGACCGGCACAACACCGTCGACGACACCCCCTACGGCGGCGGCCCCGGCATGGTCATGATGACCGGGCCGTGGGGCGAGGCGCTGGACACCGTGCTCGCCGACGGCTACGAGACGGGTTCCCGCGAGCCCGCCCTGATCGTGCCCACCCCCAGCGGCCGTCCCTTCACCCAGGAACTCGCCGTCCACCTCTCCGAGCGCCCCTGGCTGATCTTCACCCCCGCCCGCTACGAGGGCATCGACCGGCGCGTCGTCGACGAGTACGCGACCCGCATGCCCGTCTACGAGGTCTCCATCGGCGACTACGTCCTCGCCGGCGGGGAGGCCGCCGTCCTCGTCGTCACCGAGGCGGTGGCGCGGCTGCTGCCCGGCGTCCTCGGCAACGCCGAGTCCCACCGCGACGACTCCTTCGCCCCCGGCGCCATGGCCGGCCTCCTCGAGGGCCCCGTCTACACCAAGCCGCCGCTGTGGCGCGGCCGGGACATCCCCGAGGTGCTGCTCAGCGGCCACCACGGGAAGATCGCCCGCTGGCGCCGCGACGAGGCGCTGAAGCGGACGACGGCCCACCGGCCGGACCTGATCGAGCGCTGCGACCCCGCGGCCTTCGACAAGAAGGACCGCGAGATGCTCTCCATCCTGGGCTGGGAACCGGACCCGGACGGGGCGCCGTATGGCCGATTTTGGCGCAGGACTCCGGGCGTGGAAGAATAGGCCGCTGTTGTGCGTCCGTCCGGCGTGCGCCCCTGCCACAGGGGGAGACGACGCCCGCCCCGACCCGCGCGACCCCGTTCCGAACCACCTAGTTCCCGTTGATGACCTGTGGCATCAGCGAAGAAAGCAGACGAAATGTCTCACCTGCTCGACTCCGTCGACGCCGCGTCGCTGCGCAGCGACGTCCCGGCCTTCCGCCCCGGCGACACCGTCAACGTCCACGTCCGCGTCATCGAGGGCAACCGCTCCCGTGTGCAGCAGTTCAAGGGCGTAGTCATCCGCCGCCAGGGTTCCGGCGTGCGCGAGACCTTCACGGTCCGCAAGGTCTCCTTCTCCGTCGGCGTCGAGCGCACCTTCCCGGTGCACACCCCGATCGTGGAGAAGATCGAGCTCGTCACCAAGGGTGACGTGCGTCGCGCCAAGCTGTACTACCTGCGCGAGCTGCGCGGCAAGGCGGCGAAGATCAAGGAGAAGCGCGAGAACTGAGCGCGCTCGGGGGTTCACAGCGGGGCCGGATAGCATCTGGCCCCGATGGACACCGAAGCACAGCCGACGGAGCGCGACCGCTCCCCCCGTCCTTCCGGCACCGAGGAGCCCTCGGAACCGGAGCGGCCGGAGGGACGGTCGCGTTTCGCATGGGCGGCGGCGATCGCCCCGTGGGTGCCCGGCGGATGGTTCACCGTGGCCGCACTGACGCTGCTGGGGTGCCTGCTGCTCACCTTCACCTTCGTCCTGCAGCCGTTCCGGATCCCCAGCGGATCGATGGAGAACGGACTGCGGGTCGGCGACCGGGTCCTGGTCGACAAGCTGGCCTACCGCTTCGGCGCACGGCCCCAGCGGGGCGACATCGTCGTCTTCGACGGAACCGGGTACTTCGGGCACGGCGACTACATCAAACGCGTTGTCGGTGTGGGCGGTGACCATGTGGTCTGCTGCGACAGCGAGGGGAGGATCGAGGTGAACGACAGGCCGGTCGACGAGTCGGCCTTCCTGTACCCCGGCGACAGCCCCTCCACGGTCCGCTTCGACGTCGTCGTACCCGAGGGCAGGCTGTTCGTCCTCGGCGACCACCGCAGCGACTCCAGCGACTCCCGCGACCACCTGGGTTCGCCGGGCGGCGGCATGATCCCCGTGGACGAGGTGATCGGCCGGGCCGACTGGATCGTCTGGCCCTTCGGCCACGCCACCCGCCTGGAGCGCCCCGGAGCCTACGCACGCGTCCCCGCCGCCGCACGGGATGCCGCCCCCGCCCAGGCGCCTGCGGCAGAGGGCGGCCGTGGGTAGCCGCGGCCGGCCGCGCGGCGCCACCGGCGGCCCGGCCGGCGACGCGCCCCCCGCCGGGGCCCGGCGCGCCGGCGGCCCGGCGGGCGGGCGGACCCGCGCCGAGCGGCGCAAGCTCCAGCGCAAGGTCAAACGGCGCCGCAGGCGCAGCGCGATGAAGGAGATCCCGCTGCTCGTCGGCGTGGCCGTCCTCATCGCGCTGGTGCTGAAGACCTTCCTCGTCCAGGCGTTCGTGATCCCCTCGGGCTCGATGGAGCAGACCATCCGGATCGGCGACCGGGTCCTGGTCGACAAGCTCACCCCCTGGTTCGGGGCCCGGCCGCAGCGCGGGGACGTCGTCGTCTTCCGCGACCCCGGCGGCTGGCTCCAGGGCGAGCAGACGCCCCGGAAGGACGATCCGGTCGTCGTCAAGCAGGTCAAGGAGGGCCTCGCCTTCATCGGCCTGCTCCCCTCCGACGACGACAAGGACCTCATCAAGCGGGTCGTCGGCGTCGGCGGCGACCGCGTCCGCTGCTGCGACGCCCACGGCCGGGTCACCGTCAACGGCGTGCCGCTGGAGGAGGGCTACCTCCATCCCGGCGACGCCCCCTCCACCATCCGCTTCGACGTCACCGTCCCCGAGGGGCGGCTGTGGGTGATGGGCGACCACCGGTCCAACTCGGCCGACTCCCGCGTGCACCGGGACCGGGAGTACGGCGGCACGGTCTCCGAGGACCAGGTGGTCGGACGGGCCATGGTCATCGCCTGGCCGTTCGGCCACTGGAGCACGCTGGGGGAGCCGGACACCTTCGCGTCCGTGGGCGACGCGGCCGCCGGGTCGGCCGCCGCACCCGGCCCGTCGCATAGGGTTGCCCCCGACGAATCGAACGGAATGATCCAGCTCCCGAGCCCTGCGGAACTCCCGCTCGTTATGGGAGTGGTGGGCCTGCGCCACGTACGGGGCAGGCGGCGGCACAGAGTGAGGAGTTGGCGTGGGGGATGTGGCGGTTGGCGCACGGTCCGGACACGACGGCGAGGAGCGCCGCGGACGCCCCGTGGAAACGGCCGGCTCGGCCGGCACCCCCGCGGCCGCGGGCTCCGGGACGATGGCTGAGGACGGCACGGTGACGGGCGAGCAGACCGGTGGGAACGAGGACCAGGGGCCGGGGGGACAGCGGACCTCCGCCGAGCCCAGGAAGCAGCGCTCCTTCTGGAAGGAGCTGCCGATCCTGATCGGCGTCGCGCTGGTGCTGGCGCTGCTGATCAAAACCTTCCTGGTGCAGGCGTTCTCGATCCCCTCCGACTCGATGCAGAACACCCTCCAGCAGGGCGACCGGGTCCTGGTCGACAAGCTCACCCCCTGGTTCGGTTCCGAGCCCGAGCGGGGCGAGGTGGTCG
Source organism: Streptomyces harenosi (assembly GCF_011008945.1). Lineage (GTDB taxonomy): Bacteria > Actinomycetota > Actinomycetes > Streptomycetales > Streptomycetaceae > Streptomyces > Streptomyces harenosi. The sequence continues at coordinate 20,037 of NZ_WYCT01000083.1, forward strand.
TCTTCCACGACCCCGACAACTGGCTGGCGGGCGAGCCGGTGATCGATCCGAACCCCTTGCAGGAGTTCCTGAGCTGGATCGGGCTGATGCCGTCCGCGGAGGAGAAGGACCTCATCAAGCGCGTGATCGGCGTCGGCGGCGACACGGTCGAGTGCAAGGGCACCGGTCCGGTGAAGGTCAACGGCAAGGCGCTGGACGACCGGGACTTCGTCTACCCCGGCAACACGCCGTGCAGCGTCGACGACAACGGCGGGCAGTTCAAGGTCAAGGTCCCCGAGGGCTACATCTGGGTCATGGGCGACCACCGGCAGAACTCCCGGGACTCCCGTTACAACCAGGCCGACCGGCACAACGGCATGGTCCCGGTGGACGAGGTCGTCGGCCGCGCCATCGTGATCGCCTGGCCGGTCGGCCGCTGGGACACCCTCCCGGTGCCGGACACCTTCGACCAGCCCGGTCTGAACGCCGGGTCCGCGGCGGCCGGCGCCCTGTCGGTGGCGCCCCAGGGCCTCGCCCTCGCCGGTGTGGTCCCCGTCGCGCTGTGGCGTCGCCGGCGGCTCGCGCCCGCCCGGACCCGCTGAGGATCTTCGCCGGGGGAGCGGCCCGTACGCCGGCGGTGGCGATCGCCGGTGAAGGGCTGACCCGCCCGGGTACCGCCGGGTAGGGTGCGAACTCATGGGTGGCGAGAGCACGACACGTACGGCACCGCGCGGCGGCGGTGTGACCACCGGCCGGGCCGGTGGCGGCCGGGCCGGGCAGCGGCTGTCCGGGCTGGCCGTGGCGCTGGGGCTGGTGCTGTTCCTGGGCGGCTTCGCCTGGGCCGCGGTGGTCTACCGCCCGTACACCGTGCCGACCCGCTCCATGGCGCCGACCATCGACGCCGGTGACCGCGTCCTGGCCCAGCGCGTCGACGGCGGGGAGGTCCGCCGCGGGGACGTGGTGGTCTTCAAGGACGCCACCTGGTCCAACGCCCCCATGGTCAAGCGCGTGGTCGCCGTGGGCGGCGACACCGTCTCCTGCTGCCAGGACGGCAGGCTGACCGTCAACGGCCGGCAGATCGACGAGCCCTACCTGCCCGAGGGTTCCGCGGCCGAGGCCGGGCTCTTCCCCACCGTGACCGTCCCGCAGGGGCGCCTGTTCCTCCTCGGCGACGAACGCGGCAGCTCCCTGGACTCCACCGCACACCTGACCGAGGCGGCCCAGGGCACCGTGGCGAGCGGCGCCGTGCAGGCCCGCGTCGACGCCGTCGTCTGGCCCATGGACGGCATGCTCCAGCGGCCGTCCGGCTTCGAGGCGCTCGGCGCCCTGTCCTCGCCCGGCCCGCTCCGCACGATGGTGGCGCTGGTGGCCGCGGGCACGGTGCTGATCTTCGGCGGCGCGGCCTACGGTCCGCTCGCCGGGCGGGCCGCCGCCTCCCGCGCCCGGAGCGGCACGGAGGGCGCCGGTGTCCGCTGAGACGAGCGGGGCGGGGCAGGACACGTACGAGGGCGGGCTGCGCAAGGTCGCCCGGGTGGTGCTGCTCGACCCGCGCGACCGCATCCTGCTGCTGCACGGCCACGAACCGGACGATCCGTCGGACGACTGGTGGTTCACCCCCGGAGGCGGGGTCGAGGGCGACGAGACCCGTGACCAGGCCGCCCTGCGGGAACTCGCCGAGGAGACGGGCATCACCGACGTCGAGCTGGGCCCGGTGCTGTGGCGGCGGCGGTGCTCCTTCCCGTTCGCCGGCCGCCGCTGGGACCAGGACGAGTGGTACTACCTGGCCCGGACCACCCAGACGGCGACCGTGGCGGCGGGCCTGACCGAACTGGAACGGCGCAGCGTCGCCGGAGCGCGCTGGTGGACGTGCGAGGAACTGGAGGGGGCACGTGAGACGGTGTATCCGACCAGACTCGCCGGGCTGCTGCGCACGCTGCTCGACGAAGGTCCCCCCGCCGGGCCGGTGACCCTTGACCCGGAAATTGTCTAGGGCCTCACGGGACTGGCGCACAATGGTGGGATCGCACGGCTGAAGGGGAACATGCCATGAGCGCCGAGGACCTCGAGAAGTACGAGACCGAGATGGAGCTGAAGCTCTACCGGGAGTACCGCGATGTCGTCGGTCTGTTCAAATACGTGATCGAGACCGAGCGGCGCTTCTATCTGACCAACGACTACGAGATGCAGGTGCACTCGGTCCAGGGAGAGGTGTTCTTCGAAGTCACCATGGCGGACGCCTGGGTCTGGGACATGTACCGGCCGGCCCGCTTCGTCAAGCAGGTGCGGGTCCTCACGTTCAAGGACGTGAACATCGAGGAGCTGAACAAGAGCGATCTGGAGCTGCCGAGCGGGTGACGCCGCGCGGCGCCACCCGGCCGCGGGGGGTCACCCGGCCGCGGGGGGCGCCCCTCACCCCGGCGGGTGAGCGGGTTTTCCACAACCGCCGCGCCGTCCACCAAGATCCAAAAGTGGGCCGGCCCGCCCCCATCGTAGGCACCGGAGGTGGTGCCGAGATGAACGCACGAAGTGCGCTGGGACGGTACGGCGAGGACCTGGCCGCACGCCGGCTCTGCGAGGCCGGCCTGACGGTGCTGGAGCGCAACTGGCGCTGCGGCAGGGCCGGTGAGATCGACATCGTGGCCCGGGACGGGGACGTCCTGGTCTTCTGCGAGGTGAAGACCCGCCGGGGCGGTCGCTTCGAGCACCCGATGGCCGCGGTACGGCCGGGGAAGGCCGAGCGGCTGCGGCGCCTCGCCGACCGCTGGATCCAGACCCATGGCGCGGCGCCCCCCGGCGGCGCCCGGATCGACCTGATCGGCGTGGTGCTGCCCCGGCGCGGCGCCCCCGTGGTCGAGCACGTGCGGGGGGTGGCGTGATGGGCTTCGCGCGGACGTGCTCGGTGGCCCTGGTGGGCGTGGAGGGCGTGGTCGTCGAGGTCCAGGCCGACCTGGAACCGGGCGTCGCGGCCTTCACGCTGGTGGGGCTGCCCGACAAGAGCCTGTCGGAGAGCCGGGACCGGGTACGGGCGGCCGTGGTCAACTCCGGGGCCGAGTGGCCCCAGAAGAAGCTCACCGTGGGCCTCAGCCCCGCGTCGGTGCCCAAGGCCGGCAGCGGCTACGACCTCGCCGTCGCCAGCGCCGTCCTGGGCGCCGCCGAGCGGATCGACCCCCGTGTGCTCACCGACATCGTGATGATCGGCGAGCTGGGCCTGGACGGGCGGGTCAGACCGGTGCGGGGCATCCTGCCCGCGGTGCTGGCCGCGGCGGACGCCGGGTTCGACCAGGTGGTCGTGCCGGAGTGCGCCGCCGCGGAGGCGTCCCTGGTGCCCGGCGTCTCGGTGCTGGGGGTGCGCACGCTGCGCCAGCTGATCGCCGTCCTCGCGGACGAGCCGGTGCCCGAGGAGGAGCCGGACGGGCCGGACCGCCCCGACCCCCTGGCGGCCGGCCTGCGCGTCCCGGGGGCGGGCCTGCACGCCGTGGGAGCGGCGCAGCCCGACCACGGGCACGACCTCGCCGACGTCGTCGGCCAGCTCTCGGCGCGCACGGCGGCGGAGGTCGCCGCGGCCGGCGGTCACCACCTCTTCCTGGAGGGACCGCCGGGCGCCGGGAAGACCATGCTCGCCGAACGGCTCCCCGCGCTCCTGCCCCGGCTCGGCCGGCAGGAGTCGCTGGAGGTCACGGCGGTCCACTCGGTCGCCGGTCTGCTGCCGCCGGGCAAGCCGCTCATCGACACGGCCCCCTACTGCGCGCCGCACCACTCGGCCACCATGCAGGCACTGGTGGGCGGCGGCCCCGGCATCGCGCGGCCGGGAGCCGTCTCCCTCGCCCACCGGGGCGTCCTCTTCCTGGACGAGACCCCGGAGTTCAGCGGCCACGCCCTGGACGCCCTGCGGCAGCCGCTGGAAGCCGGGCACGTCGTCATCGCGCGCAGCGCGGGCGTCGTGCGGTTCCCGGCGAAGTTCCTCATGGTCCTCGCCGCCAACCCCTGTCCCTGCGGGCGTTTCTCGCAACGGGACGACCGGTGCGAGTGCCCGCCCTCGGCGATCCGCCGCTACCAGGCCAGGCTGTCCGGCCCGCTGCTGGACCGGGTCGACCTGCGGGTCGAGGTCGACCGCGTCACCCGCGCCGAACTGGCGGGGCGCGGGGCCGGCGGCGAGTCCACCGCGACCGTCGCCGCACGGGTCCGGGCGGCCCGGGAGCGGGCCGCGGCGCGCCTGGCGGGCACGCCGTGGCGCAGCAACAGCGAGGTCCCCGGGCGCGAGCTGCGCCACCGCTGGCCGGCCGCGCCGGGCGCGATGGACGAGGCGGAGCGGAGCCTGGAACGGGGCGTGCTGACCGCCCGCGGCCTGGACCGGGTGCTCCGCGTCGCCTGGACCGTCGCCGACCTGGCCGGTCACGACCGGCCCGGTGCCACGGACGTCGCGCTGGCGCTGCAACTGCGGACCGGCGTGCCGCGCGGCGTGCCCATGGCCATCGGGGCGCCGTCGTGAACGCGGGGGAGGCGGTCGACCCGGAGCGGCTCGACCCGGAGCTGCTCGACCGGATCTTTCTCACCCGGGTCATCGAGCCGGGCGACGAGGCCGGGGGCCGCTGGGTGCGGGAGTGCGGGGTCCGGGAGGTGGCCCGGCGGCTGCGCGCGGACGGGCCCGCCCTGCCGGGGGTGAGCGCCCGGCGGTGGGCGGGGCTGC
>NZ_WYCT01000838.1 GCF_011008945.1 Streptomyces harenosi
GCTGAAGCCACCGAAGCGAGTGCCACCACCCTCGACACCGCCGCCTTCGACGAACTGCCCGAGCCGTCGATGTGGGACGTGGCCGGCGCCAGTTGGCAGGATGGCGACGACGATCGCATGGCGCGCATCGCCGCTGGCGAGTCGACCGACCCGCAGCTGCGCGTGCTGCAGCGCCTGGCGCTGGACATGGACGACCATCAGCTGGCGGTGGCCGCGTTCTGGCTGGACCACTGCGATGAAGCCGGCTACCTGCAGGCGCCGCTGGCACAGCTGCAGCTGCTGGCCAGTGCCCAGTTCGACATCACCGCCGACGGCGTGGAAGCCATCCGCCAGCAGCTGCTGCATGGCGAGCCCGCCGGCATGGCCGCGCAGGATCTGCGCGAAGGCCTGCAGGCGCAGCTGCGCAGCCTGCATGGCGTGGTGCCGGCCCGCCACCTGGCTGCACGCATTCTCGATG
>NZ_WYCT01000839.1 GCF_011008945.1 Streptomyces harenosi
GGCCTGGATCACCCGCCTGGTGCGCGCCAGCCGCCCAGGCGAAGGCGCACCCGCCGCGATCAACCAGTGGGTGAAGTGGGGCGCGGGTCCGCGCGCCGGGCATTCGCTGGTGCTGGCGGCAAAAGCGCGCGCATTGCTGCAGGGCCGCTTTGCCGCCACCCGCGAGGATGTGCAGGCGCTGGCCGCGCCGGTGATGCGCCATCGCCTGCTGCTGTCGTTCGCCGCCGAGGCCGAGCAGAAGCGTGCCGACGACGTGGTCGCCGCCCTGCTGCAGGCTGTCCCGTTCCCGGGTTGAGCCACGCGTGAACGCCGGTACCCCGCTGACCTTGCCACCGGAACTGCGTGCGCGCCTGCGCACGCTCCGCGTGCGGCCACGCCTGGCCAGCGGCGCCAGTGGCATCGGCCAGCACGCCAGCCGCAGCCGCGGTGCCGGCCTCGAATTCGCCCAGTACCGTGC
>NZ_WYCT01000840.1 GCF_011008945.1 Streptomyces harenosi
GGTCGAAGGTGGCCACTACCCAGTCGCTGCAGGACCACTATCTTCCGATCGCCAACGTCGACTGGGTGCACGAGAAGGCCGGCCTGGCGGTGACCAGCTTCGTGCAGGGCACGCCGGAGCGCGCGCAGTTGATCGGCCGCTACCGGCTGAGCAATCCGGACAAGGTGGCGCACGAGTACACCCTGGCGCTGGCGATCCGCCCCTGGCAGGTCAACCCGCCGACCCAGTTCCTCAACACCGTCGGCGGCTTCAGCCGCATCGATGCGCTGGACGTGGGCGAACAGCTGGTACGCATCAACGGCGAGCCGCGCATCTATCCACTGCAGGTGCCCGATGCCCGTTTCGCCAGCACGTTCGATGGCAAGCTCGATGCGATGCATCTTGCGTCCGGAAAGTATCCGGCCACTACGGCAGTGAAGGACAGTACCGGCATGGCGTCCGGTGCGCTGCTGTAAAC
>NZ_WYCT01000841.1 GCF_011008945.1 Streptomyces harenosi
CTGGCGCTGGCAGGCCGACGGTTCACCGGTGGCCGACTTCGCCTTCAACCAGCCGCACAACGCCGGCCGCAGCATCCTGCTGGCGGGTCGCAACTTCGGCTGCGGCTCGTCGCGCGAACATGCACCGTGGGCGCTGACCGACCTGGGCCTGCGCGCCATCGTCAGCAGCGAGATCGCCGACATCTTCCGTGGCAACTCGCTGAAGAACGGCCTGCTGCCGATCGTGCTGGACGAGGCCGACGTGCAGGCGCTGATGCAGCGCCCGGATGATGAGCTGACCATCGACGTGGCTGCGCGCGAACTGCGCACGCCGGACGGCCGCGTCTATTCCTTCCCGCTGGACGGCTTCTCGCAGACCTGCCTGCTGGAAGGTGTCGACCAGTTGGGGTATCTGTTGGGCCGTGTCCCTGAAATCGAACGTTACGAGAGTGAGCATGCACGCTGAAATTGTTGTCC
>NZ_WYCT01000842.1 GCF_011008945.1 Streptomyces harenosi
GATCCCGGGCGAACCGCTCGCGGTCGCGCACGCCATCCAAGTCGATGAAGCTCTCATCGATGCTGTAGACCTCCACCCGTGGCGCGGCCGCGCGCAGGATAGCCACGACGCGCGCGCTCATGTCGCCGTACAGGCCGAAGTTGGCCGAGCGCATCTGCAGTCCGTGGCGGCGCACCAGGTGTTTCAGCTCGTGGGCCGGCTGGCCCATCTTGATACCCAGCGCCTTGGCCTCGGGCGAGCGCGCGATCGCGCAACCATCGTTGTTGCTCAGCACCACCAGCGGCACGCCGCGCAGCGCCGGCTGAAACACGCGCTCACAGCTGGCGTAGAAGTTGTTGCCGTCAACGAGCCCGAACATGGCCGCTCCGGCGCTTGATCTGGCGGACGACCCCCACCACGGCGAATACCTCCACCTCGGTGGCCTGCTCGAGCACGATGGGCGGGAAGTCTGGGTT
>NZ_WYCT01000843.1 GCF_011008945.1 Streptomyces harenosi
CTTCCCCTCCGAAGCAATCGTTGTGGGTGGGTGCCGACCGTTGGTCGGCACACAATCTCTGTAGGTGCCGACTTTGGCCGGCACCCCATCTCGGTAGATGCCGACCTTGGCCGGCACCTCATCTCGGTAGGTGCCGGCCGCTGGCCGGCACGCTCTTAGAAGCTGTACTTCGTAGTGAACTGCAACCGGGTGATGTCACCCTTGTTGCCGTTCTCCACTTCGCGACGGCCATACATCAGCTCGGCGCCGATATCGACCTTGGGCAGCGGCGAATAGAAGATGTTGCCGCGGATGCTCTGCACGCTCTTGGTCACCAGCGGGCCGAGGATGCTGTCGTTGTCGTAGTCGCTGCGCGCATAGATCAGGTTGGTGCGGAGCTTCGGCGAGAACGCATGCCGCCAGCCCACGTAGCCGGCCAGCACGCCGGTCGGGTTGAGCTCGTCGCGGGCCACGTC
>NZ_WYCT01000844.1 GCF_011008945.1 Streptomyces harenosi
GCTGGACCCGGTCTATCTGGATGTGACCCAGTCCAGCACGCAGATGCTGGCGCTGCGCAAGCAGCTCGACGCCGGCCTGGTGAAGGCCATCGATGGCAAGGCCCAGGTGAAGGTGCTGCTGGAGGACGGCAGCACCTATGCCCATGAGGGCACGCTGGAGTTCGTCGGCAGCGCAGTCGATCCAGGCACCGGCAATGTGGTGCTGCGCGCGGTCATTCCGAACCCGGAGGGCCTGCTTCTGCCGGGTATGTACCTGAAGGCGGTGTTGCCGATGGCCACCGATGCGCGTGCCCTGCTGGTGCCGCAGAAGGCGGTGCTGCGCAATGAACGTGGCGAGCCGCTGCTGCGCCTGCTCGACGCAGAGGATCGCGTGGTCGAGCGGCGGGTCAGCACCGGCCAGGTGGTGGGCAACCAGTGGCAGATCACGCAGGGCCTGAAGGCTGGCGAGCGGGTG
>NZ_WYCT01000845.1 GCF_011008945.1 Streptomyces harenosi
GCTATTAAGATGGTGATCCTACCCAAAAAATAAACCAGGAATTTAAATCTCCTGGTTTATTTTTTATCTTTTTAGAAAATTTGTTGGGTCGAAATTTTTAGAAGTAAATGTTTGATTGGTTTCTTTTTGACGATTTTTTGGTTGATTTCGTTTGGAGGGATTAAGTTGTTTTTCAATTTTTTCTTTCGTTTCTTGATACACTTTAGAATTTGTGACATTAAGAATACCTGTATCTTTTAGATATAAATCAGCAAATTCTGCAATGAGTTCGGACATGATGGAAATTTCTTTTCCCATAGCATTTAGTTTGGCTTGGTTGCTGGTAGTCGTAGTATTGGTATCAGGTTCATAACTCATACATAAAAAACGAATGGCTTCCGAGTAATTGTTGATATCTGGATTTCTTTCGATAATGGAATCTAAAACGTCCACGTGACTGGGATAAAGGGTAACG
>NZ_WYCT01000846.1 GCF_011008945.1 Streptomyces harenosi
ATACCACGTTGAAGCCGAGGTTGCCGGAGGCGCCGGCACCCACGCTGTCACCGATGGACGCACTGTTGGTGACCAGGCTGTTGCTGGTGGCGTTGTTGCTGATCGACTGGCGGTTGTCGATCACCGCAATGGCCGCCGAGTCGAGGTCGATGTCGCCGGTGATGGTGGGGTCGCCGGAGAAATTGACGTCGGTGCTGAGGCGCAGGTCCTTCTCCAGGTTCACGTCGACGCCGTGGTTGTTCTTTTCCTTGCGCTCGTCGGCCTGGATGGTGCTGTGCTTCTGCACATTGACGTTGACGGTGCGGTTGCGTACGTCGTTGTCGGTGTGGTTGTGGGTGTCGTTGCGGGTTTCGCTGACGGTGTGGTTGTGGTTGATGTTCGCGTTGGCGTTCTGGTTGTCCCAGCCATTGGCCGCAGCGGCGGTCGAGGCAGTGGCAATCGCCATGGCGAGCAT
>NZ_WYCT01000847.1 GCF_011008945.1 Streptomyces harenosi
GACCTATAACAGCTGCTGGCTGAAATGCCACCATCCGGCCGCGTTCACCGCCAGCCTGATCAACAGCCAGCCGCTGGGTTTCTACAGCCCCGACCAGCTGCTGCAGGACGCGCGCCGGCATGGCATCCGCGTGCTTCCCGTGGACGTGCGCCACAGCGACTGGGACTGCACGCTGGATTTCAGCAGGGGCGCGGCCGCGATCCGGCTCGGCCTGCGCCTGGTCGACGGCTGCAATGAAGCGGCTGTACAGGCCATCATGCGCGAACGTGCACGGCGCCCGTTCGACGATGTGGGCGACCTGTGCCAGCGCACCGCCCTGGATCGCCGCCAGCAGGGCCTGCTGGCCGATGCCGGTGCGCTGCGCGGGCTCAGCGGCCATCGCCATCGTGCACGCTGGGATATCTCCGGCGTGGAGAACCGGCTGCCGCTGTTCGACCAGGCCCGCGCCACCGC
>NZ_WYCT01000084.1 GCF_011008945.1 Streptomyces harenosi
CGTCCGTCAGGGGCACGGTCGGGGCGGCGGCTGGGGTCGGGGCTGCACGACGCGACGATCCGGCAACTGGAGCGCGTCCAGCAGGTCTTCCCGGTCAGCGCCGTGCAGGCGGAGCTGTCGGTGTGGTCGCCCGAGGCGCTGCGGGCGCTGCTGCCGTGGTGCGAGGCGCGCGGTGTTGGATTCCTGGCCGCGATGCCGCTCGGCAACGGCTTCCTGACCGGCACGCTCACGCCCGGGGAGGGCTTCGAGCCGGACGACGTACGGGCCCGCCACCCCCGCTTCACCGCCGAGATGATGGCCGCCAACCAGCCGATCGTGGCCGGGCTGCGCCGGGTCGCCGCCCGGCACGGCGAGGAGGTCACCCCCGCGCAGGTGGCCCTGGCCTGGGTGCTGGCCCAGGGGCCGCACGTGGTCCCGGTGCCGGGTGCCAAGCGGGAGCGCTGGGTGGCCGAGAACGCGGCGGCGGCCGGGCTGCGGCTGACCGCACGGGACTTCGCGGAGATCGCCGGCCTGCCGCCGGCGCAGGGGTCGTGGGACTGAGTCTTCTGGCCGTGGCGGGCGCGGCGCCCGTGCTTCGGGGCCCCGGGAGGGGGGACCCGAGGGACGCCGGCGGTGTATGACAGGGAGGACCCGCCGCGTCGAAAGGACCGTGATCGTGCGACGTCGAGCCGTGACGGCCGTACTGGCCGCCGCCGCGCTGCTGCTGACGGCCGGCTGCTCCTCCGGTGGGGAGGGGGGACCGGACACGGACGGCGGCGCCTCCCCCGGCCGGACGACCGCGCGGCCGTCGCCCACCGGGCCGGACGCCGCGCGGACCCCCGCGGCCAAGGGCTCCGTGAAGGTGGTCCGCACGGTGGCCACCGGCCTGGACAGCCCCTGGGGCCTGGCCCCGCTCCCCGACGGCGATCTGCTCGTCTCCTCGCGGGACGAGGCCACCATCACCCGGGTGGACACCCGCTCCGGCGAGAAGACGGAGCTGGGAGAGGTGCCCGGCGTGGCACCGGCCGGGGAGGGCGGCCTGCTCGGCATCGCGCTCTCCCCCGGCTACGCCTCGGACCGCACGGTCTACGCGTACTTCACCTCGGCCTCGGACAACCGCGTCGTGCGCATGCTCTACGACGAGGACAAGCCGGCCGGGCGGCAACTGGGCGCGCCCGACACGGTGTTCAAGGGCATCCCCAAGGGCGTGATCCACAACGGCGGCCGGATCGCCTTCGGCCCGGACCGGATGCTGTACGTGGGCACGGGCGAGAGCGGCGACACGGGCCTGTCCCAGGACAAGGACTCCCTCGGCGGCAAGATCCTGCGCCTGACGGCGGAGGGCGAGCCGGCGCCGGGCAACCCCTTCCCGGACTCCCCCGTCTACTCCTACGGTCACCGCAATGTGCAGGGCCTGGCCTGGGACGGCCGGCAGCGGCTGTTCGCCTCCGAGTTCGGCCAGCACACATGGGACGAGCTGAACGCCGTCGAGCCGGGCGACAACTACGGCTGGCCGCAGGCCGAGGGCAGGTCGGGCGAGGCCGCCTTCCACGACCCGCTGGCCCAGTGGAGCACGCGGGACGCCTCCCCCAGCGGCCTCGCCCACGCCGGGGGGTCGCTGTGGGCGGCCGGCCTGCGCGGCGAGCGGCTGTGGCGCGTCCCGCTGAAGGGGACCGGGGCCGCGGCCGACCCGCAGTCCTTCCTCGAGGGCGAGTACGGACGTCTGCGCACGGTGGTCGCGGCGGGCGGCGACCGGCTGTGGCTGGTGAGCAGCAACACCGACGGCCGCGGCGACCCGGCGAAGGGGGACGACCGCATCCTGGAGCTCAGGGTGACCTAGCCGGCGCCGGTGGTCCGGTCCGTGCCGGGCCCGCGGGCCCTTGGCCCCTCCCTGGTCCGGTCTGATCCGAGCGAAAGAGCCCCGGCCCCGCCGGGCGGGCCCGGGGCGCCCGGGTCACTCCGCGGCGGGGTCCGCCTCCGGGTCCCGGGGCGCGCGGACGACGACCTTTCCCGACGCCAGGTCTATCGGCCCGCGGCCGGGGTCGCCGTCGCCCACGTCCTCCCGGGTCAGCTCCAGCCGGTTCTGTTCGTCCCGGGTGTGCTTGCGACCGGGCGCGAACAGTTCGTGCAGGACATTGAACACGGTGCCTCCCTAGGCCGCTGGCCCGACCAGCGTACGTCCCGGTCCGCCGATCCGGGACGGGCCTGGTGGACGGGAACCGGCCGGGCCGGTGCGCCGCCGCCGTGCCCCGTGCCGCCGCGCCGGGCCCGGCGCGCCCGCCCGGCCGCCCGGACGGGGAGCGCGCGAAGGGGCCCCGGGCCTCCGCACGCGCGCGTGCGGAGGCCCGGGGCCCCTGGCCGGGTGGGCGGTCCGGGCCCAGGTCAGCTCGTGGACGGCAGTCCGAGCAGGACGTCGGTGTACTTGAGGACGGCCAGCAGCAGGCCGATGACGCCGAGGGCGACGCCCGCCCAGGCGACCGACTTGATCCACGGGGCCTGCGGCCGGCCCGGTGTCCCGAAGGCGGGCCGGGCGAGCACCACGACGCCGACGATCAGCGCGGCCAGGGCGAACAGGCCGCCCCACAGCGCGGTGGCGTGCCAGGCGTTGCCGTACCCCTTCTCGATCATCGTGGCGATGTCGGACGAGGACGAGGTCTCCAACTGGCCGATCAGCGACTGGCGCGCGGAGGCCACCGTGCCGATCCAGCCACCGCTCAGCGAGACGATGCCGAGCCCGGCGGAGACGACGGCACCCGCGCCCTGGCCGACCCCGGAGGGTCCCGCCTCACCGGCCACTCCGGTGTCCGCCGCCTCCCCGGTAGCCCCGGCGTCCGCGGCCTCCCCGCTCGCCTCGGCGTCCGCGGCCTGCCCGGAGTCGGCGGCCTCGCCGGCCTCCGGGTCCGCCCCGGCCCGCGGGGCTTGCCCGGTCTTCTGCGCGGTCCGGGGCGCGGTGCCGGCCTCGTCGTCGCCGGCGGCGTCCGCCGCGGCGGCTGCGGCCGTCTCCTCGCCGGCCGGCGTCGCGGTCCCGGTCTCGTCCACTGTCCTTGTTCCCATGCCCCGCACCGTACGGACGCTCTCTGAGAGCTCCCTTAATGATCGTTGTGGGCGGCGCGGGCGACGCGGTCCCGCTCCTCCTCCGCCAGGGCGTCCGCCGCCCGGGCGGCCGGCCGGCCCTGGGCGGCGCGGCTCCCGGGCGGTTCGATGCTGATCCGCGGCAGACGGGCGTCGAGCCGGCCGGGCAGCCACCAGTTGGCCCTGCCCAGCAGGTGCATCAGCGCCGGGACCAGCAGGGTGCGCAGTACGAAGGCGTCGATGGCGACGGCGGCGGCCAGGGCGATGCCGAACATGGCGATCACGCGGTCGCCGGTGAGCACGAAGGCGAGGAAGACGGAGATCATGATCACCGCGGCGGAGTTGATCACGCGGCTGGTCTCGGCGAGGCCGACCCGGACGGCCCGCCGGTTGTCCCCGGTCTCCAGCCACTCCTCGTACATCCGGCTGATCAGGAAGACCTGGTAGTCCATGGAGAGGCCGAAGAGGACCGACACCATGATCACCGGGAGGAAGGGCTCGATCGGCCCGGCGCTGCCGAGGCCGAGCGGTTCGCTGCCCCAGCCCCACTGGAAGACCGCGACGACGACGCCGAAGGAACCGGCCACGGCGGCCACGTTCATCGCCGCGGCCTTCAGCGGGATGGCGACGGACCGGAACGCCAGCAGGAGCAGCAGGCAGCCCAGACCGACGACGACGCCGACGAAGAGCGGCAGCTTGCCGACGATGACGGCGGCGAAGTCGTCGTGGCCCGCCGTCACCCCGCCGACGTGCACGTCCAGCGAGGTGCCGGCCTCGGCGCGCGGCAGCACCTCGCCGCGCAGCCGCTGGACGAGGTCGCTGGTCGCCTCCGACTGCGGGCCGGAGCCGGGGACGACGGTGAGGTACGCGGTGTCGCCGCCGGAGTCGAACCTGGCCGGCGTCACCGAGGCGACGCCCTCGGTGGCGCGCAGGGCGGTGTCGAGGTTGTCCAGGGCGAGCCGGTCCTGGGCGCCGCCGACCTCGGTGACGAGGGTGAGGGGCCCGTTCACGCCGGGGCCGAAGCCTGCGGCCAGGAGGTCGTAGGCCTGGCGGGTGGTGCTGCCCCGGGGGTCGTTGCCCTGGTCGGAGGTGCCCAGGCGCAGTCCGGCGGTGGGCAGCGCGAGCACGGCGACGGCGACGAGCGCGAGGGCGCCCAGCAGCCTGGGGCGGCGTTCGACCAGGGCCGACCAGCGGGCGGCGAACCCGGTGGGCAGCTCCGGTTCCGGACCGTGCTCGGCCAGCCGGCGCCGTTCGCGGCGGCTGAGCGCCCGCGGGCCGATCCAGGCCAGCAGCGCGGGCAGCAGCGTGAGGGAGGCGGCGACGGTCAGGACGACGGTCAGCGAGGCGGCGACGGCGACCCCGTCGAGGAAGTCCAGCCGCAGGATCAGCATGCCCAGCAGGGCTATGCACACGGTGGCGCCCGCGAAGGCGACGGCGCGCCCCGTGGTGGCGACGGCCTCCGCCGCGGCCTCGGCGACGGACAGTCCGCGTTTCAGGCCGCGCCGGTGCCGGGTGACGATGAACAGCGCGTAGTCGATGCCGACGCCCAGGCCGATGAGCAGGCCCAGCATGGGCGCGAAGTCGGCGACGGTCATGGCGTGCCCGAGCAGCGTGATCCCGGCGTAGGCGGTGCCGACGCCGACCAGGGCGGTGGCGATGGGCAGCAGGGAGGCGGCGAGGGAGCCGAAGGCGAGGAACAGCACGACCGCGGCGACGGCGACGCCGACGGCCTCGGCGAGGTGGCCGCCCGGCCTCTCGGGGACGGTGACGGCGCTGCCGCCCAGCTCCACCTGGAGTCCGTCGCCCTCGGCGGCCCCGGCGGCCTCGGCGACGGCCCCGGCCGCCGGGGGCGAGGGGTCCCCGCCCCGGCCGTCGAAGGTGACCGTGGCGTAGGCCGTGCGTCCGTCCTCGCTGATCCGGCCCGCGCCCTCGGCGCCGTAGGGCCCGGTCACGGCGGCGACACCGGGCAGGTCCCCGACGCGCTCCAGGGTGCGGGTCATCGTCTGCTCGACGTCGGCGGCCCGCACGGTGCCGGAGGCGGTGTGCCAGACGAGGGTGTGGCTGTCGCCGCTCAGGCCGGGGAAGTTCGCGGTGAGCAGCTCGGCGGCGCGGCCGGACTCGGTTCCGGGGACGTGGTAGTCGTCGGAGTAGGCCGAGCCGCCTACGACGGCGGCCGCGGCGGTCCCGGCCAGGGTGAGCAGCCAGAGCAGGACGGTGACGAGGCGGCGTTGGACACACCAGCGTGCGAGGGCTGCCACGGACGTGCTCCCAGATGTACCGATTGTGGATCTTTGACCGGGAACAGTCGTTCAGGACGTGAACGGCCCGCAAAGAGTGCATGAGTGATGCGAAGAACACTCTTGCAGCCGATGGTGATCGTTTGCGGAGTTCGTGGGCTTCCTCACACCGCGGGGAGGCAGGCACGGCGGGGGCCGGGGCCCGGCGACGGCACCCGGGGGAACGCGCCGAGGGGGCGCGCCGGCGACCGGCGCGCCCCCTCGGGCAGGTACGGGCGGCTCAGCCTTCGACGCCCAGCTTCTGCAGGATCAGCTCCTTGACGCGCGCCGCGTCCGCCTGGCCGCGGGTCGCCTTCATGACGGCGCCGACCAGGGCGCCGGCCGCGGCCACCTTGCCGCCGCGGATCTTCTCCGCGATGCCCGGGTTGCCGGCGATGGCCTCGTCGACGGCGGCGGTGAGCGCACCCTCGTCGGAGACGACCTTCAGGCCGCGCTTGTCGACGACCTCGTCCGGACCGCCCTCGCCGGCCAGGACGCCCTCGATGACCTGGCGGGCCAGCTTGTCGTTCAGGTCGCCGGAGGCCACCAGCTCGGCGACGCGGGCGACCTGCTGCGGCGTGATCGCCAGCTCGTCCAGGGCCTTGCCCGACTCGTTGGCGCTGCGGGCCAGCTCGCCCATCCACCACTTGCGGGCGGAGGCCGCGTCGGCACCGGCGTCGATGGTGGCGACGATCAGGTCCAGCGCACCGGCGTTGAGGATCGCCTGCATGTCGGTGCCGGAGATCCCCCACTCCTCACGGAGCCGGTTGCGGCGCACCAGCGGCAGCTCGGGCAGGTCCGCGCGCAGCTTCTCGACCCACTCGCGGGACGGGGCGACGGGGACGAGGTCGGGCTCCGGGAAGTACCGGTAGTCCTCGGCCTCCTCCTTGACCCGGCCCGAGGTCGTGGACCCGGTGTCCTCGTGGAAGTGGCGGGTCTCCTGGACGATCGTGCCGCCGGAGGACAGCACGGCCGCGTGCCGCTGGATCTCGAAGCGGGCCGCGCGCTCCACGGAGCGCAGCGAGTTGACGTTCTTCGTCTCCGAGCGGGTGCCGAACTTCTCGGCGCCCTTCGGCATCAGCGACAGGTTCACGTCGCAGCGCATCTGGCCCATCTCCATGCGGGCCTCGGACACGCCGAGCGCGCGGATGAGCTCGCGCAGCTCACGGACGTACGCCTTGGCAACCTCCGGAGCGCGCTCGCCCGCGCCGGTGATCGGCTTGGTGACGATCTCGATGAGCGGGATGCCGGCGCGGTTGTAGTCGAGCAGGGAGTGGGACGCGCCGTGGATACGGCCGGTGGCGCCGCCGACGTGGGTCGACTTGCCGGTGTCCTCCTCCATGTGGGCGCGCTCGATCTCCACGCGGAAGGTCTCGCCGTCCTCCAGCTGCACGTCGAGGTAGCCGTCGAAGGCGATCGGCTCGTCGTACTGGGAGGTCTGGAAGTTCTTCGGCATGTCCGGATAGAAGTAGTTCTTCCGGGCGAAGCGGCACCACTCGGCGATCTCGCAGTTCAGCGCGAGGCCGATCTTGATGGCGGACTCGACGCCGGTCGCGTTGACGACCGGCAGCGCGCCGGGCAGGCCGAGGCAGACCGGGCAGGTCTGGGTGTTCGGCTCGGCGCCCAGCGCGGTCGAGCAGCCGCAGAACATCTTGGTCTTGGTGCCGAGTTCGACATGGACCTCGAGGCCCATGACGGGGTCGTAGGACGCGAGCGCGTCCTCGTACGACACCAGGTCGGTCGTGGTGGTCACGGTGGAAATTCCCTCTCAGCCCAGCAGGACGTCGTCGTCGCCCAGCCGCTTCAGCTCGCGGTAGAGGATGGCGAGGCCGGTGACGATGGCGGCGGCGGACACGGCGGCGTCGACCAGACGGAGCGTGTCGCTCTCGGCACGGGCGAGCTTCGCCTGCTTCGCGACGCTGAACGCGCCGAACGCGGTGGTGGCCATGGACAGGTACAGGCCGTTCTTGGACTTCTTGAAGCCCTTGGCCTTCGACAGCTTGCTCACAGCGACGGTGCCTCCTCGAGCAGCGGGTGGCCCCACTTTTCCACGAAGGCGGCCTCGACCGCGGCACCCACCTTGTACAGGCGGTCGTCCTTCATGGCCGGGGCGATGATCTGCAGACCGACCGGGAGATTGTCCTCCGGGGCGAGACCGCAGGGCAGCGACATGGCCGCGTTGCCCGCCAGGTTGGTCGGGATGGTGCACAGGTCGGCCAGGTACATCGCCATCGGGTCGTCGGCGCGCTCGCCGATCGGGAAGGCGGTGGTCGGGGTCGTCGGGGAGACGATCACGTCGACCTGTTCGAACGCCTTCTCGAAGTCCTGCTTGATGAGGGTGCGGACCTTCTGGGCCGAGCCGTAGTACGCGTCGTAGTAGCCGGAGCTGAGCGCGTACGTGCCGAGCATGATGCGGCGCTTGACCTCGGGGCCGAAGCCCGCCTCACGGGTGAGGGAGGTGACCTCCTCGGCGGAGCGGGTGCCGTCGTCGCCGGTGCGCAGGCCGTAGCGCAGGCCGTCGAACCGGGCGAGGTTGGAGGAGCACTCCGAGGGGGCGATCAGGTAGTACGCCGACAGGGCGAGGTCGAAGGACGGGCAGTCCAGCTCGACGATCTCGGCGCCCAGCTCCTTGAGCAGCGCGACGGACTCCTCGAAGCGCTGCATGACGCCGGCCTGGTAGCCCTCGCCGCGGAACTGCTTGACGACGCCGACGCGCATGCCCTCGACGCTGCCGTTGCGGGCGGCCTCGACGACCGGCGGGACCGGGGCGTCGATGGAGGTGGAGTCCAGCGGGTCGTGGCCGGCGATCACCTCGTGCAGCAGGGCCGCGTCCAGGACCGTACGGGCGCAGGGGCCGCCCTGGTCCAGGGAGGAGGAGAACGCCACCATGCCGTAGCGGGAGACGCCGCCGTAGGTCGGCTTCACGCCGACCGTGCCGGTGACGGCCGCGGGCTGGCGGATGGAGCCGCCGGTGTCGGTGCCGATGGCGAGCGGGGCCTGGAAGGCCGCGAGGGCCGCGGAGGAGCCGCCGCCGGAGCCGCCGGGGATCCGGGTGAGGTCCCACGGGTTGCCGGTCGGGCCGTAGGCGCTGTTCTCCGTCGACGACCCCATGGCGAACTCGTCCATGTTGGTCTTGCCGAGGATGACGACGTCGGCGGCCTTCAGCTTCTTGGTGACCGTCGCGTCGTACGGCGGGATCCAGCCCTCGAGGATCTTCGAGCCGACGGTCGTGGGCACGCCCTCGGTGGTGAAGATGTCCTTGAGCGCGAGCGGCACGCCGGCCAGCGGGCCGAGCTTCTCGCCGCGCTCGCGCTTCTCGTCGACGGCGCGGGCCTGCGCGAGCGCGCCCTCGCGGTCGACGTGCAGGAAGGCGTGCACCTTCTCGTCGACGGCCTCGATCCGGGCCAGGTGGGCCTCGGTGACCTCGACGGCCGTCAGCTCGCCGGAGGCGATCTTCGCGGCGATCTCGGCCGCGGTCAGCTTGATGATGGAGTCCGACATGGCGGGCTACTCCTCCCCCAGGATCTGCGGCACCTTGAAACGCTGCTGCTCCTGGGCCGGGGCGCCGGAGAGCGCCTGCTCGGGGCTGAGCGACGGTCGGACCTCGTCCGGGCGCATGACATTGGTCAGCGGGAGCGGGTGCGAGGTCGGCGGTACGTCTTGGTCGGCGACCTCGCTGACGCGGGCGACCGCGCCGATGATGTCGTCAAGCTGTCCCGCGAAGTGATCGAGCTCTTCGGGCTTCAGCTCCAGACGCGCCAGCCGGGCGAGGTGGGCGACCTCCTCGCGCGTGATGCCAGGCATGCAGCGTTCCTCTGGGGTGAGAGTGTGTGGTTTGGCCCAATCCTATGGGGCCGGGCCGGGTGCCCGTGAAACGGTTTCCCCGCGACGCCCCCGTCAGCGCCGCCCGTCCCAGGCCGCACTGGCCAGGAAGTGGTTGTCGTAGAGGTCCTCGACCTCCCGCAGGCTCTCCGGCGCGGCCTCGCCGAGACGGATGCGCTGGAGGTGGCGGAAGTACTCGAAGCGTTCGATGCCGGGGGTGATGACGATGAGCAGATCGGCGCCGGTCCCGGGCGCGGCGGCGAAGGCGTGCGGCTTCCCGGGCGGTACGACGACGAGGTCGCCGCGTTCGCCGGTGACGACGTCGTCGCCGGAGAGGAACTCGGCGGCCCCGTCGAGCACGTAGAACATCTCGGCGGAGTTGCGGTGCAGATGGGGGCGGGCGCCGTCGGCGCCCTCGGCGAGGGTGACGCGGACGGTGGACAGCGCCCCGCCGGTCGCTCCGCTGTCGGCGAGCAGCTTGACGGCCACGGGCGTGTCGCCGACCACCTCGGCCTCGGCGTCCCGTACCACGACGGACTGGTCGAACCGCGGGATGAACAGGGACATCGGGTCACCTCTGCAGGTCGTTCCGGCACCGGCCGGCGGCACCGTGCGCACCGCCGGTGCCGTCCACAACGATCATGGCGGTACGCCGCATTCCGCCGCGGGGCGCGGGTGCCGGTGCGGCTCAGCCGACCCGGCCCGCCGGGTCGTCCCCCGCGGCGGCCGGGAGGGGGGCGGCGGGGCGCTGCCAGCCGCGGGAGCCCCGGGCGCGCAGCCAGGCGGTGGTCTCCTCGGGCGGCATGGCGGCGGCGACCAGCCAGCCCTGGACGGCGTCGCAGCCCAGGTCGCGCAGGCGCTCCCAGGTCTCGTCGTCCTCGACGCCCTCGGCGACGACGAGCAGGCCGAGCGAGTGGGCGAGGTCGACCGTGCAGCGCACGATCTCGGCGTCCTCGGTGTCGACGGCGAGCCGGGCGACGAACGAACGGTCGATCTTCAGCTCGCTGACGGGGAGCCGGCGCAGATGGACCAGGGAGGAGTAGCCGGTGCCGAAGTCGTCCAGCGACATCTTCACGCCGTGGCCGGTGAGTCCGGCGAGGGTGTCGGCGGCGCGCTGGGGGTCCTCCAGCAGGACGTGCTCGGTGATCTCCAGTTGCAGCGCCCCGGCGGGGACGCCGTGGCGGGCCAGCCGGGCGGCGACCGAGCCGGCGAAGCCGGGGGTGTGGACGTCGCGCGGGGAGACGTTGACGGCGACCGGGACGAACAGGCCCTGGGCCCGCCACGCGGCGACCTGCCCGAGCGCCGTCTCCAGCACGTACTCGGTGAGATGGGGCATCAGCCCGGAGGACTCGGCGATCGCTATGAACTCGTCCGGCGGCACCTTGCCCCGCTCGGGGTGCATCCACCGCACCAGGGCCTCCAGCCCGGCGACCTGCCCGTCGAAGCGGACCTTGGGCTGGTAGTGCAGCTCGACCTCGTGGGCGTCCAGCGCCCGGCGCAGATCGCCGAGCAGGCCCAGCCGGTCCGGCGTGTTCGAGTCCCGCTTGGACTCGTAGACCTCCACGCCCGTACGGTCCCGCTTCGCCTGGTACATCGCCACGTCCGCGCGGCGCAGCAGCCCCTCCGCGTCCAGCGCGTGGTCGGGGAAGACGGCGACCCCGGCGCTGGCCTCCAGGACCAGGGTGAGGCCGTCCAGGTCGAGCGGGGAGCCGAGGGCCGCGATCAGGCTGCGGGCGATGCGGGTCACGGACGTCGTGGAGTCGGCGACGGGGAGTAAGACGGCGAACTCGTCACCGCCCAGCCGCGCCGACTCCGCCCCGCGCGGCAGGGCCTGCCGCAGCCGCTCGGCGGTCTGCAGCAGCAGCCGGTCGCCGGCCAGGTGCCCCAGGGTGTCGTTGACCGACCGGAAGCGGTCCAGGTCGATCAGGACGAGGGCGGCGCGGGCGCCGATGCGCTCGGCGTCGTCCAGCGCGGTCCAGATGCGCTCCAGCAGCCACTGGCGGTTGGGCAGCCCGGTCAGCGGGTCGCGCAGTTGCTCCTCGGCGCGGGCGCGGGCGATCCACAGGGTGGAGTCCAGGGCGATCAGCGGGATGGCGAACAGCGGCAGCAGCAGGGGCTGCGCGAAGGCGACCACGCAGATCAGCGGGGCGATGCCGAGCAGAGCGACGGCGACCAGGCCCTGCCTGAGCAGGGCGGTGCGGGCGACGGTGGGAAGGCCGGCGCGCGGCGTCTGGAGGTACCACAGCAGGACGCGGGTGACGGCCAGGTAGGCGACGGCGACACCGGCCACCTCGGGTGCGGTGTAGAGCGTCCAGGTTTCGGGGTCCCAGGGGGCCTCGACGGACGGCACGGAGCCGCAGGCCCTCAGCAGCAGGGCGCCGGCGCCGATGCCGAGGATGTCCACCGCGCCGTGCAGCACGCCCTGGCGCCAGCGGCCCCGGCGGGCGACGCCGACCAGCACGACGACGGTGAGGCTGACCATGCCGGCCGGGACCCAGCCGAACAGCAGCAGGACGGCGAGGGTGAGGGCGGCGCCCGAGCCGGTGCCGCCCCACCAGCGGGAGCGGCCGAGCATGACCAGGTGGCCGACGATGATCCCGGTGAGCACGGCCAGCGACCAGCCGGCGGTGCCGGACGGGAAGAGGGCGTGGCCCGAGCCGAACGCCCGGTAGAACCCGGCGCCCAGGACGAACCCGGCCGCCGCGACGACCGCCGCGGGCAGCGCGGGCCAGGAGGGGTGCCGTTCGGAGTCGGCGCCGCCGAGGGCGTGGCCGGTTCCGGCGGGCGGCGGGGCCGCGCCGGGCGCCGTGTGCGGCAGCACGGCCTCGTGGCCGCCGGCCGGGCGCGGTGCGCCGGTCCGGCCGCCGGCGGTGTACGGTCCGGCGCCGCGGGCCTCCGCGGGGGCGTACGGCGGGGCGGCGCGCCCCTCGGCACCGCGCTCCTCGGACCACCCGGCCCACCGGCTGCCCCACCAGGCGCTCGCCATGCGGTACCGGCGCAGCCGTGAACCCGCAGCGGCGCTCTCGGTCGGTTCCATTCCCGTCCCTCTCACAGCCGGCGGTGCCCACGCCACGCGGCCCGATGCCCGACAACCTTCAACGGCACCGCGTCGGTTACCCCTTCCCCCTGCTCTCGGCAGAGCACGGAGATGCCCCAACCGAGCTGGGCACGGCAGGCGCACACCTCAACAGTAGGCCGCGGATGGCTTCCACGGGCGGCGGTCGCCGACGGTCGCCCGAATGCGCCCTGGCCACCCGTATGCATCTGGTATGCGCCGAACGGGTGGCCTTCAACCGCTATTCCCCGGCCGGAAGTGCCGCGTCCGCCGCCGCTTCGGGTCCTTGCTCGAGCAGAATTGCGAATCCGTCCTCGTTCAGGACCGGAACCTTCAGTTGCATGGCCTTGTCGTATTTCGACCCGGGGTTGTCACCCACCACGACGAACGAGGTCTTCTTGGACACCGATCCGGTCACCTTCGCGCCCCGGGTCTGGAGGGCCTCCTTGGCGCCGTCCCGGGTGAAGTGCTCCAGGGTGCCGGTGACGACGACGGTGAGCCCGGCCAGGGGGCGGGGGCCCTCGTCCGCGCCGGAGCTCTCCTCCGCCATGCGGACGCCGGCCTGCTTCCACTTGCGCAGGATCTCCTGGTGCCACTCCTCGGCGAACCACTCCTTGAGGGAGGCGGCGATGATGGGCCCGACGCCCTCGGTGCCCGCCAGCTCCTCCTCGCTCGCCTGCTCGATGCGGTCGATGGACCCGAACTCACGGGCGAGCGCCTCGGCGGCGACCGGGCCGACATGACGGATCGACAGTCCGGTGAGGACCCGGGCCAGCGGGCGCTGCTTGGCCGCGGCGATGTTCTCCAGCATCGCCAGGGCGTTCTTCTTCGGCTTGCCCTCCTGGTTGGCGAAGACCGTCGCGATCTTCTCCTCGCCGGTCTTCGGGTCGCGCTTGGGCAGGCCGCTGTCCTGGTCGAGGACGTAGGCCCGGATGGGCAGCAACTGCTCGACGGTGAGGTCGAACAGGTCGCCCTCGTCCTTCAGCGGCGGGTCGGCCGGCTCCAGCGGCTTGGTGAGCGCGGCCGCCGCCACATAGCCGAAGTGCTCGATGTCCAGGGCCTTGCGGCCGGCGAGGTAGAACAGCCGCTCGCGCAACTGGGCAGGACAGGTGCGGGCGTTGGGGCAGCGCAGGTCGACGTCGCCCTCCTTCATGGGCCGCAGCGGCGTCCCGCACTCGGGGCACTCGCTCGGCATCACGAACTCCCGCTCGCTGCCGTCGCGCAGGTCGGCCACCGGTCCGAGGATCTCCGGGATGACGTCACCGGCCTTGCGCAGCACCACGGTGTCGCCGATGAGGACGCCCTTGGCCTTGACCACGTCCTGGTTGTGCAGGGTGGCGAACTCGACCTCGGAGCCCGCGACCGTGACCGGCTCCACCTGGGCGTAGGGCGTGACCCGGCCCGTGCGGCCCACGCCCACGCGGATGTCGAGGAGCTTGGTGTTGACCTCCTCCGGCGCGTACTTGTAGGCGATCGCCCAGCGCGGCGCGCGCGAGGTGGAGCCCAGCCGGCCCTGGAGCGGGATCTCGTCGAGCTTGACGACGACCCCGTCGATCTCGTGCTCCACGGAGTGGCGGTTCTCGCCGTAGTGGGCGATGAACTCCCGTACGCCGTCGAGGCCGTCGACCACCCGGTTGTGCCGGGAGGTGGGCAGGCCCCAGGTCTTCAGCAGGTCGTACGCCTGGGACAGGCGGTTCAGGCCCGTGAAGCCCTCCAGCGCGCCGATGCCGTGGACGACCATGTGCAGCGGGCGGGTGGCGGTGACGCGCGGGTCCTTCTGGCGCAGGGAACCGGCCGCCGCGTTGCGCGGGTTGGCGAAGGGCTTGTCGCCGGCCTCGACCAGCCGGCGGTTGAGCTCCTCGAACTTCTCCATCGGGAAGTAGACCTCGCCGCGGATCTCCACCAGGCCGGGGACGCGGTCGCCCTTGAGACGCTCCGGGATCTCGGCGATGGTGCGGACGTTGGGCGTGATGTCCTCGCCGGTGCGGCCGTCGCCGCGGGTCGCCGCGCGGGTGAGGCGGCCGTGCTCGTAGGTGAGGTTGACGGCGAGGCCGTCGACCTTGAGCTCGCACAGGAAGTGGTAGGTCTGGTCGCCCAGCTCCCTGGCGATCCGCTCGGCCCAGGCGGCGAGCTCGTCGTCGTTGAAGGTGTTGTCGAGCGACAGCATCCGCGAGCGGTGCTCGACGGAGGTGAACTCCGTCTCGTAGGAGCCGGCGACCTTCTGGGTCGGCGAGTCGGGCGTGCGCAGCTCGGGGTACTCGTCCTCCAGGGCTTCCAGGGAACGCAGCAGCCGGTCGAAGTCCGCGTCGCTGATGACGGGGGCGTCCTTCACGTAGTACCGGAAGCGGTGCTCCTCGATCTGCTCAGCGAGCTGCACGTGCTTCTCCCGCGCCTCGGCGGGCACGTTCGTCGTCTCCGCTTGCTTGTCGCCGGCCACCGTGTTGTCCTCCCGTTACTCTGGGTTGTCCGCGAGGGATCTCGCCGCCCGGACGCAGTGGGCGAGCGCACGGCGGGCGTACTCGGGGGACGCGCCCGCGAGTCCGCACGACGGCGTGACCGTGACCGCCCGGGCGAGAAGCCCCGGATGCAGCCCCAGCCTGCGCCACAGCGTCCTGACCCCCATGACGCTACCTCCAGGGTCCGACAATGGGGTGTCCGTGCCCGGCACGACACCGGCCAGCAGCCGGGTGCCGCCCTCCACCGCCTCGCCGATCGCCTCGTCGTCACGCTCGGTGAGGAGGGAGAGGTCGAAGGAGATGCCCGCCGCGCCCGCCCGGCGCAGCAGGGCGAAGGGGACGTCGGGGGCGCAGGAGTGCACCACGACCGGGCCGCCGCCGTGGGCGCCGACGATGTCACGCAGGGCGGACTCGACGACCTGCCGGTCGACGGCTCGGTGGGTGCGGTAGCCGCTGGCGGTCTTCACCCGGCCGCGCAGGACGGCGGTGAGGGACGGCTCGTCGAGCTGGAGCACGACCTGGGCCCCGGGGACGCGGCGGCGCACCTCCGCCAGATGCAGGCGCAGCCCCTCGGCGAGGGAGGCGGCCAGGTCGCGGCAGGCGCCGGCGTCGGAGAGGACGGCCTCGCCGTTCCTCAGCTCCAGGGCGGCGGCCAGCGTCCAGGGGCCGACCGCCTGCACCTTCAGCGGCCCCTCGTAGCCCTGGGTGTACTCCTCCAGCGCGTCGAGGTCCTCGCGGAGCCAGGCGCGGGCCCGCTTGGTGTCCCGGCCCGGCCGGTCGCCGAGCCGCCAGCCGCTGGGCTCCACGCGCGCGTACAGCTCGACGAGCATTCCGGCGCTGCGTCCGATCATGTCGGCGCCGGGCCCGCGGGCGGGCAGTTCGGGCAGGAACGGGAAGTCCTCGAAGGTGCCGGTGACGGTCTTGACGGCCTCACGCGCGTCCGCGCCCGGCATGGACCCGACGCCGGTGGCGGGACCGAACCTGAACTGGCTGTTTTCGCTCACCCCGGAAGAGTACGTAACGCCGACCGCCGGTGTTCGGCGGCGGTCGCGGCAGGCGCGGTGGCCGGCCGCGCCCAGGGCGTTCCGGCGGCCCTGCGCGGACGCCCGGCCGGCCGTTTCCACCGGGAGCGGCCGCCCGCGCGGGCGCCCGGGAGGAGCCGGTACCGGTCCCCGGGCGTTCGGCGGGCGGAGCGGCCGGTCAGCGCCCCGGGCGCACGCTCAGGTCGTTGACCTCCGCGTCCCTGGGCAGGTCCAGGGCCATCAGGACGGTGGTGGCCACCGACTCGGGGTCGATCCACCGGGCCGGGTCGTACTCCTTGCCCTCCTGCTGGTGCACCTTGAGCTGCATGGGGCTGGCGGTGCGGCCCGGGTAGACGGACGTCACCCGGATCCCGTTGGCGTGCTCCTCCTGGCGCAGCGCGTCGGCCAGCGCCTTCAGCCCGTGCTTGGAGGCGGCGTACGCGGCCCACTCGGCGTGCGCGCTGAGCCCGGCTCCGGAGTTGACGAAGACCACGTGGCCCTGGGCGACGCGGAGCTGGGGCAGGAAGAGGCGGGTCAGCTCGGCGGGGGCGATCAGGTTGACGTTGAGCTGGCGGTGCCAGCTCTTCGGGGTCAGCTCGCCGACCGGCCCGAGGTCGACCACGCCCGCGATGTGGAGCAGCGAGTCCACCCGGTCCGGCAGCGTCTGGTGCGACAGGGCCCAGGACAGCTTGTCGGGGTCCGCGAGGTCGCCCACCAGGGTCCGGGCGCCGGGGAAGGCGGCGGCGAGCTCCTTGGCGCGGGCCGCGTCGCGCGCGTGCAGCACGAGGTCGTCGCCGCGCGCGTGCAGGCGGCGGGCCACGGCCGCGCCGATGCCGGAGCCCGCTCCGGTGATCACATGTGTAGCCATGCCCGCCATGCTCGCACCACCGGCTCACTGCACGCCGAGCGCCTCCTCCAGGTAGGCCAGCGCGCCCACCGGCTCCTCGGCGAAGAACACCAGCTCGGCGAGCGGGCGCGGCAGGAAGCCCTCGTCCTCCATGCGGCGGAACTGCTCCTTGAGCCCGTCGTAGAAGCCCGCGGTGTTCAGCAGCACGACCGGCTTGTCGGTGTGCCCGTGCTTCTTCAGCTCCAGGATCTCGGTCGCCTCGTCCAGCGTGCCGGTGCCGCCCACCATGATCACCACGGCGTCGGCCTTCTCCAGCAGCAGTCGCTTGCGCTCGGCGAGGTCGCGGGCGATCACCATCTCCTCGACGCCCTTGCGCGCCCGGTCGGACAGGAACTCCACCGACACGCCCAGCAGCCGCCCGCCGGCCTCCTCCACGCCGTCGGCGACCACCTTCATCAGCCCGACGTCCGAGCCGCCCCACACCAGGGTGTGCCCGCCCTTGCCCATGAGCTCGGCGAACTCCCTGGCGGGACGGGTGTAGCGGTCGTCGAGGTCGGCGGCGGAGAGGAAGACGCAGATGTTCATGCCCCCACCGTACGGGCAGGCTGCGGCAGCGCGGTCACCCGGATCTTCGACTGGCGGTGCGGCAGCCGCTCCCAGTCGTCCATGAGGCGCGCCGCCAGGCCGTGCCGCGCGGCCAGGCCGACCAGGGTCTGCGTCCGGTAGTAGAAGTCCTCGTGGAGCACCTGGTGCTCCTCCCCCTCCGTGCGGTCGAAGGTGAAGTCGAAGAAACCGCCGGGTGCGAGGATCCGGCCGACGTGCGCGAAGCACTCCTCGATGACGTGCCGGGGCGAGTGGGAGAAGACGCTGTGCGCGTGCACGACGTCGAAGTGCCCGTCGGGCAGGAACGAGAAGGTGAGGTCGTCGGCGAGCACCAGATAGGGCAGCTTGTGCTGAAGCCCCTCCCGCACCAGAGTGTCCTGCGCGGCGAGCAGGATGTGGGGGGAGATGTCGATGCCGTAGTAGTGGCCGGTGTCGAGGTGGTCGATGAAGAGGCGGCCGGCCCGCAGGTTGCCGCAGCCGATCTCCAGCATCCGGTGGTGCGGCTGCAGGCCGTGCTCCACCAGATAGTCGTACTGGAGGCGCCCGATGCGCGCCCACTGCTCGCGCGAGGGGTTGTGGCCCACGGCCGCCTCGGCGCTGCGGGCGGTGTCGGAGGCCATCACGGCCCGGTAGTAGGCGATGTGGTCGTGGCGGTAGCGCAGCCGCAGCAGGGCGTCACGCACGGCCCGCCGGGCGTGGGTGGGGACGCGCCCGGGATGGCTGAGGGCGTAGCGGACCTGGTGGGCGAGGCTGCTGCGGTTCCTGGCCGGGTACGTGGCTCCCATGGGACCTCCTCCTCGGGTGCGCCGGGTGGGGCGGCCCCGGACCGGCGGGAAGAACTCCGCTTCAGCGTGCGCTGTACCGGAGTACTCGGCTACCCAAGGAGGGTCGATCGTGACCGGAGGGCACCACATCACCATCGAGCGGAGCGGCCGGCGGGTGCGCGTGGTCCACGGCGGGGAGGTGCTGGCCGAGAGCGACCGGGCGCTGGTCCTGCGGGAGACCGGCTGTCCCGACCGCTACTACGTCCCGTCCGAGGACGTGCGCCTGGACCTGCTGACCCCGTCCGCCACACAGACGTACTGCCCCTTCAAGGGGACCGCGTCGTACTGGTCGCTGCCGGACGCCGCCGACGTGGTGTGGGCCTACCCGGACCCCAAGCCGGACGTCGCGCAGATCAAGGACCACCTCTGCTTCTACGAGGTGGAAGTGTCGTGAGCGTTTAGCCGCGCACCGTGGGGCAGTCTGGACAGGCATGGAGAAGCAGACTGTTTCACGCGACGGCACGCCGCTCTCCTACGAGCGCACCGGGCGGGGTCCCGTGGTGATCCTGGTGAGCGGGGCGTTGTCGACGGGGGCCACGATGGCGCCGCTGGCCGCGGAGCTCTCGGGGCGTTTCGGCGTGGTCGTCTACGACCGCCGGGGCCGCGGCGCCAGCGGTGACACGCCACCGTACGCGGTGGAGCGCGAGGTGGAGGACCTCGCGGCGCTGATCGGGGCGGAGGGCGGCGAGGCGTCGCTGTACGGCGTCTCCTCGGGCGGCGCGCTGGCCCTGCGGGCGGCGGCGAGCGGGCTGCCGGTGCGCCGGGTCGCGGTCTACGACGTGCCGTACGTCATGGACGACGCGGCGGCGAGCAAGCGCGCGCGGTACCGGCGGGAGCTGGACCGGGCGCTGTCGCAGGACCGCCGCGGGGACGCGGTGGAGCTGTTCCTGCGCCACACCGGGCTGGGCGAGGAGGTCATCGGGGGCGCCCGCCGCTCCCCCCTGTGGGCGGGGCTGGAGAGACTCGCGCCGAGCCTCGCGCACGACGACGCCGTGCTGGGCGACGGGCGCGCGCCGCTGTCCCTGCTGGGCCGGATCTCCGTGCCGGTGCTGGCCCTGGCGGGGGAGGCGGGCCCCGGGTGGTCGCGGGAGGCGGCCCGGACGGTCGCGGGCGCGGTCCCGGACGGCTCGTACCGCTCGCTGGAGCGCCAGACCCACCTGGCGGAGCCGGGGGTGCTGGCGCCGGTGCTGGCGGAGTTCCTGGCCGGCTGACGGCCTCCGGGGCGGCCGGCCGGCGGGGCGGGCCCGGCGGGGTGGCCGACCGGGCCCGGCGGGCCGTCCCGGGTCAGGCCGCGCCGGCCGTCGCCCGCCGGGTGGACGCGATCGTCGCCGAGCCCACCACGCGCGTGCCGTCGTACAGGACGATGGCCTGGCCCGGGGCGACGCCGCGGACCGGCTCGGTGAAGCGCACGCTCAGCTCGCCGTCGACGAGTTCGGCGGTCACCTCCGTCTCCTCGCCGTGGGCGCGGAGCTGGGCGGTGTAGGTGCCGGGGCCGGAGGGGGCCGCGCCGCACCAGCGCGGCTTGACCGCGGTCAGCGCGGTGACGTCCAGGGAGGCCGCCGGGCCGACCGTGACCGTGTTGGTCACCGGGGAGATGTCGAGGACGTAGCGGGGCTTGCCGTCGGGGGCGGGCGTGCCGATGCGCAGGCCCTTGCGCTGGCCGATGGTGAAGCCGTACGCGCCCTCGTGGGTGCCGAGCCGGTTGCCCGCCTCGTCGACGATGTCGCCCTCGGCCTTGCCCAGCCGCCGGGCCAGGAAGCCCTGGGTGTCGCCGTCGGCGATGAAGCAGATGTCGTGGGAGTCGGGCTTCTTGGCCACCGCCAGGCCCCGGCGCTCGGCCTCCGCGCGGATCTCCTCCTTGGTGGTGACCGTGTCGCCGAGGGGGAACATCGCGTGGGCGAGCTGGCGGTCGTCCAGCACGCCGAGCACGTAGGACTGGTCCTTGGCCAGGTCGGAGGCGCGGTGCAGCTCGCGGGTGCCGTCCTCGTTCACGATCACCTTGGCGTAGTGGCCGGTGCAGACGGCGTCGAAGCCGAGGGCGAGGGCCTTGTCCAGCAGCGCGGCGAACTTGATCTTCTCGTTGCAGCGCAGGCACGGGTTGGGGGTGCGCCCGGCCTCGTACTCGGCGACGAAGTCCTCGACGACGTCCTCGCGGAAGCGGTCGGCGAGGTCCCACACGTAGAAGGGGATGCCGATGACGTCCGCGGCGCGGCGGGCGTCGCGCGAGTCCTCGATGGTGCAGCAGCCCCGCGCACCGGTGCGGAACGACTGCGGGTTCGCGGAGAGCGCGAGGTGGACGCCGGTCACGTCGTGGCCCGCCTCGGCCGCGCGGGCGGCGGCGACGGCGGAGTCGACGCCGCCGGACATGGCGGCCAGGACGCGGAGGGGACGGGTGCGCTGCGGGGTGTCAGTCATAACCCCTCCAGGGTACGGGGGCGCGGGAACCGCGGCGGCCGAGTACGCGTTCACGCACACATGGGCGCGAGACAGGCAGCGAGGGACGGGGACCGGCGCATCGGGCGGCGGGCTCTGCTGGTCGGCGGGGCGGTGGCGGTCGCGGGCACGGCGGTGCTGGCGCGGGACGAGCTGGGCCGTCTGTGGTGGCGGGCGCCGGGTGTCGTCAAGCCGCGCAAGGAGGGCGAGGTCGACTACGCCGGCGCCCGCTGGGTGGCGGCCTCGGACGCCAACTGGCGGCGCGCGGACCGGCCCGACGACTACGGCATAGACATGGTGGTCGTCCATGTCACCCAGGGCAGCTTCGCCGGCGCGGTGCGGGCCTTCCAGAACCCGGCGCACCAGGCGGCCACGCACTACATCGTCGGCCGGGACGGCCGCGTCACGCAGATGATCCGCGAGCTGGACGTGGCCTACCACGCGGGCAACCGCTCCTACAACGAGCGCAGCATCGGCATCGAGCACGAGGGGTTCGTGGACCGGCCGGAGGACTTCACCGACGCGATGTACACCGCCTCGGCGCGGCTGACGGCCGGGATCTGCGCGCGGTACGGCATCCCGCTGGACCGCGAGCACATCATCGGCCACGTGGAGGTGCCGGGCACCGACCACACCGATCCGGGCCCGCACTGGGACTGGGACCGGTATCTGCGGCTGGTGCGGCGGGCGGCGACGGCACCCGTCCGGGCGGCGCCGGACCCCGCGTAGGCGTCCCCCGCCGGCCCTTCCTGCCGGCGGCCCCTCAGCTCAGTCCCGCGGCCCGGGCCCGCTGCACCGCCGGGCCGATGGCCCGGGCGACCGCGTCGACGTCGGCCCTGGTGGAGGTGTGGCCGAGCGAGAAGCGCAGGGTGCCGCGGGCCAGGTCGGGGTCGGTGCCGGTGGCCAGCAGGACGTGGCTGGGCTGGGCGACGCCCGCGGTGCAGGCGGAGCCGGTGGAGCACTCGATGCCCTGGGCGTCGAGCAGGAGCAGCAGGGAGTCGCCCTCGCAGCCGGGGAAGGTGAAGTGGGCGTTGGCGGGCAGGCGCCCGCCGGGGGACGGGTCCCCGCCGAGGATCACGTCCGGGACGGCGGCGCGGACCGCGGCGACCAGGTCGTCGCGCAGGGCGCCGATCTCCCGGGCGAACCACGCGCGCCGCTCGACGGCGAGGCGGCCGGCGACCGCGAAGGAGGCGATGGCCGGTACGTCCAGGGTGCCGGAGCGGACGTGGCGCTCCTGGCCGCCGCCGTGCAGGACGGGGACGGGGCTGTACTCGCGGCCGAGGACCAGCGCGCCGATGCCGTAGGGGCCGCCGATCTTGTGGCCGGACACGGTCATGGCGGCGAGCCCGGAGGCGGCGAAGTCGACCGGGAGCTGGCCGACGGCCTGGACGGCGTCGGCGTGCAGCGGGACGCCGAACTCACGCGCGGCGTCGGCCAGTTCGCGCACCGGCATGACCGTGCCGATCTCGTTGTTCGCCCACATGACGGTGGCCAGGGCGACGTCGTCGGGGTTGCGGGCGATGGCTTCGCGCAGGGCCTCGGGGTGGACGCGGCCGTGGCCGTCGACGGGCAGGTACTCGACCTTGGCGCCCTCGTGCTCGCCGAGCCAGTGGACGGCGTCCAGGACGGCGTGGTGCTCGACGGGGGCGGCCAGGACGCGGGTGCGGGCCGGGTCGGCGGCGCGGCGGGCCCAGTACAGGCCCTTGACGGCGAGGTTGTCGGCCTCGGTGCCGCCGGAGGTGAAGACGACCTCGCTGGGGCGGGCGCCGAGGGCTTCGGCGAGGGTTTCCCGGGCCTCCTCGACCGTGCGGCGGGCCCGGCGGCCGGATGCGTGGAGGGAGGAGGCGTTGCCGGTGACGCTCAGGTGCGCGGCGAGTGCCTCGACCGCCTCGGGAAGCATCGGGGTGGTCGCGGCGTGGTCGAGGTAAGCCATGGTGTGGCCGATTCTACGGGGCGTTCCCGGCATGCCCCAGGTCACGGTTGGGCAAGGACCCGGCCCGGGACCACGCCCGGTGCGGGCCCGTACGGACCGGTGCCGCCGGCCAGGCCGCGAGCGGAACGGCGCGGACGGCACGGATCGGCGGAGGGTGGTGTCGGCCGGTACGGACCGGTGCGCGCCCGTACGGACCGGTGCCGCCGGCCAGGCGCCGAGCGGAACGGCGCGCACGGCGCGGATCGAACGGGGGCCGGTCCCGGAGGGACGGGCCGATGCGCGGCGGGACGGGCCGATGCGCGCCGGGAATGGCCGCTGCGGGCCGCGGGGTGGCGTCGCCGCCGTCAGAAGCTCCAGGACAGCGTCTGGTCCGCCTGCATGAACGCGATCAGGACGAGCAGGTCCGCGACCCCCAGCCCGAGGCCCAGGAGGGCCCGGCCGCGGCGGGCGGTGCCCCGCCACAGGGCCGCGGCGGCCAGGACGAGGGCGACGGGCCCGAGGACGACGTTGAGGACGAGCAGGCCGAGCAGGCCCAGGACGAAGGACGCGACGGCCATGCCGTCGGCGTCGCGCAGACCGGTGGAGTGGCGGGCCGGTGCGGTGAAGTGCATGGTGATCGGCTCCCGTCGGACGGAGGGGCGGTCGTGCCGGTCGTGGCCGCCGGCGGGCGGCGTCAGCGGGCGGGCGTGCCGCGGCGGCGGTGGTGCCGCTCGCGGACGGCGAAGACGGCGAGCCAGACGGCGATGACCACGCCCGCGACGACGGAGAAGGAGAGCGGCGCGTGGGCCACGGTGCCCAGCACCACGCCGAGGAGCAGCAGCGCCGCGACGAGGAAGAGCATGGTCGGGACCCCCAGATTCGGTGAACGACTGTAGTTACACTTGTTCACTGAGTTCCCAGCCTAGCGCCCCTGACGACTTCTCAATTCCAGAGAACAGTTGTTAACTGCATGGCATGAGTCACACCCTCGGCATCCGGCAGGCCCAGAAGCAGAAGACCCGGCAGGCCCTCCTGGACGCGGCGCTCGGGCTGCTGGAGGAGCAGAGCCTGAGCAGTCTGGGCCTGCGCGAGGTCACGCGCGCCGTGGGCGTCGCGCCGACCGCCTTCTACCGCCACTTCCGCTCCACGGCGGACCTCGGGGTGGCGCTGGTCGAGGAGGCGCTGGGCAGCCTGTACCCGATGATCCGCACGATGGTGGCCACGACGGGCGACAGCGAGGAACGCATCGCCCGCGCCGTCGCGTTGATCGACGCCCATGTCCGCGCCCACCCCGCCCACGTCCGCTTCCTCGCACGCGAACGGCACGGCGGGGTGCAGCCGGTGCGCGAGGCCATCCGGGCGCAACTGGCCCGTTTCGCCGAGGAGGTGCGGGCGGGGCTGGCGCAGGACCCGGTGTCGGCGGGCTGGGACGAGGACGATCTGCTGATGCTCGCCGGGCTCTACGTCGACCAGATGCTGATGACGGCCTCCCTCTTCCTGGAGACCCTGGACGCCCCCGAGGAGGAGCGGGCGCGCGTCGGCCGGGTCGCGGCCCGCCAGCTGCGGCTGATCAGCATCGGCCGTCACCACTGGCTGGACTGACCGTCCCCGGCTCCGCCCGCCGGCCTCGGCCGGAGGCGTGCCCCGGGGCCACCCGCCGCCCGCCCGGGAGCGGCGGCCCGGCACCGGCCGCCGGACGGCAGGTGCCGCGCGGGGGCCCCGGCGGACGCGCCGGGGCCGTCCGTCGCAGGTCAGCCGAGCCGGGCCCGGGCCAGCTGGCGGGACTGCGCGACCAGCCGGTCGTCGCTGTCCCAGACCTCGGCGTCCTCCTCCAGGAAGCCGCCGGCGAGGTTGCGGGTGGTGATCGAGACCCTGAGCGGTCCCGGCGCCGGACGGCAGCGCACGTGCACGGTCAGCTCCACCGTGGGCACCCAGCCGCTCAGCCCCAGCTCGAAGGCGGTCGGCGGCAGGGCGTCCACCGCCAGCAGCAGCGAGAGGGGGTCGGCGTCCCGGCCGTCGGCCAGCCCGAACCAGGCCCGCATCTCCCCCTTGCCCGAGGGCTGCCCGAGCGCCCAGCCCAGCGTGGCCGGGTCCAGCTTGAGCATCAGCCGGTCGGCGATGGCGGAGCTGCCGGGGACGGGGGCGGGGGCGTC
>NZ_WYCT01000848.1 GCF_011008945.1 Streptomyces harenosi
TTCTGGGTATGGGCAAGACATCGCAAGTCACCGGATATCGCTATTACGCCAAATTCGCAGCATTTATTGGCAACCGGATTGAGAAATTGATTGCGATTAACTTTGATAATCGCAAGTGGGTAGTGCATGACCCATTGAAGCATCCACCAAATTTACTTCCAGTTTCGGAGGGTAATTTATTTGGTGAGGATGAGGGTGGTGTTTCCGGGAACATTGATATTCATTTTGGCTATCCAGATCAAGAGCCAAATAAGGAGTATCAAAAATATTTTCCGCTAGTTTCCGGTTACCCGTATCAGTCTTATTTGGTTTTTCGCGGAAGTGCTGAGCTTGGATTCTACCTTGGCAATTCAGGCTACATGAAAGAGATGTTGCTTTGGCCAAAACGGATTCATGTAAAAAATAATGGTGAGGCACAATGGCATGATCTGAAGGCAGAGATAGGGAAATAC
>NZ_WYCT01000849.1 GCF_011008945.1 Streptomyces harenosi
GGTTCCTACCGCATGTATGCGACGTCCGATGACGTGGAGCGGTTGAGCGAACGCCTGGGGCTGGAACGCCTCAAAGAGACCGTGCTCGACGCGGGACTGAAAGACGATCCGCAACGGCCGGTTGTCCAGGGCCTTGGGGCGGTTGCACGCCCCAACACTCAACGCCCAGCCGCTCAGCGAACGCGCATCCAGGGCAAGCTCGACGCACTGCTGAAGGAGCACGCGGAACGCCCAAAACCGCAGATGAGCGAGGGCGAGCGCAAGGCCCGTTGGCTGCTGGAAGTGCTGGAGCCGTTGCGGCGGGCGCGAAAGGCCTCTCCCAAGCTGCCAGCGCAGTCCCCGAAACACAGGCAGGGCTTCTCGTTGTGAGCAGCAGGCTGGGCGGCCATGCCGCCCATGTGCTTTTCTCTCCACACCGCTTTTGCTTTGAGGCGCGGCCACTGGCCGCGTTC
>NZ_WYCT01000850.1 GCF_011008945.1 Streptomyces harenosi
GGGTTGGCCTCGCAGGCACTTGACACGCTTGCGACGCTGCGCGTCCTCCATCGCGAACCAGTCGAATGTTCTCGGCTTGCCGCAAGATCTCTGTATGAGCCCCTGGCTTGGTCCTACAAATCTCCGAGGTCTCGCAGTGACTTGAACCTTGAGTCGGCATTGACCCGGTCGCTCACCCAGTGGGCGGCTGAGTGCACGCCCAGTGCGAGGCGGAATCTCGGAATTTCACTGGCATCCACCGAAGCTCGAGCGTACTTGGCAAACCTTCTGCGGAAGCATCGGTTGGACCCGAAGCTAGGCGACGGGCTTCAGTCGATTGGATCGCCTGAATGGAATGCGCTCAGCTTGGGGCGTAAGCGCTACGTGCTGTGGGCGAGCATGCGAAATTCTGCCTCGGAGTTCATACAAAGCGGTTTGGATGAGCATGCCGCGAGGCGAGCACTTGATCGCG
>NZ_WYCT01000851.1 GCF_011008945.1 Streptomyces harenosi
CTACGCGCTCGCTGGCCTGTACGTGGCCAGCGAGCGCGTAGAGCAGGGCGTTCTCCCAGTCCAGCAGCAGTGCGCGCTGGCGTTCGCGTTCGGTGCCGACGTTCTGCACCAGCGAGAACAGCCGGTACGCAGCATCGGCGCGGGTCGAGCGCCCGCGTGCATGGGTATAGGCCAGGGTCATGCCTTCCATGGCGATGTCCATGATCGCGCTGAGGCAGTCGATGGCGGCGAACGCAGTGGCACTGTCGGGCGCGTCGTCGTGCAGGCGCACGAACAGTTCGTGCTTGAGCACGCGCGCGCCGCGGGTGACCAGGTCGACCGGAATACCGACCCGGGCATGCACATCGCCGATCACCCGCTGCGAGGCAACGGCGCCGGCAATACCGTCGGCATTGGTGGTCAGCAACTGCACCAGCCAGCGCTGCATGGCCGGCTGCAGGCGCTGCTTGAC
>NZ_WYCT01000852.1 GCF_011008945.1 Streptomyces harenosi
CTTGGCGGCGTAGCTGAAAAGCTTGTGGGTGTTGCGCGCATCGACCATGCCTGCCTCATCCACCACAATGACGTCCGTCTTGCGGAACTGCATCTTTCCTTTGTCCAGGTCATGGAGCATCTGCGCCATGCTCACGCTGGACATGCCGCTTTCCGCCTCCAGCTTCTCGGCCGCGGCGTTGGAAACGCAGACGCCCAGCAACTCGAATCCTTGGGTTTCGTAAGCTGCCCGAAAACACTCACTGATCGTCGTTTTACCGGTTCCGGCGAGCCCAGAAAGATCGACCACGCCCCCGCTGCCCTGGGTGATGTGGTCCAACGCGTGGCGCTGCTCCTGGGAGAGTTGAAAGCCCTTGGCCTTCTCGTAGTCTTTCACCACCCGGTCCACGTCGGCCAGGGGCACGTGGTGATGGGTTTCCTTGGCTCGGTCAATCGCGAAGGCCACCACCTCC
>NZ_WYCT01000853.1 GCF_011008945.1 Streptomyces harenosi
GCGTCCGCCGCCTGGAGAGGAAACTCTCCCCCCAGGAAGCCGATGTGACGCTGCCGACGAAGCTAGAAGTGTAAATCTCGGTGGTTTCAATATATGGAATGACCATATCTCCAGGACGTATGCCTCACTCTTTGGCTTCTTCTTGGCTTGATGCGCCAATATCAATGAACATATCCTTTATTTCATAAGGTTTATTTCTTACTTGAGGTGTTAAAACATGTGGTGGTTTGGAACCAATCACACCGTGGACGATTTTCCCTTCACGTGTTTTGATTTCAACTTGCTGAGCAAGCATGACTTGCCCCCACCAACCTCCAAGAGTTTGGAATTCCAAGAATCCTTTTTCGGTTATTTTTGTTACCATAAAACCAACTTCGTCCATATGTCCAGAAATAAAGACCTTGGGGCCTCCGCCAGCACCATGTTTGGCAATCACACTGCCTAAACC
>NZ_WYCT01000854.1 GCF_011008945.1 Streptomyces harenosi
CTACCAAACAAAACGTACCATGCAAAAAGCCGGTTAAACCGGCTTTTTGCTCTATTATGAGAGGAGATCAAACCATGAGTGCAACAACCGATATGGCTTTAGAAGCAGTAATAAAAGATAATACAGGAAATGTCGAAAATGTAGAAGACTTTAGCGATATTGCAATCAATCTTTCAGCATGGATTTCAGCTGTAGGAGAAGAAAATATCGAATTTGAGATCAAGAATATGGATGACTTAAAAGCAAAATTTCCTTTTATCGCATCGAAACTAAGTCAATTTGCCGAGGAGAAATCGTGGAATGAATTAGTTAGTTTTTCCGAAAAAATTTATGATATTACGCAAGAAGATGAGTGTGTTTCATGGGAAATGAATAATCAATACAAGAAAATTGATGCTTTCGTCAAATCACGTATAGAAGGAACAGCTTTTGAGTTTGAAGGTATAGAT
>NZ_WYCT01000855.1 GCF_011008945.1 Streptomyces harenosi
CCTGGCCGCCGTGTCCGGGATCGATCGCCACCACCAGGTGGCGCATGCCGGCCTGCATGCGGATACGCGACGCATCGCTGGGCATGACAGGACGCGGCGGTTCCACCGGCGTCGGTGCCGGTGTAGGCACGGTGGCCGGCGGCGTGGTCACCACCGCTGCGGTGCGCTGGCCGGCGAGGATCGCGGCCGGCGAGGACGACGGCGTGCTGCTGGCGGTGACACCGGCCGCAGCAACCTGGGCCGGCGCGGTGGTCGGTGCCGGGGTCGGCGTGGCCGGTGCGGCGGCAGTGGCGCTGGCCTGCTGCTGTACCTGTGCGGTCAGCAGGGCCGTGGCACGCGCGGCATCGGTGCGCGACTGCGCGCTCTCGGCCGGAGTCGGTACTGGTGCAGCTCCCGCCGCGGGCGCCTGCGGCTGCACGGCTGGCGTCGCCGCCGGGCGGCTGCTGGCC
>NZ_WYCT01000856.1 GCF_011008945.1 Streptomyces harenosi
GCAAAGGAGCGCTCGCAGCAGCTGCTGGAACTGTTCGGCAGCGCATCGCGGCGCAACGCTGCGGCGTGATTCCGGGCGGGGCAGGGCATTGCTTCTCCGATGCGTGGCATGCAATCGAACCTGGGGCCCTGCGGGGCCCCTCATCATTCTTGGAGGAACGCGTATGGCGTCCACTAACCAGAATCTAGACGTAGTACTGCGGGTCAACACGACGGGCTTCCGTACCGCAATGGCGGAGGCCAGCCGCCTGGCAACGCAGAATCTCAAGACACTGCGCGCGGAGGCCGAGCGGACGGCCGCCGCGCTGGCGCGCGTGCATGCGGCACCGGAGGGCGCAACGGGCAAGGCCGCGACAAAGGCAAAGGCCAACGTCGGCGGCGATGTGCTCGGCAGCGGCTTGAAGGAGCTTGGTAGCGGCCTGCTGACGGCCGCCGGTGGCCCATGGGGC
>NZ_WYCT01000857.1 GCF_011008945.1 Streptomyces harenosi
TGTTCACCCAGAGCGACAGCATCAGCCACACGCTGGGCCTGGGCGTGGAAGCGCGCCATGAGCGCTACCAGACCCGCCCCGGCGACCCGGCCAGCTATGCGGCGGGCCCGTACACCGACCGCCCGACCGGCTCGCAGGCCGGTGGCGGCCTGACCCCACAGGACGCCGCCACCCTGTCGCGCGACGTGGCCAGCGCCTATGCCAGCCTGTCCAGCCAGTTCGGCGAGAAGTTCTCCACCGACCTGGCCGCGCGCTACGAGCACAACGACGACTTTGGCGGCGAACTGACCGGCAAGCTCGGCCTGCGCTACGAATTCACCCCGGCGTTCGCACTGCGCGGTGCCATCTCCAACAATTTCCGCGCTCCGTCGCTGGCGCAGATCGGCTACGAATCCACCTCCACCGGCTACAACGCCGGCGGCCAGCTGGTGCAGGGCCGGCTGCTGT
>NZ_WYCT01000085.1 GCF_011008945.1 Streptomyces harenosi
TCTAGCTTCAGATGTGGATAAGAGACAGGATAAGAGACAGGGGCGGCGCCGGGCGGCCGGGGCCGGCGGGGCCCGCCCGTCCGTCCCGCCTGCCGTCCCCCGGGGCGGCCGCCTACCCGGCCCGGACGGCCCCCGCGCCCTGCGCCACCCGCTCGCCGCCCTCGTCCTCACCCCCGTGCCCGTACCCGACCTCGGGCCCGTCCTCGTCGTCGCGCGGCGGGGTCCAGGGGCGGCCCGCCATCAGGTCGCCCAGGCCCGCCCAGGCGAAGTTCATCAAGGTCGCCGCCGCCTGCTTCGCGGTGACGCCCTCGGTGCCGCCCGCCCAGTCGGCGAGCGACTCGGCGGCGCCGACCAGGGCCTCGGCGAGCCCGGCGACGTCCCGCTCGGGCAGGGCGGCGCAGCCGGGCCCCCGGGCGGGAGCCTCCCGGGCCGCGGCGGCGATCAGCTGCGTCACGAACGCCACGATCTCCTGGCGCATCGCGGCGACCTCGGCGGCGAACGGCTCGCCGTGGGTACGGGCCTGGAGGTGCAGCACCTTCCAGCCGTGCGGGTGCCGGGCGGTGTGCGTGAAAAAGGCCCGCAGACCGGCCCAGAGGCGGCGGTCTGCGGGCAGTCCGGGGCGGACCCCGGCACGGACGGCCTCGGTCAGCGCCCGCGCCTCGCGGCGGATGCAGGCGGTGAAGAGGTCTTCCTTGGAGTTCAGGTACAGGTAGACCAGGGGCTTGGACACGCCCGCCCGTTCGGCGATCTCGTCCATCGACGCGGCCCGGTAGCCGCGCTCCCCGAAGATCCGTACGGCGGCGTCCAGCATCTGCTGCTCACGGACCGCACGCGGCATGCGCCTGGTCTTACCGGTACCCATGCGCATCAGCGTACGGTCCGCGCGGCGCGGGTCAGGACACCGCCGCGAGGGGGTCAGGCGGCGGCCGGAACCGGCTCCTGGTCCCGCGTCCGCTCCGGCTCCGGCTCGTCCAGGGGCGAGCTGTGGGCCGTGTCGTACGCCGTGCGGTCGAGCAGGCCCTCGCGGGCCGACACCAGGACCGGCACCAGCGCCTGGCCGGCGACGTTGGTCGCGGTGCGCATCATGTCCAGGATCGGGTCGATCGCCAGCAGCAGGCCGACGCCCTCCATGGGCAGGCCGAGCGTGGACAGGGTCAGGGTCAGCATGACCGTCGCGCCGGTCAGACCGGCGGTGGCGGCGGAGCCGACCACCGAGACGAACGCGATCAGCAGGTAGTCGCCGACGCCGAGCTGGATGTCGAAGATCTGCGCGACGAAGATCGCGGCGATCGCCGGGTAGATCGCGGCGCAGCCGTCCATCTTGGTGGTCGCGCCGAACGGCACGGCGAAGGACGCGTACTCCTTCGGGACGCCGAGGCGCTCGGTGACCTTCTGGGTCAGCGGCATGGTGCCGACCGAGGAGCGGGAGACGAAGGCGAGCTGGATCGCGGGCCAGGCGCCCTTGAAGAACTGCAGCGGGCTGGCCTTGGCGACGGTGGCGAGCAGCACCGGGTAGACCACGAACAGCACGATCGCGCAGCCGACGTAGATGTCGGCGGTGAAGGTGGCGTACTTGCCGATCAGGTCCCAGCCGTAGCTGGCGATGGCGTTGCCGATCAGGCCGACCGTGCCCAGCGGGGCGAGGCGGATGACCCACCACAGGGCCTTCTGGAGCAGTTCGAGGACGGACTCGCTCAGGGTGAGGATCGGCTGGGCCTTCTCGCCGAGCTGGAGGGCGGCGATACCGGCGACGGCGGCCATGAAGACGATCTGGAGCACGTTCAGCTCGGTGAACGGCGTGATCACGTCGGTCGGCACGATGCCGGTGAGGAAGTCGATCCAGGAGCCGGTCTTCTCCGGCTTGGCACCGTCGGCCGGGGTGAGGCCGGTGCCGGCGCCGGGGTTGGTGACCAGGCCGATGACGAGGCCGATGGCCACCGCGATCAGCGAGGTGATCATGAACCAGAGAAGGGTGCGGCTCGCCAGGCGGGCCGCGTTGTTGACCTTCCGCAGGTTGGTGATCGACACCAGGATCGCGAAGAAGACGAGCGGGGCGACGGCCAGCTTCAGCAGGCCGATGAAGGTGCCACCGACCTTCTCGAGGGTGGTGACGAGCCAGGACAGGTCCTGGCTGCGGGCCAGCCAGCCGAGCAGGACGCCCAGGACGAGACCGGCGATTATCTGGGCCCAGAAGGGCACCTTGAAGGACTTCGTGTTCGTGGACACGGGCAAGCTCCGTTGGGGACGCGCAGAGACTGACGTGGAGGACGTCGGGCCGGGGCGGGGAGGACGTCAGGGGCGACAGGTCGCGGACGCGCACCGACAGAGGTCCACGTGCAGGCGCGCCACGAGCGCGACGCTCGGGGGTGTGGTGGGCGCGGCTGCTGAGTTCATGCACAAGACCTTAACACTTGCTCTTTGAGACCCCCAAAGCCTCACTTTGAGAGGCGAGGGACGATTCCGCCCATAGAACGCAAAGCGCCCCGGTTTCCAGGGTCTTTGGAAACCGGGGCGTCGGTGTGTGTGACGGACCTTACTTACGCAGCCCTTACGCGGGGCCCGTGCGCGGACCTGTGCGCAGCCCGTGCGCGCTCTCGCGGCCCTCGCCGTGCCGCGGCCCTTACGTGGTCTGGCCCTGCGCGCGCGCCGTGTCGTCGGCCAGGTCCTCCTGGCTGCGGTTGGCCTCCAGGTTCGCCTTCATCCGGTCCACCCGGCGCACCACCTGCTCCGAGGCCCGGTCCCGCTCCTGGCGCAGCACGACGAAGCTGATCGGGGCCGAGATCACCAGGGCGAGCAGGATGATCCACATGCCGTTGGCGTCACCGAGCCCGCGGGGGAAGACACCGGAGTAGACGAGGCCCCAGACGACCACGAGGCAGCCCACGAAGATCCCGAGGCGCTTCAGCGTGTAGCGGAGCATCTCAATCCACTCTTCCGTTCCGAAGGGTCCGTACGTCCCCAAAGGGGCACCCGGTCTCCAGTGAAGCACGCCGGGATACCGATCATGCGGTGGGGGGCGCGGTCAGGTCAGCGGCAGCAGCATCGTGATGTCGTCGCGGTCGTCGCCGGGCGCGACCCGGATCGCGTCGGGGACGCGCCCGACTTCCTTGTAGCCGCAGGACGCGTAGAACCGCTCCAGGCCGAGCCCGCCCCGGCAGGTCAGCCGGATCGCCTCGATCCCGTCGATGCCGCGGGCCGCCCGCTCGGCGGCGGCCAGCAGGTCCCGTCCGTACCCCTTGCCCTGGTGGCGGGGGTGGACCATCACCGTGTAGAGCCACAGCCAGTGGGTCATCAGCCGGTGCGTGTTGAAGGTGAGGAACGCGGTGGCGGCCACCCGGCCCTCCGCGTCGTGGCCGACGAGCAGCCGGGTCCGCCCCTCCGCCATGGCCACCATGTGCTTGACCAGCTCCGGACGGATGTCCTCGCGCGTCACCGGCGGCACGAACCCGACGGAGCCGCCCGCGTTGGAGACGTCGGTCCACAGCTCCAGGACACCGTCGCGCAGCGCGGGCGTGATGGGCGGATCGAGAGTGAAAGTAAGGGACACGCAGTCATGGTAGCCATTACCTGGGGGGCTCGGTGCCCCGCGTCGGCCCTGCGGCCCCGGGACGCCGGGACGCGCCGCGCGCCGCCCGTCAGCCCAGGGCCCGGGCGGCCACCCGCAGATCCGACACGAGCCCTTGGTAGGCGCCCTCCCGGTCGTCGGCCCGCAGCACCGCCGAGGGGTGCACGGTCGGCACCAGCCGCTCCGGACGGCCGTGGATCTCCTCCTCCAGAACCGTGCCGCGCACCTGGGTGACCCGGAACGAGGAGCCGAGCAGCGCCTTCCCGGCGGTGGCGCCGAGCACCACGATCAGCTCCGGTTCGACCAGCGCCAGCTCGGCGGCGAGCCAGGGCCCGCACGCCGTCATCTCCCGCAGGTTCGGCGCCTTGTGGATCCGGCGCTTGCGGGGCTCGGCCCGCGTGAACTTGAAGTGCTTGACGGCGTTGGTGACGTACGCCTCGCCCGGGTCGATGCCCGCCTCGGCCAGGGCGCGGTCCAGCAGCCTGCCCGCGGGCCCGACGAACGGCCGGCCCTGCCGGTCCTCCTGGTCGCCGGGCTGTTCGCCGACCAGCATCACGCGGGCGCCGGTGCTGCCGGCGCCGAAGACGGTCTGCGTGGCGTCCCGGTGCAGCGGGCAGCCCCGGCACCCGGCGGCGGCCTCGCGCAGCGCGGCGAGGCCGGCGCCGTCCGGGACGAAGGGCGCGGCGGTGTAGGCGTCCTCGGGCGCGGAGGTACGGGGGCTCATCGCCGCCGGGTACCCCGCGCCCGGCCGGGCCTCACACCCGCATCGGCTGGGGGGAGTCGCGGCGGGCCGGGTCCGGGCCGTCGTACTCCCGGATGATCTCGTACCGCGTGTTGCGCTCCACCGGCCGGAAACCGGCGTCGCGGATCAGGTCCAGCAGGTCCTCGCGGGTGAGCTTGTTCGGCGTGCCGTAGTTGTCGGCGTCGTGCGTGATCTTGTACTCGACGACCGAGCCGTCCATGTCGTCGGCGCCGTGCTGGAGGGCGAGCTGGGCGGTCTGCACGCCGTGCATCACCCAGAAGACCTTCACGTGGGGCACGTTGTCGAACAGCAGCCGCGAGACCGCGAAGGTCTTCAGCGCCTCGGCGCCGGTCGCCATCTGCGTCCGGGCCTGGAGGCGGTTGCGGATCTTGCCGTCCTTCATGTCGACGAAGTCGTGCTGGTAGCGCAGCGGGATGAAGACCTGGAAGCCGCCGGTCTCGTCCTGGAGCTCCCGCAGCCTGAGCACGTGGTCGACGCGGTGGCGGGGCTCCTCGATGTGCCCGTACAGCATGGTGCACGGGGTCTTCAGGCCCTTCTCGTGCGCCAGCCGGTGGATGCGGGACCAGTCCTCCCAGTGGGTGCGGTGGTCCACGATGTGCTGCCGGACCTCCCAGTCGAAGATCTCCGCGCCGCCGCCGGTCAGGGACTCCAGACCGGCGTCGATCAGCTCGTCGAGGATCTCGCTCGCGCTCAGCCCGGAGATCGTCTCGAAGTGGTGGATCTCGGTGGCGGTGAACGCCTTCAGGGAGACGTGCGGCAGGGCGGCCTTCAGCTCCCGCAGCGAGCGCGGGTAGTAGCGCCACGGCAGGTTGGGGTGCAGGCCGTTGACGATGTGCAGCTCGGTGAGGTTCTCCGACTCCATCGCCTTGGCCAGCTTCACGGCCTCCTCGATGCGCATCGTGTACGCGTCCTTCTCCCCCGGCTTGCGCTGGAAGGAGCAGTAGGCGCAGGAGGCCGTGCAGACGTTGGTCATGTTGAGGTGGCGGTTGACGTTGAAGTGGACGACGTCGCCGTTCTTCCGCGTCCGCACCTCGTGCGCGAGGCCGCCCAGCCAGGCCAGGTCGTCCGACTCGTACAGCGCGATGCCGTCCTCGCGGGTCAGCCGCTCACCGGAGCGGACCTTCTCCTCCAGCTCGCGCTTGAGCCCGACGTCCATGCCGATACCTCTTTCCTGTGACAGTCCGTGACAGACTCGGACCACCGTACTCCCCCGCCCCGCGGGCGGGGGGACCCGCACGGCGGCGCCCGGCCGCCGCCCCTCAGACCTCTTCCGGCAGCTCTCCCACCCGGTTCTCCCACTTGGTCGAGAGCACGATGGTGGTGCGGGTGCGGGAGACGCCCCGGGTGCCGCTGAGCCGGCGGATGATCTTCTCCAGGCCGTCCACGTCGGTGGCGCGCACCTTGAGCATGTAGGAGTCGTCGCCCGCGATGAACCAGCAGTCCTCGATCTCCGACAGGTCCTTCAGCCGGCGTGCCACGTCCTCGTGGTCGGCGGCGTCGGAGAGCGAGATGCCGATGAGGGCGGTGACGCCGAGGCCGAGCGAGGCGGAGTCCACGGTGGCCCGGTAGCCGGTGATGACCCCGGCCGCCTCCAGCCGGTTGATGCGGTCGGTGACACTGGGTCCCGACAGCCCGACGAGGCGCCCCAGCTCCGCGTAGGAGGCCCGGCCGTTCTCCCTCAGGGCCTGGATGAGCTGCCTGTCCACCGCGTCCATGCGATCGAAGCCTTCCGCTGAAAGTTCCTGAAGTGAGTGAAGTGAGAGGTACTGCGTGGCTGGTTGCCGGGGTGTCGGTCAGGCCGGGCGGCTGCCTCCGCCGAGCCGGCCCTCCCACCGGCGGTACAGCCCGTGGGCGACGCCCGCCGCGTCGAGCACGCGTCCGGCGACGAAGTCCACCAGGTCCTGGATGTGCGTCGCGCCCGCGTAGAAGGCCGGGGAGGCGGGCACCACGGTCGCGCCCGCGTCGTCCAGGGTTACGAGGTGACGCAGTGTCCGCCCGTCGAGGGGGGTCTCCCGTACGGCGACGACGAGGGTCCGGCGTTCCTTGAGCGTCACGCTCGCGGCGCGCTGGAGCAGGTCCTTGGACAGGCCGAGGGCGACACCGGCCACGCACGCGGT
Organism: Streptomyces harenosi; assembly: GCF_011008945.1. Lineage (GTDB taxonomy): Bacteria > Actinomycetota > Actinomycetes > Streptomycetales > Streptomycetaceae > Streptomyces > Streptomyces harenosi. Next base: position 6,446 of record NZ_WYCT01000085.1, read on the forward strand.
CGAGGCGGGCACGATGATCATCCCGCGGGCGGGATACGACCCGGAGGACGGCCCGGCGGCGAGGTCACCGGCGTTCCAGTACCGCACACCGCTGAGGTCGGTCTCGAAGGTGTCCGGCTTGCCGTCGGCCCCGCGGGCCAGCCATTCCCGCAGATCGGCCTCCCAGTGCCCATCCCGGAAGGAGATGCCGGTCTCGTCGAGCAGGGTGAGCCGCGAGGCCCGGCTGACGACCAGGTCGACGTTCTCACCGGCGGCGAGCAGGGCGCGCAGCACCGAGGCGGCATACGGAGTGCCCGAGGCACCCGAGACCCCTACGATCCAAGGCGTACGCGGCGTCTCTCCTGGCTTGACTGGGTTCACACCCCGAGCCTAGCGGGAGTCGCGGGCAGAGCACGGCCCGAGGGACCGGCACCGGGACGCGACGCGCAGCGCCGCGGTGTCCGGACACTTGGAGTCCCGTGTGCGTATTTCTCCCGGAAGAACGGCGACTTCACAACACTGCTGGTCCGCGCTGGTGCCGCTGTAGCCGCTCTTCCGCCAGAGAACCGCGCCCCGCCCCTCGGTCAGAGCCGTCTCCTCCCTGCCCCGGGATACCGCTCCGCTCCAGCGACCTGCCCTTCGCCGGCGAGCGCGCCTGGCGGTCCCGGTCCCTGCGGGTGCCCGGCTCGATCGAAGAACGCCGCACGCCTACGGAGTCTCACCCGTTGCCGTCCCGCTTCAACAGTGCGCTCTCGGCCAGGGCGATGCGCCTCCGCGGCGCGCGGGGGCGCTCACCGGGTACGCGCTGCCTTCATGATGGACGGCCGTACGCCAGTGTCACCCGCGTACGGCCATCCGCGTCCTGGCCTCTCAGGACCTCACCCGTGATGCGATCCTCAGCACGTCGGTGAGTGTCCGCGTCAGCTCGGTCACGAGGTAGCGCAACTCTTCGGAGCCCATCTCGCCAGCCAGTTCCCGGGCGTGCTCCAGCAGCACGGCCGCCATCTCCAACTGGGCGACCTCCATCGCGTCGGCGCGGCGCGAGACCGGGCCAGGCCGCGCGGGGTCGGCAATGACGTACGCGGGCTTGCCGTCCGTACCGCACCAAGGCAGCCGGCACGGCTCGTGACTTTCCCCGGACGCCGACTCAAACCTCATGCGACCTCCACACCGTGGCTCGCGTACGGGCCGGGGCAGTCCAGCCCGAGCGCCGTCGGCTCCGATCCCCCGCGCCCGGCCGCCTGTTCGGCGGCGATGACGTAGAGGCGTACGGAGCGGTTCTCCTCGCCGGGCAGGGAGGCCAGGTGCCGGGAGGGGCGTGGACGGAGATCGGGGTGGACGGGTGTGACGTGGACCAGGGTGTCGCCAGGCGCCTGGGGGCCGGGACGGGCAGCACCGTACGGACCAAGCCCAAGCTAGGTATCTAGTGGGTCGCACAGATGTCTTAGCACACCTCACGATGGGCGGGTGATGGAGTTCGAGCCCGACGTTCCCCGTTGGCGGCAGGTGGCCGCTGTCATCCGCGACCGCATCGAAGACGGCACCTACCCACCCCGCACGCGTGTCCCCTCAGTCGTCCAGATCATCGCCGAGTTCGGTGTGGCATCGGCGACGGCTCACAAAGTGAACCGAACCTGAAGAAGGAGGGCCTCATCTACACCGAACCCGGCCTGGGTTCCTTTGTCTCCTCCGGCGCTCCCGAGATGCTGCGCAAGGCCCGCGCCGAGGCGGAGGCCACGGACTGAAGAGCGGGAGCCCCGGCACCAGGCAGTCGCCCTGGTGTCGAGGCTCAGACGTGGACAGCCGTATCAGCCCTCGATTAGCTCCAAGGGCGGCAGTCCGTCCACGATCCGCATGGTCTCCAGGCTGACCGTCACGATCCGCTTGAGCAGGTCGACGATGTAGCGTGGATCATCGGACCAGTCGTTGGGATCGTTGGTGATGTGGGACTGCTTGTCTTTCTTCACCTGGTAGCGGTCGATGATCCACTCGATCGCGGAACGGGCGCCGAGCTGGTAGCGGTAGGCCTCTTCCGGGATGTTCGTCAGGGTGAGCCGGGAGTTGTAGACGATCCGCGTGCGGTCCGTCTCCTTGCCTGTCTTGCCGAATCTCATCTTCGTGACACGGAACAGCTCGTCGGCCGGTACACCGCTCACGTCGCCCTTGAACTCCTCAGCCACACCGGGGTGCGGGGCCACGTTCTCGTAGCCGATGTGCAGCTCGGCCAGCTCCCGCCCGGCGGCGGCGAAGCCATGGAAGTCCCGCACCATAGGAATACGCGGGAGGGCCTTCTTCAGGTCGGCGGCATAGAGCTCCCGGTACTGACGTGAGTGCAGGAGGGCGTAGGTGTAGTAGAAAATGTCGTCCTTGGTGACGTCGGTGCCGTACTCGGCCTGGTACGCCTTGAGGGCTGCGTCGGTGACGTTGTCGAGGCGCTGGATTTTGGCTTCTCTATCGTCGATGAAGAAGCCGCCCTCGGTTTCAAGCTGCTGGTAGGTGTAACGCGAGAAAAGAGGCCCCATGCTCCGCGTGCCCACGGCATGAAGGTTGGGGATGTCGGTGAACAACAGCACGGAAAAAGGCTCGTCCGCCCCCGGTCCAGTGATGTAGAACCCGAAGTTCTCCGCTCCTTCTCCCGGAAACATGCGCGGCAGCTGGTACGTCATGTCGTTCAGCTTGGAGTCGAAGTACAGCCACTGCTTGGTGAAAGGCCGGTACGAAGACACCACCACACGCTCTGTGGCGTACCGATAGGTCTCGCCCTTCGCCAGCCGCGTCTTGTCCGCCCGGTTCCAGCTGATCCGCGTCGCGTCCGTGTCGATCCACGCTTCCGCGTCCTTCGCGGTCGGTGCGACGATGTTCTTCTCCTGGCAGTGCTTCTGGAAACCGAGCACCTGCCGGTTGTAGAAGCCGATCATCGACTCCATGTTGGTGCGCACCTTCTCGGCGGAGAAGTTGTACACCCAGGCGTCCCGCGCCGAGTTGAGTCCGCTGGAGTACTCGCGGAACACCGCCTGTTCCCGGCCCACCTTGTCCTTGTCGCCGATGGCCCGGAACGTCTGGTAGCTCTTGTCCCGCTGGTTGATCCAGTCACCGTTGGCGTCGGGGGTGAGGAGCTGCCATTCCACCGTGCGCAGGTCCTGTGCGCCCAGCAGGGCCAGCTTCTCCTCCCGGGTCTTGTAGTCGCCGATGTCTCGGTAGTGCAGGCCCTTGGGGGCCTCAGCCCTGCCGCCCTTGACCAGGACGAGGATGGCGACGGTGTTGCGGCTGCCCGAACCGAAGATCTTGCCACCCTCCCGGCGGGCCTGCTCACCGGCAGTCCGCTGGTTGCCCCGCAGGTTGTAGCAGTACACCGCGTCGAACTCCTCGACCAGGCACTTGCGCAGCCCGTCCGCCGACGTGCCGTCGACGTAGCCGCCATTGGAGACGTAGGCGATGACGCCTTCGTCTCCCAGCCTGTCGGAAGCCCAGCGAATGGCACGGATGTAGGAGTCGTACAACTTGTTCTTGTTGCCGACGGCGGACCGGGCCACGTAGGTGCCGGCGATACGGCGGTCGAGCGCCGGGTACTTCATGTTCTGGTTGTTGTCATTGACGCTGTCCTGCCCCACTGAGTACGGCGGATTGCCCACGATGACCTTGATGGGCAGGTCCAGCTGTTTCCGGGCGCGGTCGCTGTTGGCCTGGAGAACGTCCATGCCGTCGAGCTGGCCGTCACCGCTCTCCGCGAGCTGGAAGGTATCCGTGAGGACGATGCCATCGAAGGGGCGGTAGCCGTCCTCCGCGCTGCGGCCGGCGAGGGCGTGGTACGCCGCCTCAATGTTGACGGCCGCGAGGTAATAGGCGAGAAGAATGATCTCGTTGGCGTGCAGTTCCTCAGCGTACTTGCGGTCCAGGTCTTCCGGCTTGATCAGACCAGACTGGAGCAGGCGCACGGGAAAGGTGCCGGTGCCGGTGAACGGGTCGATGACGTGGATGCCCGGTGTCGACAGAGAGGTGCCGAAGTGGTCGGTGAGAGCCTGGTCGGCGGCACGGAGGATGAAGTCGACAACTTCGACCGGCGTGTAGACGATGCCGAGCTGGTCGGAGGTCTTCGGTAGCGCGGTGCGGAAGAACTTGTCGTACAGCTCGACGATGACCTTCTGCCGCCCCTCGCTGTCGAGGCCCTCGGCGCGCTGGCGTACCGAGTCGTAGAAGCCCTGGAGGGTTTTGGACTCCGCTTCCAGGCCCTGGCCTTCCAATTCACCGAGCATCTTCTGCATGGCCGCGGAGACCGGGTTACGTTCCAGGAACCCGTATTCCTTGAAAAGCGCGTCGAATACCGGCTTGGTGACAATGTGCTGGGCGAGCATGTCGATGGCGTCGGAGTCGGTGACACCGGGGTTTATCGTGCACCGCAGCTCGGCCAGGAACTCCTCGAAGGCCGCGCGACGGCCGGGATCACCGAGCGCGGTGGTGATGGCGGTGACGTGCCGGTCGGCGATGTCGGCGATGTCCCGGGCCCAGTCCTCCCAGTACCGGCGCTGGCCGACGCGCTTGACGAGTCGGGCGAAGATGGCGTCGCGCCAGTCGTCGACAGCGAACATCAGCTGGGTCGCCCGCTGCGCGGCCCGCGTCTCGGACTCGTGACGGTCCTCACCGCCCTCGCTGGACTCGAAGTCGGCGGCGCCGATGTGCGCGAAGGCCAGTTTGTCCGGGCGGGCCTTGTTCACGTCGATCTGGTTGATGATCGCGTTCAGGCGCTCGTCGTGGGCGCGCAGGGCGTTGAGCACCTGCCACACCGTCTTGAAGCGCCGGTTGTCCGCAAGGGCCTGTTCCGGGGTGCTGCCGGCGGGGACGGCCACCGGAAGGATTATGTAGCCGTACTTCTTGCCGGGTGCGGTGCGCATCACACGGCCGACCGACTGCACGACGTCCACCGTCGAGTTGCGCGGATTGAGGAAGAGCACTGCGTCCAGGCTGGGCACGTCCACGCCCTCGGACAGACACCGGGCGTTGGACAGGATGCGGGCGCGGCCCTGGCCCGGGTCCTCCTTGAGCCAGTCCAGGAGACGGTTGCGCTCCAGCATGTTCATGCCGCCATCGACGTGGCCGACCTCGCAGTACAGCACGTCCTCGTCCGTGCCCTCATAGGCGTCGACGAGGGAGGCGAAGTGGTCGGTGACGGCCTTGGAGTCGGCAATGGACCGGGAGAAGGCGACGGCGCGCCGCATCGGCGCCTCGTCCCCGCCGAAATCCGTGCCGTCGGCGAAGGATCCGGTGCGCTTTGCCAGCGCGTTCCAGCAGCCGATGATCTTCGCGGCGTCGCTGATGGACAGCTCGTGGTCGCTGGTGGCGAGCGCCTGCTGGAGCGCCGCCGCGGCGGCGCTCTCCTCGACCGTGAGGACGAGGACCTTGTAGTCGGTGAGCAGTCCCTGTTCGACGGCCTGGCCGAAGCCGAGGCGGTGGAACTCCGGGCCGAAGATGGCCTCGTTGTCCATCGAGGCGAGGGTGATCGCGCCGAGCTCGGCCTCGGTCTTGGCGTCCTCGCCGTACACGCGAGGCGTCGCCGTCATGTACAGGCGCCGGTCCGCGCCGAGAAACGCGTCGTCATGCACCCGCATGAAGGCGGACTCGTCCTGGTCGGCGAGCTTGGCCCCGGTGGTGCGGTGCGCCTCATCGCACAGGACCAGGTCGAACCGGCCGAGCCCGCGCTTCTGCGCCTCGGAGACGGTGCCGATGGACTGGTACGTGGAGAAGACGACCGTCAGACCTTCCCGGTCGCCGGCGCGTTCCAGCTGGGCGACGAGGCGGTCAGGATCGGTCGTGGCCGGCAGGGACAGGTCGTGGACGGCCATGTCCTGGTTGTCGTCATCGCTCCGGTCCTTCGCTCCGTTCCCGGCCGACTTGCCGACCTTGGCATCGGAGCAGACGGCGAACGGGTGCAGCTCCACGGCGGCCTGGGCGGTCCACTCACGCAGGGACTGCGACAGCAGCGCGATGGACGGGACGAGGAAAAGCACCGTGGTGCGCTCACCCCGCCCGGCGGCGCGTCGTTCCTCGTGCAGACGCTCGGCGATCTTCAGGCTCGTGAAGGTCTTGCCCGTACCGCAGGCCATGATCAGCTTGCCGCGGTCGCGGCCCTCGCCGAAACCTCGAAAGACGGCGTCGACGGCCTCCTGCTGATGAGGGCGGAGCTGCTTGCGGGGAGCCCGTTCCAGGCGCACCCCGTCCGTGCCCGTCGGCGGCAGGTGCCACTCTATGGGGCTGGCCTCGATGTCCGGCAGACCGATCCGCTGGACCGGGATCTGCTGGTCGTCGAGGGCCTGCTCGGCGTGGTGGCTCCAGTGATGCGCCGTGGAGATGATCAAGCGACGGGTGAAGACTCCCTTGCCGGAGGCGGTGAAGAAGGAATCGATGTCCGACTTCTCCACCCGGTGGTCCGGTTCATGGAACTTGCACTGGATCGCCCAGTAGCCGCCGGTGACACGGTCCTGGGCGACCAGGTCGATCCCCACATCCCGCCGGTCGTCCGCGGCCCCCGGCCAGTCCCCGTACATCCACACCTGGGAGAACTGCTCCGACCACTGCGGGTCCTTGCGCAGATACTCCACCATCAGCTGCTCGAAGCGAGTTCCGCGGTCCCGGTTGTTGTCCTCACGGGTGCGAATCGCTTCGAACACTTCGTACACGGACGTCGACACTGTGCCCCGTTTCCTTCCCACACACCGGTGTGCCGGTGCACCCCTCACGACAGACGTACCACGCAACGCTAAGGCATCGAGGCGTCGATTCCGGTCGCAGCGGTGGGACCCGAGCCAAAGGCGGCACGTGTCTCCGGATCGGTCAGGAGTGCGTACAGGTCTCCCTCCCCGGCGAAGAGGGCGGGACCCGCTGGGTGCGCGGCCTGGTGGAACATCGATGCCAGTACGTCCGCCAAGGGCTGGTTCCAGGCCACGGCCACGAGCGTCTCGGCCCGACGTCGGTCCCCGCACCGATGTGCCGCATGCCACGCTTCCAGGAATACGCACGCTCGTGTGTAGGCGTCTGTGCGGCCCTTGACCAGAACGGGACGGTTCAGTTTGAACACTCTGATACTGGCCTCCCCTTTCGCGCTCAGCGCCGTGTACGAGCCCGTCGGCAGGGACAGGCGCAGATGGCGCAAGGGTTCCTCGCACGTCGGGTCGAGCAGGAGAGGGCTGCCGTCCTCCACGTCGCGCGGGAACTCGTTGCGCTTGTGGTGGCTGTTGCACACCGTGCAGGCGAGGAGGTGGTTGGCCCAGTCGAAAGCCCGCAGAGGGTTGAGTGCCAGCGGTTCGAAGTGATCGATCGCACAGCCCTCGTTGTCCCCGCAGTACATGCACCGTTCGTGCCCCGCCGCCATCCGCCCGAGCATCTGCCGGAGCTGCGGATGCACCTTGGTACGGACCGTGGTGTTGCGCTTCCACAGCGTCTCCGCCTGCGACCGGGGATCAGCTGCTGACCTAACCCGGTCGTCGTACCGCTCCAGGTACTCCATCGTGCGCCGGGGCAGCGGAATCCGCGCCAGCCTGATCACCGGCGATGCCCTTCGCCTGGTGGCCGAGCCCTGTCCTCAAGGGCCAGGAGCGACAACCGGGCGGACATCTCGTCGAGGCGGGCCGACGGCGAACTGGTGAGCGTCCGTTTCAGGTGGGTGTAGCGGTTCAACGTCGCCTCGTCCGCCGTACCGCGCAGGATCGCCCCCTCCAGGGCAACCAGCTCGGCCCGCAGTTCCTCGGCCTTCTGTGAGTAAGGGCTGTCGAGACCGAACAGCTCCGACAGGGCTGCGTCGTCTCCGCTGCCGTATACCACGCGCTCGTACAGTTCCTCCTCCACGACTCGTGGCCCCACCCGCTCTCCCGGACCCGGCAGCCGAATCAGGCCTCCAGGGTCGGCGGACTGACAGATGTAAGGACTGTGTGTGGTGACGAGGAACTGGATGCCGGGAAAGTGGGTGGTCAGCCACGGTCCGATACGGCGCTGCCAGGACACATGAAGGTGGGCGTCGACCTCGTCGATCAGTACGACTCCGGGAACCGGCACGACGACTCGACCGTCCCTGGACTCGGTCAGGGGAACACCGGCCTCGCGTGCGGCGGCGTAGGACTCGTAGACCTGCCGCAGCAGATCCACCACGAGAGCGGTGACCGTCCGCAGGCCGTCACTCATCTCCCGCAACGGGTAGCGCAGGCCACCGCGCTCCACCCACAGGCCCTCCGAGTCGACGTCCACCACCCGGCAGTCGTCGGGCAGCAGGCCGTTTCCCAGAATTGCGAGCGCTGTGGCTTTCAGCTCGGCGGCGGCGCTGTCTCCCTCAAGAGCCCGCAGGTGCTGCCCGACGAGCCACGTGACGGCGTCGGCCAGGGAGACGTCTTCGTCGAAGAGGGTGTCCAGGCGGGAGAGAGTGAGCGCACGAGGCCTGTTCCGCTGTCTGTCGTCACCCGCCGACAGCCGTCTGAACGCCCCGTAGCCCGCCAGCAGCCAGCCGCTCGGCTGTGCGTCCCAGATGGCTCCGGGAGCGAAGGCGTCTCCGTCCTGGGCGTCGAGGCCGTTACTCGCGGAGAGTGCGGGTTCCACACGGCGAACGGAACGGACCGCCCGGCCCTTCGTCCTCGGTGCCTCTCGCTGGTCCCAGCGCAGTTCAGCCCAGAAGGGGGCGTCAGCGGTCTCGGGAGGAGGAAAACTCCCGGGTCGGCTTCCGCGGGCGTCCAGTTCCAAATCCGGGACGATCTGTACGCAGGCTTCCGCCGTGTGCGCGCCGTCACTCACCCACGTCTCGAAGCTCGGCACCAGCCGGTGTGCGGTGTCCGGTCCCGCAACCGCCAGGGCGGTGGCCCGCAGCAGGGACGTCTTGCCCGATCCATTGCGCCCCGCGAGTACCGTCCAGCCGGCGTAGGAGCCGTCCGGACGCGCAAGGTCGAGCACGGCGTCGCGCTCGCCGTGGAACGATCTGACGTTCCGCACGCAGATCCGGCTCACATACATCGGGATGATCTTCCTGGAGGTCTGGCGCCCGCACCCGTCGAGTGAACTCTACGTGCCATGGCTCCGTGCGCCGACCGGACTGCCGGACTACAGGGTCAGCCCCCGGACCAGCAGGTCCAGCAGCGCGCACACGAACAGGGCAATGCCGATGAACCCGTTGACGGAGAAGAACGCCCGGTTCAGGCGGGACAGGTCGTGCGGGCGGACGATGGAGTGCTCGTAGACGAAGGCCCCGGCGACGATCAGCAGGCCCAGCCAGAAGAAGGCGCCGGCGCCGGTGGCGAGGGCGTACCAGACGAACAGGGCGGTGGTGACGGCGTGGCAGGCGCGGGCGCCCCGGATGGCGGCCGGGATGCCGAAGCGGGCCGGGACCGACTTCACCCCGATCTCCCGGTCGGTCTCGACGTCCTGGCAGGCGTAGATCAGGTCGAAGCCGCCGATCCAGACCCCGACCGCCAGGCCGAGGATCACCGCGTCCCAGGACCACTCGCCGGTGACGGCGAGCCAGCCGCCGATGGGGCCCATGGCCTGGGCGAGGCCGAGGATGGCCTGCGGGAAGTTGGTGAACCGCTTGCCGTAGGGGTAGACCACCATCGGGATCACCGCGACGGGGGCGAGGGCGAGGCAGAGCGGGTTGAGCAGGGCCGCCGCGCCCAGGAAGACGGCGAGCGCGATCAGCGCGCCCGTCCAGGCGTGCCGGACCGACATCGCGCCGGTGACCAGCTCGCGGTGGGCGGTGCGCGGGTTGCGGGCGTCGATCTCGCGGTCGATGATCCGGTTGACGGCCATGGCGAAGGTGCGCAGGCCCACCATGCAGACGGTGACCAGCAGCAGCCGGCCCCAGTGGATGTTCCCGTCGCGCTGGTGCATCGCGGTGAGGGTGGCGATGTAGGCGAAGGGCAGCGCGAAGACCGAGTGCTCGATCATGACCAGGCGCAGGAACGCCTTGGTGCGACCCGGCTGCGGGATCGCCGCGGAAGCCGAACTCACAGGCCGTACTCCTTCCAGCGGCGGCTGACCTTGGCCGCCGTCTCGGGGTCGGACTCCACCATGTCGGGCCAGCCGCCGTCGCGCGTGTAGCCCTCCTCGGGCCACTTCTTCGTGGCGTCGATGCCCGCCTTGCCGCCCCAGAACTGCTGGTAGGAGGCGTGGTCGAGGTGGTCGACGGGGCCTTCGACGACGGTCAGGTCGCGGGCGTAGTCCGTGTTGCCGAGCGCGCGCCAGGCGACTTCGTGCAGGTCGTGCACGTCGCAGTCGCTGTCCACGACGACGATCAGCTTGGTCAGGGACATCATGTGGGCGCCCCAGATGGCGTGCATGACCTTCTGGGCGTGCTTGGGGTACTTCTTGTCGATCGAGACGATCGCGCAGTTGTGGAAGCCGCCCGCCTCGGGCAGGTGGTAGTCCACGATGTCCGGGACGATGATCTTCAGCAGGGGGAGGAAGAAGCGCTCGGTCGCGCGGCCGAGCGGGCCGTCCTCCGTCGGGGGCCGGCCGACGACGATCGACTGGAGCAGCGGGCGGCGGCGCATGGTGACGCAGTCGATGGTGAGCGCCGGGAAGGGCTCCTGCGGGGTGTAGAAGCCGGTGTGGTCGCCGAACGGGCCCTCGGGCAGCATCTCGCCGGGCTCCAGCCAGCCCTCCAGGACGACCTCCGCCTGCGCCGGGACCTGGAGCGGGACCGTCTTGCAGTCGACCATCTCGATCCGCTTGCCCGCGACGAACCCGGCGAACAGGTACTCGTCGATGTCGCCGGGGAGCGGGGCGGTGGAGGCGTAGGTCACGGCGGGCGGGCAGCCGAAGGCGATGGCCACCGGCAGGCGCTCGCCGCGCCGGGCCGCCACCTGGTAGTGGTTGCGGCTGTCCTTGTGGATCTGCCAGTGCATGCCGATGGTGCGCTTGTCGTGGCGCTGGAGGCGGTAGAGCCCGAGGTTGCGGACGCCCGTCTCCGGGTCCTTGGTGTGGGTCAGGCCCAGGTTGAAGAAGGAGCCCCCGTCCTTGGGCCAGGTGAACAGGGCGGGCAGCTTCTCCAGGTCGACGTCGTCGCCGCGCAGGACGACCTCCTGCACGGGGGCGTCCCCGGGCTTGACCTTCTTCGGCGGCACGTGCGTCATCGCGCCGAGCTTGCCGAACGCCTCGCGCACGCCGACGAACCCGTGCGGCAGCTCGGGCTTCAGCAGCCCGCCGATCTTGTCGGAGATGTCGCCGTACGACTTCAGGCCGAGCGCCTTCAGCAGCCGCCGGTCGGTGCCGAAGACGTTCATCGCCAGCGGCATCGACGAGCCCTTCACGTTCTCGAAGAGCAGCGCCGGGCCGCCGGCCTTGTTCACCCGGTCGACGATCTCCCCGACCTCCAGATACGGGTCGACCTCGGCCTTGATGCGCTTGAGGTCTCCCTCGCGCTCCAGAGCCCTGAGCAGGGAGCGAAGATCGTCGTAAGCCATGGGGTCCAGTATCCCCGAGCGGTTACCCTGACCCTGTACCCGGGGGCCGTGCCCCGGGCCCCGACGACCTTCGCTGGAGAGGCCCCATGCTCCGGGTGCTGATGTTCCTCGTGCCGCTGGCGTTGAGCGTCTACGCGTTCATCGACTGCATCAGCACGAAGGACGAGGACGTCCGTCACATCCCCAAGCCGCTGTGGGCGATCCTGGTGCTGCTGTTCCCGCTGGTGGGCTCGGTCTCCTGGATCATCGCCGGCAAGCGGCGCAGTCCGGCCGCCGAGGGCTGGTCCGGGGTGCGGTCCGGCGCCGGCCGGTCACGCCAGTGGGTCGCGCCCGACGACAACCCCGAGTTCCTGAAGTCCCTGGGCGAGGAGAAGACCGGGGAGACGGACCGGGGCGAGGACCGGGACGGGAAGACGGGCGAGGACAGGGACCCGGACGAGGGCCCCAAGGGCGGCTGAGGCCGTCCCGCCGGTCCGCGTCCGCGGGGGGGCGGCGCAGGCGCGGGGCGCCCGCGCCGCCGTCATGTGGTCGCGCTACCGGGCCGGGGAGCCCGCCGGTACGGGCGCGGTGGGCGCGGCGGGGGTGTCCCACAGGTCGCACTCGTGGTCCTGCGGGAACGTGCTGCCCGGGGCGATGCCCTCGGGGGCGAGCCGTTGGACCTGGGGGAAGAGGGGCCAGTGCGGCGCGCCGGCGGCGTACGGGACGCCGGTCTTCGCGAAGTTGGCCCAGTAGCCGAGCATCCGGTCCGCCAGGGCGTTCTGGGCGGGGGTGCCGGTGACGCCGCCGAAGACGTACCGGATCTCCGAGCCGTGCGGGGCGCCGAGCGGGAAGCCGACCGGCAGGTTCAGGTGGTCCATGGCGTGGCGGTCGGCGAACTCGTACTGGTAGGACCGGACGTGTTCGGCCATCAGGCCGGCCGCGCGGGACTGGGGGCAGGCGAACTGGGAGTCGGTGAGGATCGCGCCCAGGGCCTCGGCCGGGGTGCCGTGGTCCGTCAGGGGGTAGCGGGCGAGGACCGCGTCGGCCCGGTCGCCGTACAGGGCGCGGACGGCCACCGGGTAGCCGGCGGCGGTCAGTTGGCGGCCGGCCAGGTCGTAGGTGGTCGCCACGGAGAGCCGGCCCTCGTCGGCGGTGGTGCCCTGGAGGACGGGGACCCGGTGGAAGCGCCCGCTCGCCAGCGCCTCGGTCACCTGGAGCGGCAGGACCCTGCCGTCGACGTTGGGGACCCAGCGGGCGGTGGGGCTCAGCGAGGCGCGGAGCACCTCACCGGCCGGCTCGGCGCGCAGGCAGGCCACGTCCGCGCAGCCCAGGGCGGTCGCCCAGGCCGCGCCGTTGCGCTGCTGGGACTCCTGGGTGGGCAGGGGGAACGCGCAGCCGGACTGGGCGATGGCCCGGTCGAACAGGCCGAGCGCGCGGGGCGAGACCAGGTGCTGGCAGACGCTGCCGCCGCCCGCCGACTCGCCGAAGACCGTCACCTCGCCCGGGTCGCCGCCGAACGCGGCGATGTTCTCCCGCACCCAGCGCAGGGCGGCCTGCTGGTCGAGCAGGCCGTAGTTGCCGGAGACGCCCTGGGCGGACTCGGCGGCCAGGCCCGGGTGGGCGAGGTAGCCGAAGGCGCCGAGGCGGTAGTTGAGGTGGACGGTGACCACGTCGCCGCGCGCGGCCAGCTTGCCGCCGTCGTAGAACGATCCGGAGCCGACGGTGAAGCCGCCGCCGTGGATCCACACCATCACCGGGCGCTTGAGCACGGAGCGCTGGGCGGGCGTGTGGACGTTGAGGTAGAGGCAGTCCTCGCTGGGCGTGCCGGGCCCGGCCAGGTCGCCCCAGGGGGTGGAGGAGGGACCCTGCATGCAGGGGTTGCCCGGCGCGGTGGCGTCCCGGACGCCGGTCCAGCTCGCGGGCGGGGACGGCGGCTTCCACCGCCGGTCGCCGGTGGGGGGCGCGGCGTAGGGGATGCCGAGGTAGGCGTGGGCGGTCTCCCCCGCCTTCCCCTGCACCTGCCCGTACCGGGTGGTGACGACCGGTCCCTCGGCCGCCGCGGCGGGGACGGCGGACAGGCCGACGGCCGGCAGCAGCAGGGCACCCATGAGGAACCCCGTGCGTCGCGTCCATGACCATAAGGAGCGCTTCGGGACCCTGGCCAGACATCGTGCGAGCGGACCGGACATCGGCACCTCCGTACGGAAGGGTGGGGGGCAACGGTCACCGCAGTGTCGGCGCCCGCCGGGCCGCCCGGTATCGCGTAAACCACCAGCCTTCCGCTCCGCACCGCCCGCCGTGACCCGGCCCCTTCCGGCCGGCGACGGCGGCACGACGACGATGACGGCATGACGACGACGGTGACGGCACGACGATGACGGCGGTACGACGATGACGGCGGTACGACGATGACGACGGCACGACGATGACGACGACGAACGAGCGGCGCCTGCGCTCGGTGGACCTGGCCCGCCTGGCCGGCGTCTCGACCCAGCAGATCCGCAACTACGAGGACGCCGGCGTGCTGCCGCCGGCCGGCCGGACCGCGTCCGGCTACCGCGTCTTCCGCGAGGACCACCGCCGTGCCCTGCTCGCCTTCCGGGCGCTGCTGCGGGGGTACGGGCCGGTCACCGCCGCGCAGATCATGCGGGCGGTCCACGCCGGTGACGTACCGGGCGCCCTTGCCCTCGTGGACGCCGCGCACGCCGCCCTGCACGAGGAGCGCCTGGCGCTGCGGGCCGCGCACCGGGCCCTGGAGGCCCTGGCGCGGGAGGACCCGGGGCCGCTGCCCCGCGCGGGCCTGCGCATCGGGGAGGTGGCCGGCCTGCTCGGCGTCCGGACCTCCGCGCTGCGGGTGTGGGAGGCGGCCGCGCTCCTCACGCCCCGCCGCGAGCCGGGCACCGGGTACCGGGTGTACGGCCCGGCCGACGTCCGCGACGCCCGTCTGGTCCACGCCCTGCGCCGCAGCCACCACCCGCTGGACCGGATCCGGCCCGTCCTGGAGGAGCTGCGCCGCGAGGGCGGCAGCGAGGCCCTGCGCGCGGCGCTCACCGCGCGCGGGGAGGCGCTCACCGCCCGTACGCGCGCCATGGTGGCCGGGGCGGGGAGCCTGTCCGGCTACCTCGGCCACCTCGACGGGTCGGTGGACGGCGCCGGGCCCGCGGCGGACGGCGCCGGGTCACCGGGAGCGGCCGGACCCGGCCGGCAGGGCACGGACGGCCGGGACGGCGGCGGCTGACGGACGGCGCTACGGGCCCGGCTCCAGCAGCTCGATGAGCCGCTCGAACCGTGCCCGCCAGCGCTGCTCGGACTCCCGCTCGTCCTGGAACTCGTGGGTGAACCGGAGCGCCGCGCCCTCCTCCCCGTTCCGCTCCAGGTGGAAGCGGACGCGTCCGCCGCCCTCGACCGTGTACTCGGCGACCCGGTCCACGTCCCAGGCGGTGACCCGACCGGCCCCGACCCCGCGCAGCTCGACCGCGCCGCCGAGCCGGGGTTCCAGCACGTCGGCCGGGGTGTACCAGGCGGCGAGCCCCACCTCGGTGGCCAGCGCGGGCCAGACCTTCTCCATGGGCCGGGGAAGCCGCACCAGGAAGTGCAGGATGTGCGTGTTCCCGTGGGTCTGGCTCGTGCCCTGCTCGATCGATCGGGTCCGCGCCCCGGCCCTCGACCCGGCCTTCGGTCCGGCCATCGATCCGGTCTTCGATCCGGTCATTCCGGTCATGACACCAGCCTCACCCCTGGCCGGGGCATGCGCACGTGGTCAGGGGCGCTGCCCCGCCTTGTCCACCACGGCACGGCGCAGGACGGCGGTGTTGCTGGTGACGGTGCCTTCCTTCACGTCCGAGTGGTCCTCACTGGCCACGCTCCGCTCGCCCAGGAACTCATGGGTCTTCTCGTCGAAGATCCACTCGTCCCGGGTGGGGTTGTCCGGATCCTCCCGGGTGATCGCGACACCCGTACGTCCGGCGGCGTCGACCGCGTCCTCGACGATCGTCACCCCGGGGATCCTGGCCACCGCGCGGAAGAGCGCGGCAGCCTGAGCGGGCGGCACGATCGCGTCGCGCATCAGGTCACCGGCCAGGACGAACATGGCCTGGTCGGGTTCCTGGTCGCTGTACTCGGGGGCGGTCTCGCGCAGGTAGTCGTACATGGCGTCGGGGTCGGTGGGCAGCGTCTCCAGGTGCCGGTAGAAGGAGGAGACCTCCCATCCGGGCCCGCCGCGCCTGACCTCGGGCTCGAGCCGCATCGGCTCCTCCCCCTCCTCCAGCTTCAGCCCGGTGTGGTCGCCGTCCACCGTGACCCAGATCTCCTGCCGGTGCAGTGGCGGGATCTTCGTCTTCATCCCCTCCCCGGTCCGGGAGTACGAGACCTTGCTGTCGATGTACACGAACTGGTCGTCCCGGATCTCGCCGTACCGCCCGTCCCGGTGCTCGGCCGCCAGCGCGATGTCCTCCAGCAGCGCGACCGTCGCCCTGGACGGCGGCGCGGGCGCGTCGCCGCCGGACGGCACCGCCACGGTCAGTGCCACGGCGGTGACGGCGGCCACCGTGCCCGCCACCAGGGCGGGGCGCAGCCACCTGCGGCGGGGACGGGCGGGGGCGTCGCCGGTGTGCCGGATCTCGGTCATCAGATGCTCCTTGAGGAGTCGGTGACGGCCCGGCGGAAGGTCTCGTTCGGGAAGCTGGTTCATCGGTTTCCCTCCCTGATGGGCCCGACCGCGGTGGTGCGGTCACCGTTCATCTGTCCGCGCCCCGAAGGCGGTTCCATATGTTTCGCGAGCTTTTCCCGGGCTCGCGACAGCCGCGACCGTACGGTCCCCACCGGCACCCCCAGCGCCTCCGCCGCCGCCCGGTAGTCCAGCCCCGACCACACGCACAGCGCCAGCACCTCCCGCTCGGCCCGCCGCAGCCGGGCCAGCGCGGTCCGTACGGCGGTCAGTTGCGCGGCGTCGTCCACCCGGCCGGCCACCTCGTCGGCGTGGTCGCGCACGGTGGTGTCGCGGGGCAGCCGGGCGACGGCGGCGGCGTGTCTCCGGGCGGCGCGGCGGGTGTTGCGCGTGACGTTGGTGGCGATGCCCAGCAGCCAGGGCCGGACCGACCCGCCCTCCGCGTCGAGCCGCTCTCGTAACCGCCAGGCGTCCAGGAAGGTCAGCGAGACGACGTCCTCGGCCGCCGCCCACTCCCCCGTGAGCCGGAAGGCGTGGTTGTAGACGGAGCGGGCGTAGGCGTCGAAGAGTTCCCCGAAGGCGTCGTGGTCCCCCGCGCGGATGCGTTTCCGCAGATTCGTGTCCACGTCTCCTTGCCTGTCCGCACGACGAAGGCCGGTTCCCGTGACCCAGGTCACCGGAACCGGCCTTTCAGGCGGGGGCGTTCAGAACCCCACGGTCTGGAGCGCCCCGAGGCCGACGTCGGCGTAGGAGTGCTTGCCGGAGACGAAGATGTTCACGCCGTAGTAGTTGAACAGCCAGCAGCCGAAGGCCACCAGCGCCAGGTAGGCGGCCTTGCGGCCCTTCCAGCCGGCGGTGGCGCGGGCGTGCAGGTAGCCGGCGTAGGCGACCCAGGTGATGAAGGACCAGACCTCCTTGGGGTCCCAGCCCCAGTAGCGGCCCCAGGCGTCGCCCGCCCAGATGGCGCCCGCGATGATCGTGAACGTCCACAGCGGGAAGACGGCCGCGTTGACGCGGTAGGCGAACTTGTCCAGGGAGGCGGCGGCGGGCAGCCGGTCCAGCACGGAGCTGGCGAACCGGCCCGGGGTGCCGCCGGAGGCGAGCTTGGTCTCGAAGTTGTCCTTGAACAGGTAGAGGATCGTGGCCACCGCGCCGACGTAGAAGACCGCGCCGCAGAAGATCGCCGTGGAGACGTGGATGTACAGCCAGTACGAGTGGAGCGCGGGCACGAGCTGGTCGCTGGCGGTGTACAGGACGGTGACGGCGAGGCCGAGGTCGAGCAGGACCGTGGTGGTCAGCGGCAGGCCGAGCCAGCGGACGTTCTTCTTCAGGACGAGCAGGGCGAGGTACACACCGACGGCGACCGTGGTGAAGGTGATGTTGAACTCGTACATGTTGCCCCACGGCGCCCGCCGCACCGACAGGGCCCGCGTGAGCACGCCGCCGAACTCCATGAGGAAGCCGAGCACGGTGAGGGAGATGGCGATCCGCCCGTAGAGGTCGCCCTTCTCGGTCCCGCCGTGGGCGCCCGGCCCGTCCGGCACGTCCCGGGCGCCGGGCGCGGTGCGCACCACGACCTGGGGCCGCTCCAGTACGGCGGTGGAGCCGGCCTTCTGCACGGTCACGGCCGGGGCCTCGGACCGGGCGGGCGCGGTGAGCGCGGCGGCGGTGCGGCCGACCTTGCTGCGGCTGCCGAAGAGCCACTCCGCGATGTAGGCGAGGAAGGCCAGGGTGTAGACGGCCATCGCGGAGTAGATCAGCACATTGCTGATGTTCGCGAGGCTCTCGTTGGTCGCGGCGGCCAGCTCGGTCGCGGCGGCGAGATCGGGTGCGGCGGCGAGAGTCACTTCTTCTCAGCCCTCTCGGCAGGTACGGCTGCGGGGTCGGGGGAGTCCGGGGGCCCGGAC
>NZ_WYCT01000858.1 GCF_011008945.1 Streptomyces harenosi
TGCAGCGCCTGCAGGAGCACGGCGTGGACCCGGCGCTGTGCGCGGCACTGCCCAGTTCCGGCACCACCCTGCATCGCCTGCTCGGCGTGATCCCGGATTCGCCGCGCTTCCGCCACCACGCCGACAATCCGCTGCCGGTGGACGTGGTGGTGGTCGACGAAGCCTCGATGATCGATCTGCCGATGATGGCCAAGCTGGTTGACGCGATCGCCAGCGGCACGCGGCTGATCCTGCTCGGCGATCCCGACCAGCTGCCGTCGGTGGAAGCCGGCGACGTACTCAGTGCGATCCTGCGTGCCAGCGGTGATGGCATCGGCACCCGCGCCGATGACGCGCAGGCGCTGCGTGGATTGCTGGCGCCGTCCACGCTGCAGCCCCTGGCCGAACCGAACACCTTCGCCGGCCGCCGCGTGCAGCTGCAACGTGGCTACCGGCAGAGCGATGCAC
>NZ_WYCT01000859.1 GCF_011008945.1 Streptomyces harenosi
ATGGTGTGCAGGTCCCACCCCATCGTCAGCAGCACATTGATGGCGAACACGCGCCGCAGACTGCGATGCGCGAGCAGCTCGAACGCGCTGCCGCCGCGCACAGCCGCCCGCGCCGCGTGGGGACCCGGCAACGCGAACTTGCCTGCACCAAGCAATGCGGCCGGCAATAGCGGAAGCGCCGCCAGGACGGCAAAGGAGGCGGTGAATCCGGCGTGGTCGATCGTGAATCCGGCGATCAGCGGCCCCAGCAGGCCCGAAAAGGAATTGCCGAGTGCCAGCAAGCTGAAGTTGCGGACGCGGGCAGTGGCGCCACCGAGCTCGCCGGTCGCATTCTGCACGGCCACCTGGAACGCCATGAATGCCACACCGACGATCGAGGCGCTGGCGATCAGCGCTACGAGTCCGGGCACGAGCGCCGGGATACCCGCGCCGAGCGCAAGCCCGAGC
>NZ_WYCT01000860.1 GCF_011008945.1 Streptomyces harenosi
GCGGCCGCGTCTGTCCTGTTTGTATCTCAGCCCCTTCCACAGGTCTGTGATGCCACCATCCTGGTGATTGGTGCCGCGTCCTGCGGCGGTCGGTGGTCACGGCCTTCCTGTCCGTGACCGGTGAACCAGCCTCCTGCCGGTTCCGACGATTCCTGCTGTCAGCGCCTGGGTACGGTCCGCACCGGTACCGATCCGGGTACCGGATCCGCCGGCAACAACCTGTTGCCTACGGTGATCCGCTGTCGATTCCGTTCGACGATCGCTTTCCCTATTCCCTTCACCTGCGTCAGGTCCTCGACGCGATGAAACGGGCCGTGTCTGCGCCGGTGCTCGACGATCGCCTCGGCCTTGGCGGCTCCGACCATCGTCAATCCCTGCTGCAGCGCCTGGGCATCGGCGCGGTTGATGTCGATCGGTTCGGCGGCATGCGCCCCAGCGATCCCCAC
>NZ_WYCT01000861.1 GCF_011008945.1 Streptomyces harenosi
GGCCAATGCCGCGCTTGTCGCCCAACGCCTCGCGCAGGGCCTGGCCCAGGGCCAGCCCGGTGTCCTCGATGGTGTGGTGCTCGTCGATGTGCAGGTCACCCTCGGCCTGGATGTCCAGCGCGAAGCCGCCGTGCTTGCCGATCTGCTCCAGCATGTGGTCGAAGAACGGCAGGCCGGTGGCAATGCGTGCATCACCCGCGCGGTCCAGGTCCAGCTCAACGCGGATCTTCGTTTCTTTGGTGTTGCGCTGGACAACGGCGGTGCGCGGCGCGTCGGCCAGCGCATGGGCGATGCCCGGCCAGTCCCACTCCCCACCAAACTGCGCGGTGCGCAGCTGGAAACCACGGATGTTGAGGTTGGCGGCAAACTGCAGGTCGGTGATGCGGTCACCGACCATGCCCGAGCGTGCCCAGTCGATGCTGCGGTCCTGCAGGTAGGCGGTCATC
>NZ_WYCT01000862.1 GCF_011008945.1 Streptomyces harenosi
GCAGCAACGGTTCAAGCAAGGCGGGCTGGAAGGACTTGGGCAGGCCGGACAAGTGGGGGGTGCCCAGTACCAGCACTTCGTTCGGGCGCCCGGCAGGCGGGCCCTTCAGCTGGTCGGGATGGAAGCTGGGGCGGTAGGTGGCGTCGGCAGCGAAGGCGCCGCTGCTGCACAGGCCCAGGATGAGGAAACTGGCCAGGCGTGGGAACATGCGATCTCCGTGTCAGTGAGCGTCCTGCGGTTCGCTGCATGCTGGCCAGTTTCATCTGCCATCGGATCTCCCGTTGGTCATGCAAACCTTTTCCGCTTGAACTGCATCCGCGTGCCGGGCAAGGCTATGCCCAGTGACGGCGACAACGCGCGACATATGCCCTGACGACACCCGGTGCCGAGCAGAACCTGCCCAGCCGGCGCCTGGCGAAACCGCTCGGCGGTGCCCCTGTCGCGCG
>NZ_WYCT01000863.1 GCF_011008945.1 Streptomyces harenosi
GGTCGAGAGCATCATCAAGAGCACCGCACGCCCGCTGCCGGGCGCCTGCTCGGGGGGCTGCGGCGCCGGCATCATCGACGCCAACGCGGCGGTCACCGCAGCGATCAACGGCGGTGGCAACCCGAACCCGGGTGGCAACGTGCTGCAGAACAATGTGCCGGTGACCGGCCTGGGCGCCGCGACCGGTGCCGAGCTGAACTACACCGTCGCCGTCCCGGCCGGCAGCACCCAGCTGCGCGTGGCAATCAGTGGCGGCAGCGGTGATGCCGACCTGTACGTGCGCCAGGGCAGTGCCCCGACCGATACCACCTACACCTGCCGTCCGTACCTGAGCGGCAACAGCGAGACCTGCACCATCAACAGCCCTGCCGCCGGCACCTGGTATGTGCGGGTGAAGGCGTACAGCACCTTCTCGGGCCTGACCCTCAGCGCCCAGTACTGAGC
>NZ_WYCT01000864.1 GCF_011008945.1 Streptomyces harenosi
CCATCAACCGCTGGGTGTACCCGCAGTTCACCGTCTACTTCGAGAAGCAGAAGGTGATCGACGTGGTGGCCAACCAGGCGGACCCGAACGAAATCGGCCCGAAACCGCCGATCCGTTGATCCCATTACCCGCCGTGGGCGGGCCTGTGTAGCGAGACCATGAACCAGACCCTTCGTTTTCCTGCCGAGTGGGAAGCCCAGAGCGGCGTCCTGATTGCCTGGCCCACCGCCGATACCGACTGGGCTGACCGCCTGGGCCAGGTGGAAGAGACCTACATCGCCCTGGTCGCGGCCATCACCCGCTTCCAGCCAGTGCTGATCTGCGTGGCCGACGACGATGTGGAGACCTACGCCGAGATGCGACTGCGCTCCAACCGCATCGACATGGACAAGGTCCACTTCACCACGGCGGCCTACGACGATACCTGGCTGCGCGACTCCGGCC
>NZ_WYCT01000865.1 GCF_011008945.1 Streptomyces harenosi
ATCATCAGCGGCGTGCGTGGCATGGCGCCGAACAGCGGATGGAACGGCTCGCGCGGCTGGAAGTCGATGGGACCGTTCTTCACCTGCACGATCACGTTGGGGCGGAAGGCACCGTCCAGCCCGACAAACTCGCTGTACGCCTGCTTGGCGCGATCTTCGGGAACCTGGTGCGAGTACACGAAGGCGCGCCACATCACTACGCCGTTGTAGGGCGCCAGTGCCTCGGCCAGCAGGTTGGCGCCGTCGGCATGGGAACGACCGTAATCCTGCGGGCCGGGTTGCCCCTCCGAGTTCGCCTTGACCAGGAAACCGCCGAAATCCGGAATGCGCGCATGGATCTCATCGACCTTGTCGCGCCACCAGCGCCGCACAGCCGGATCCAGCGGATCAGCCGTTGCCAGGCCGCCAAGCTCGATGGGCGCACTGAAGCGCGCGCTCAGGTAG
>NZ_WYCT01000866.1 GCF_011008945.1 Streptomyces harenosi
GCATCCACGTTTCCGCGAGGCGCTGGCGCATGCACGCAGCGCGGTACTTGGGCCCGGCGATGCGATCTTCATTCCCAGCATGTGGTGGCACCATGTACGCAGCCTGGAACCGTTCAACGTGCTGGTGAACTACTGGTGGCGAAGCTCACCGGCCTGGCTGGGGTCGCCGCTGGCGGCGCTGCAGCACGCGATGTGGTCCGTGCGCGACCTGCCAGCGCGTGAGAAGCAGGCCTGGGAAGGGCTCTTCCGTTACTACGTATTCGGCCCCGGCGAGCGCGCCGGTCAGCACCTGCCTGAGACGGCGCGCGGGGATCTGGCACCGTTCGACGAGCAGCGCGCCCGCCGCATGCGCGCGATGCTGCTGGGCAGGCTCAACCGTTGAGAGAGGGCACCGTGTTGGATACCCAGAGCACGCCTGCAGGGCGCATCCGCAAGGTGGTCATT
>NZ_WYCT01000867.1 GCF_011008945.1 Streptomyces harenosi
GGTTAGGAAACCTTAACCATCTTTGATCAACGAGCTAGTCAACTAAAGGCTCACTAGGGACATAGTGTTTGTCTATGTATTCACACGTGTATCAAGGTTTCCGATCAATACAATTCTAGCATGAATAATAAACATTTATCATGAATATGGAAATATAAAATAACAACCTTATTATTGCCTCTAGGGAATATTTCCTTTAGTCTCCCACTTGCACTAGAGTCAATAATCTAGTTCACATCACAATGTGATTTAACACCCATAGTTCACATCGCCATGTGACCAATACCCAAAGAGTTTTACTAGAGTCAATAATCTAGTTCACATCGCCATGTCATAAACACCCAAAGAGTATTAAGGAGTGATCATGTTTTGCTTGTGAGAGAAGTTTTAGTCAACGGGTCTGCCACATTCAGATCCGTATTTATATTTGCAAATTTCTATGT
>NZ_WYCT01000086.1 GCF_011008945.1 Streptomyces harenosi
AACCGGGGGAGGGGCTTCTGACGGAGGGGGAGACCCGGGAGGACTCGGTCGGCAGACCGGGTCCTCCCGAAGTACGCGGACCGGGCCATCCCCGAGTACGCGGCCGGCTCCTCCCGAAGTACGCGGCCGGGTCCGCCCGGAGCGCCGGTGGTCAGAAGAAGACCCCGCACCGCAGCAGGACGTTCGCGTACGGCCGGGCCTCGCCGGTCCGCACCACGAGCCGGGCCCGGCGGGACAGCTCCTTCAGCCGCTCGTGCGGGACCAGTTCGAGACCCGGGAAGAGCCCGCCGAGCAGCGCCGCCGCACCGGGATTGGCCTCCCGTACCTCCGCGGCCGCCGTCGCGCCCTCCACCACCAGCTCGGCCAGCAGCCCGTCCAGCACCTCGGCGAACGACGGGACCCCGGCCCGGAACGCCAGGTCCACCAGGCGCGGGCCGTCCGGGACGGGCATGCCCGCGTCGCACACCAGCACCCCGTCCCCGTGGCCCAGTTCGGCCAGCGCGCCGCACAGGTGGCGGTTGAGGATGCCGGCCTTCTTCACCGCGCCCCCTCGGCCGCGGCCCCCGGACGCCCGCCGTCCAGGGCGTCCACCTCGGCCGCCGTCGGATACGACGCCTGCGCCCCCGGCCTGGTGACGGCCACCGCGCCGACCCGGGCCGCGTACGCCGCCGCCCGGACCAGATCCCAGCCGGTGCCGAGCCGCCACGCCAGCGCCGCGGTGAAGGCGTCCCCCGCGCCCGTCGTGTCGACGGCGTCCACCCTCACGGACGGGACCCGTACGACCCCCTCGGCCGAGGCCACCAGCGCACCCTGGGCGCCCAGGGTCACCACCACCGAGCGGGGCCCCTTCGCCAGCAGGATCCGCGCCCAGTCCTCCGGCTCCCCGCTCACACAGGCGTCGCCGAGGATCACCCGGGCCTCGTGCTCGTTGACGATCAGCGGGTCGCAGGCCGCCAGCACCTCGCCCGGCAGGGGGCGCGGCGGCGACGGGTTGAGGACGAAACGGCTGTCCGGCGGCAGGTTCCGTACGATCTCCACGACCGTCTCCAGCGGGATCTCCAGTTGCGCCGAGACCACCCGGGAGGCGTGGAGGAGGCTGCCGGCCGCGCGGACGTCCTCGGGGCCGAGCCGCGCGTTGGCGCCCGGCGAGACCACGATGCTGTTGTCCCCGGAGGGGTCCACCGTGATCAGCGCGACGCCGGTCGGGGCGCCGCCCACCAGGACACCCACGGTGTCCACCCCGGCCGCCCGCTGCGACTCCAGCAGCAGCCGCCCGTGGTCGTCGGCGCCGACCCGGGCCAGCAGGGCCGTGCGGGCACCAAGCCGGGCGGCGGCGACCGCCTGGTTCGCGCCCTTGCCGCCCGGGTGGACGGCCAGGTCCGAGCCGAGCACCGTCTCGCCCGGACCCGGCCGCCGTTCCACGCCGATCACCAGGTCGGCGTTGGCCGACCCCACGACCAGGAGGTCGTAGTCGTTCATGAACCCTCTCCCCGCATCTTCGCGTCCGTCCCGGCCGGCGGCGCCCGCGCGCCGCCGTCAGCCGCCGAAGCCGGCCACGTTCTCCTTGGTGACCACCTTCACCGGCACCTTCACCAGTTCCTCGACCCGCTCGCCGTCGGCGGCGCGCAGCGCGTTGTCCACGGCGATCCTGCCCAGCTCCTTGGGCACCTGCGCCACGGAGGCGTACAGCGTGCCCGCCTCGACCGCCTTCAGCCCGTCCGGCGTGCCGTCGAAACCGACGACCTGGACCGACCGGCCGGCCTTGGCCCCGAGCGCCTTGATCGCGCCGAGGGCCATCTCGTCGTTCTCGGCGAAGACACCGTCGATGTCCGGGTGGGCCTGGAGCAGGTTGGTCATCACGTCCAGCCCCTTGGTGCGGTCGAAGTCGGCGGGCTGCTTGGCGACCACCTCGATCCCCGGATAAGCCCTGAGACCCTCGGCGAACCCGGCGCCGCGCTCGCGGCTGGCGGAGGTGCCGGCCTGGCCCTGGAGGATCACGATGGTGCCCTTGCCGCCGAGCTTCTCGGCCAGCGCCCGGGCGCCCATGCGCCCGCCCTCGACGTTGTCGGAGGCGACCAGCGCGGCGGTGTCCGCCTTGCCGACGCCGCGGTCCACGGCGATGACGGGGATGTCCGCCTTGTTGGCCGACCGCACCGAGGGGCCGGCGGCGTCGGAGTCCACCGGGTTGACGACGATCGCGCCCAGGCCCTCGCTGGTGAAGTTCTGCAGCTGGTTGGCCTGCTGCGAGGCGTCGTTCTGCGCGTCGGTGACGGTCAGGTCGACGCCCCGCTTCTCGGCCTCCTGCTCGGCACCGGCCCGGATCTGGACGAAGAACGGGTTGTTCAGCGTCGACAGCGACAGGCCGATCTTGCGCTCCTTGCCCGCGGGGTCCCCGCCGTGCAGCAGGGACGTGGCGCCGACGACCGCCACCGCGACGACGGCCGCGACGACGTACGTCACCGCCTGCCTGCCCCGGCCGCCCTGCCCGGTGCCGGCCGCGGCCGGCGTCGCCCCGGCCTTGCGGCGCACGGTGTCCAGCAGCACCGCCAGCGCGATCACCACACCGATGACGACCTGCTGCCAGAACGCGGAGACGGACAGCAGGTTGAGGCCGTTGCGCAGCACCGCCAGGATCAGCGCGCCGATCAGCGTGCCCGACGCCTTGCCGGTGCCGCCCGCCAGCGAGGCGCCGCCGATGACGACCGCGGCGATCGCGTCCAGCTCGTAGCCCTGCGCGGCCTGCGGCTGCGCGGAGGAGAGCCGGGCGGCGAGCACGATGCCCGCGGCGGCGGCGAACAGCCCCGACAGCGCGTAGATGGCGAGCTTGTGCCGCTTGACCCGCAGCCCGGACAGGCGGGCCGCCTCCTCGTTGCCGCCGATCGCGTACATGGAGCGGCCGATGTAGGTCCGGCCCAGCACCAGGGCCGTGATCAGCCCCATGGCGACCATCACCAGCACCGGCACCGGCAGCCAGCCGCCGAGCGTGTCGCCGAGGTGCGAGACGGAGTCGGGGAACGCGATGGGCGAGCCCTGCGAGACGACCAGCGACAGACCGCGGGCCACCGACAGCATGGCCAGCGTCGCGATGAACGGCGGCAGCTTGCCGTAGGAGATGAGGAAACCGTTCACCAGGCCGCACGCGACGCCCGTCGCGACCGCGAGGACGACCGCGAGGGCGACCGGCACCCCGGCCTCGGTGGCGCTCCACGCCAGCACGGTGGCCGACAGGGCGGCGACCGACCCGACCGACAGGTCGATCCCCGCGGAGACGATCACGAAGGTGACACCGAAGGCGAGGATCGCGGTCACGGCGGCCTGGACGCCGACGTTGAGCAGGTTGTCGGCGGTCAGGAAGTCCCCGGACAGCGCCGACATGGCGATGACGAGGACGACGAGCGCGGTCAGCGCGCCGTTGTCGAGCAGCAGGCGGCGCAGCCCGCCGGCGGCGCCCGGCCTGCTCTTGAGCGTGTCAGTGGCCACCGGGGGCCTCCGTTCCGTTGCTGTGGTTCGTGCTGCCGGCGGGGGTGCTGACGGCGAGCGCCATCACGGCGTCCTGCGTGGCATCGCCGGCGGCGAGTTCGCCGGCGATCCGGCCCTGCGCCATGACCAGCACCCGGTCGCTCATGCCGAGCACCTCGGGCAGGTCGCTGGAGATCATCAGGACGGCGGCGCCCTGCGCGGTTAGCTCGTTGACGAGCTGGTAGATCTCGACCTTGGCGCCGACGTCGATGCCGCGCGTCGGCTCGTCGAGGATCAGCACCCTGGTGTCGGCCAGCAGCCACTTGCCGATGACGACCTTCTGCTGGTTGCCGCCGGAGAGCGTGCGCACGTGCTGGCCCAGGCCCGCCATCCGCACGCCGAGCTGCCCGGCGATCCGGGCCGCGGCCTCGCGCTGCCGCTTCAGGTCGACGAGCCCCGCGCGGGTGGCCGAGCGGAGGGTGACCAGCCCGAGGTTCTCCTCCACGGACGCGTCCAGCACGAGCCCCTGGCCCTTGCGGTCCTCGGGCACCAGCCCGATCCCGGCCGCCATGGCGGCGTTCACGTCGTGCCGCCGCAGGGGCACGTCCCCGACCCGCACGCTGCCCGCGTCGTAGGGGTCGGCGCCGAACACGGCCCGCGCCACCTCCGTACGCCCGGCACCGACCAGCCCCGCGATGCCGACGACCTCACCGGCGCGCACCTCGAAGCTCACGTCGTGGAAGACGCCGTCGCGGGTCAGCCCCTCGACCTTCAGCAGCGCCGTGCCGGTCTCGGGCCGCTCACGCGGGTACTGCTGCTCGATCGAGCGCCCCACCATGAGCCGCACCAGCTCGTCCTCGGGCGTGGAGGCCGGGACCTGCCCGACGCTCCGGCCGTCCCGGATGACGGTGACGCGGTCGCCGAGCGCGGCGATCTCCTCCAGGTGATGGGTGATGAAGACGATCCCGACGCCCTCGGCGCGCAGCCGCCGCACGATGGCGAAGAGCCTGTCCACCTCCTCGGAGGTGAGCACGGCGGTCGGCTCGTCCATGATCAGCACGCGTGCGTCCAGGCTGAGCGCCTTGGCGATCTCGACCATCTGGAGCCGGGCGATCCCGAGTTCGCGCACTCGCGCGCGGGGCGACACGTCGACGCCCACGCGCGCGAGCAGCACCTCGGCGTCGGCCTCCATCCGCTTGCGGTCGATCATCCCGAAGCGGCGCGGCTGCCGTCCCAGGAAGATGTTCTCGGCGACCGTGAGGTCGGGGACGAGGTTGAACTCCTGGTAGATGGTGGCGATCCCGAGGCGCTCGGAGTCCTGCGCCCCGCCGATGCGTACCTCCCGGCCGTCCGCGAGGATCCGGCCCGCGTCGGGGGTGTAGGCGCCGGAGAGCATCTTGATGAGCGTGCTCTTGCCCGCGCCGTTCTCGCCGAGCAGCACATGGACCTCGCCGCGGCGCAGATCGAAGTCGACGCCGTCGAGCGCGACCACGCCGGGGAAGGTCTTGCGGATGCCCTCGATGCGCAGCAACTCGTCCGCGTTGCTCACGTCGTACTCCTTCGTACGGGGGAGGGGGACTGCGGGGTTTCCGGTTCGCCGCACGAGCGGCGCACGACGAGCCGGGCGGGCAGCGTGACGGACTCGGCCGTCCGGCCCTCGATCCGGTCGACCAGGGCGCGCACGGCGGCGCGTCCGAGCTCGCCCGTGGGCTGGGCGACGGCGGTGACGGGCGGATCGGTGTGCACGAACCAGGGGATGTCGTCGAACGCGGCGAGCGCGAGGTCGCGGGGGACCCGCAGCCCGCGCGCGCGTACGGCGTCCAGGGCGCCGAGCGCCATCAGGTTGTCGGCGGCGAAGACGACCTCGGGCGGCTCGGGCAGGTCGAGGAAGCCCTCGGTGACCCGGCGCCCGCTGGCCGCCTGGAAGTCGCCCTGCCCGATGTAGGCGGCGGGCAGCTCCAGCCCGAAAGCGGCGAGCGCCTCCCGGAAGGCGTCCACGCGCTCCCGCCCGGTCGTGGTCGCCGCCGGCCCGGCGATGATCGCCAGCCGCCGGTGCCCGAGGCCGTGCAGATGCGCCACGAGGTCCCGCACGGCCGCCCGCCCGTCCGACCGCACCACGGGCACGTCGACGCCCGGGATCCAGCGGTCCACGAACACCATCGGCGTCCCGGCCCGCGCGGCCTCCAGCATCCGCGGCGAGCCGCCGTCGGTGGGGGAGACCAGCAGCCCGTCGATCCGCCGGTCCAGCAGGGTGGTGACGTGGTGGTCCTGGAGGTCGGGCCGCTCGTCGGCGTTGCCGATGATGACGCTGTACCCGAGCGCGCGGGCCTCCTCCTCCACGGACCGGGCCAGCTCGGTGAAGTAGGGGTTCATGACGTCGCTGATGACCAGCCCGAGGGTGCGGGTGGTGTCGGTGCGCAGCGACCGGGCGACGGCGTTGGGCCGGTACCCCAGCTCCTCGACGGCGGCCAGCACCCGCGCCCGGGCGGCGGCACTGACCGACGGATGACCGTTCAGGGCACGCGACACCGTCGCGACGGAGACCCCCGCCGCGGCGGCGACGTCCTTGATGCTCGCCATCGCCGTTTCCACCTCCTTGTGGAATCGATTACACGAAGGATTGGAAACGATTACACGAACGAAGACAAGGGGGCGAGGGTGGCCGAAACCAGATCGTGATGCCGACCGCCGACCGCCGACCGCCGACTGCCGACTGCCGACTGCCGGCTGACCCGGCCGGCCCGGCCGGCCCGACCGACCCGACCGACCCGGGCGGCCCGGAACGCACGGTCTCGTCGCGGGAGGCGCCGGCCGGTGGCGGCTCGTCTCACGAGGCCGCCCGGGTGATGGGCGTGCCGCCGGGGGCGGCAGACCGCCTCCACCACCGCATCTCGGAGGTGATCACCGGGTGGAGAACCGGGGTCGTACTCAGGACCGGTGGAGCGTCGAGGTCATCGCCCGATGCTCCGGTGCCACCGGATCTCGCCGTCGTGCCATGCGCCGGTGGGCGTGAGCCCGGCGGCGGTGGCGACGGCAGCGGAGGCCCGATGGCCGGGGTGGATATGGGCGACGACGGTGTGCACCCGCTGGCGGCCCAGCCAGGCGACGAGTCCTCGGGCTGCTTCGGTGGCGATGCCCCTTCTCTGCCACGCGGTTCCCACCACCCAGGCGATCTCGGCGACGAGTTCGTGGCCGGAGGGGCTGACCGTCGCCTGGACGGTGCCCGTCAGGCAGGACTCTTCACGGAGCAGGATCACCCAGTTCAGCCAGGACACGGCCGGATCCGGAGAGCCGGCGGTCATGCGCCGGTAGCGCGAGCGCAGGGCTTGCGGGGTGTCGGGAGCGCCGCCGGTGAAAGTGTGCAGGGCCGGATCGGACAGCACGGTGGCCATCCCCGCGGCGTGCTCGACCCGCAGCGGCAGCAGGTCGAGGCGCCGGGTGGCGAGGGCCTGGGCCGCGAGGGTGCTCATGCCGCGGCCGCCTCGGGGCGCTCGGCGAGCGGGCCGCGTCTGAGGCACGCTCCGGCGCGGACGAGGGCGACGTGGAGGGGCGTGTTCACCGCCCGCCACCGCTGCCGGGTGGACTCGGCGGGCTTGAAGACCATGGCCGGGACGGCGGTGCGGGAAGGCACGGTACCGACCTCGTTGACGACCCTGAGCACAGGCGGGCCCTCCCGGCCGACGCGGCGACGCCGGCCCTGCTCGACGACCTATCGACCGATCCATCGGAAGATACGCCCCCTTCCGTCGGAAGTGGCCCACGGGTACTGGGCATCGCTCGTCGAACCGCCACCACGCGGGCTGCGGGCGACCTGCGACGCCAGGGCGGCCGCGTCCCCGAACCGGCAGTGACCTCGTACCCGGCCAGGGCGGCGTGACGGGCCACCCGGCAGCCGGTCGCCGCGCTGTTGTCGCAGCCTGCGAGATCACGTAACGTCGCCGACGTGAACACCGGACCGGCGCTGCGCCACACACGGATCGGCCACCCGGTGGCAGGCTGATCGCGCGGCGGGTGCGCAGAAGGCACCCCTGTTCGACACGCGGACCTCCCGGCGCTCGCGCACTGCGAGCCCCTTTTCCGTGTCGAGCAACAGCGAGGTCAGTCGCATGACAGTCACGTTCAACCACACGATCATCGCCGCCGAGGATCGTGACGAGTCGGCCCGGTTCTACCGGGAGCTTCTGGAACTGCCGGAAGCGCCGTCCTGGGGGCCGTTCACCAACATCCAGCTCGCCGACGGGGTGCTGCTCCAGTTCGCCGAGCCGCCGGTGGAGATCCAGATGCAGCATTACGCGTTCCTGGTCGACGACGACCTGTTCGACCGGGCCTGTCGGCGGCTGTGTGATCGCGGCATCGAGCACTGGGCCGACCCGCGGATGCGCCGCCCCGATGAGATCAACACGGAACACGGTGGCCGAGGGGTGTACTTCAAGGACCCCGCCGGCCACCTGATCGAGCTGCTCACCCGCCCGTACCTGTAGCCGAGGGGTGGCTGGCCGGGCGCCCGGCCAGCCACTGGCGTCGCGTTGGAGGCCGGTCCGCTCGCCGCGGGCCGGCCCGGCCGGTCTACGGACGGGCGGCGGACGGCAGGGCGGGGGTGCCGGTGACGGACATCGTCAGGGAGTACAGGGCGGTGTCGGCGGCGATGAACAGGCGGTTGCGCTTGGCGCCGCCGAAGCGGATGTTGGCGACGGTGCCGGGGACCAGGAGACGGCCGAGGAGGGTGCCGTCGGGGTCGTAACAGTGCACGCCGCCCTCCATGGCGGCGGCCCACAGCCGGCCGGCGTCGTCGAAGCGGATGTTGTCGAACTTGCCGAGCTGGCCCTCGACGAAGATCTCGCCACCGCCGAGGGTGCCGTCGTCGCGCACGTCGAAGACGCGGATGTGGTTGGCGCGGCTGTCGGAGACGTACAGCCGGGTCTCGTCGGGGGAGAAGACCAGGCCGTTGGGGCCCTGGAAGCCGTCGGCGACCAGCGTGACCTCACCGGTGCGGGGGTCGATGCGGTAGACGTTGCAGGCGCCGATCTCGCTCTCTGCGCGGTGCCCCTCGTAGTCGGAGACGATGCCGAAGTCGGGGTCGGAGAACCAGATCGAGCCGTCGGACTTCACGGCGGCGTCGTTCGGGCTGTTGAGCCGCTTGCCCTGGAAGCGGTCGGCGAGCACGGTGATCGTGCCGTCGTGCTCGGTGCGGGTGACGCGGCGGTTGCCCTGCTCACAGGTGACCAGGCGCCCCTCGGTGTCCAGGGTGTTGCCGTTGGGGTGACCGGCGGGCGCGCGGAAGACGCCGACCGCGCCGGTGGTCTCGTCCCAGCGCAGGAGGCGGTCGTTGGGGATGTCGCTCCATACGACGTACCGCCCGGCCGGGACGTAGAGCGGCCCCTCGGCCCAGCGGCAGCCGTCATAGAGCTTCTCCAGCCGCGAGTCACCGGCGGCGCACCGGCCGGTGCGGAACCGCTCGTCGCGGATCTCGTACAACTCGGGGTGCTCGCCGGGCATGGGGCCGCCCTCTCTGTCGGGAAGAAGATCGATCCGTTCCCCCCGACTATGGGGAACGGCGTGCGGTGGATCAAGCAGGGGCGTGAGGGTCGAAAACAGGTCGTGACCGGGGCGGCGTCACTCTGGCCCCCGCCCGAGGCGGCCCCGCGCATCGGAGTCGGTGACGCGCAGGCGTTGGCGGGGCCGTCCGTCCCCGCGAGTCGCTGCCCAGACGCCTCCGACGTCAACCCGTCAACTTCGGCAGAGAACGAGGCGGGGACTTCTACAGAGAAGAAGGGTTGGGCCGGTCACACGTACTGACCTTGAATTCCGCGATCAAATCTGGCCACTCGGGCGGCCGGCGAGCCCTGTTCTACCCTCCTGACCGAGTGAAAAATTGAGTAGATCTCGCGGTTGTCGGTGAACTCGTCGCTATCATCCAAGCGACCAGACCGACGAGGGGACATGTATGAGCGGGGGGTTCAATGTCGAGCAGAGTGCCCTGCATGCCTATGTGAAGGCGGTGGAGGCCGCAGCCGGTCGGATCGAGGCCATCCGGTCCCGAACGCAGCGACTGGAACTCGCGCAGCAGGCGTTCGGCAAGCTGCCTCAGTCGGATGACCTGAAGGCGGATTACGACACTCAGCGCCAGGAGTCGGGGAAAGATCTCCAGGACGCCGTGGAGACTCTGCATTCGACAGCCGAGGCGCTGAGAGATTCCGCGGATTCCTATGAGGCCGTGGAGAACGAGAACAGGGACATCGTGGGCGGGGGCCGCTGATGGGCGTGGGGCAGGCAGCAAGCGACGCTCTGGGCCGGATCAATTTCACGTTGGACTGGAGCAATCCACTGGCCGGTGTCCTCGATGAGATCATTCGGGGCATCATCAAGCAGTTCAATCTGGACGAGCTCCTGGAGCAAGTCAGCGGGGACAACGAGCTCCTCGCCGAGACCGCCACCCAATGGCGCAAGGCTGCCAATGACCTCCGTGGTGTGGTGGAGGATCTGGTCGCGGAACGCCGCCCGCTGGCCGCCCAGTGGGAAGGCGATGCGTTCGACAGGTTCAACGGCATGATGTCCGAGTTCGAGGAAGCTCTTCTCGGCGAGGCCACGGACATGGACACGATGGCGGAGTTGCTCGAAATGGCGGCTCAGGAGTGTGCGGCCGCTGAGCAATTGATGCTCGATCTCATTGTCGAGATCGTGGAGGCTGCGCTCGCGGCCGCCGCGACCACGGCGATTCTCTCGCTCCTCACCGCGGGTGCCGCCGCCGCTATCGGTCCACTGATCGCGGCCGCCGGTATCGCCCACAGAGCAGCCAAGGCCGTGCGGATCACCGCCAAACTCGCAGATGCTCTGGCCGACATCGCCAAGCGCATGCAGCTTCTGCGCAACACGATGAAGCTGCGTAACGCCCTGCGTAAGGGACGCAAGCACCTCAAGGGCGGCCTCATGCGGTACGTCCGCGGTTCGGACGGCAGGCGCGACCCGTGGGATCTGGGCCTGTACGTGGGCTATACGATCACCAAAAGAGGCGTGAAGGGCGTCGTAAAAGACGTACTCGGTGCCGACCCCGCCGGTGCGGTGCAGGAGGGGCCGCTGCAGGACGCGCCAGGGGTGACGGAGGAGCGCTACGAGTACAGTCGGCGTCCTGAGCCACAGCGACTCGAAGAGCGTACCGAAACGGCCCCTTCGCATGCGGGCAAGACGGTGAGGGAGGTTTTCGGGTGACGGGCAGGGACCGGTCCCGGGAGTCGGTCGAGCGGGCGAGGGTTGTGGTACCCGCCGGCGAGGTGCTGCGGGGTGAGCACATGGTCGCACCTGCGCATCGGGCACCGAGGGCCGGCTACTTTCGCCGCCCGCGCAGTCTCCGCTCCGAGAGGCGAACGCTCTGGAGCTGGTGCTGGCTTCCGGTATACGGGGCCGCAAGGCTTGCTTCGATCACCTGGAACCCCTTCGAGGCGCTCTTCGAGGCCCTGATGGACCGTGAGGGCAAGTCAGGGGGCAAGCCTTTCCACGGTGGCTGGGGAAGCATGGCCGGTCAGCTGGGCAAGGCATTGCTGCCTCGGACCAGGAACGGTGCGCACGTGGTGATGCAGGTCACCGACAGCCAGTTGCGGCTCGTGTACGTGTCCGGAGCGGGCGGCATCACGGGCAGGCGTGGTCCGGTCGAGATCGGGTGGGCCACGGACATCCGGAACGTGACCTGGGTTCGCGACCGCAGCGATGTCGTGGGTGGCGACCACGAGATCGGCTTCGCCGACGGTTCGTGGTACACGGTCAGGTTCGCAGGTCAAGGCTGGCGCCGCATGTCGGACGCGTTCCCGGTCCGGCTGAGCCATCTCGACTCGGTTCCGCACCCGTGACGAGCACCGTTTCCAGGGGCCGCTGAGCGATCCCCTGCCGGGCACCCGCTGTCACATCCGGGCGGTACCGTCGGATCATGCCCACCCAGCCCGCAGCCGCCGCCCCCGGTGAACGAAGGCTCGCCGTCCTCGAAGGCGTCCTGGAGCGCATCACGTACGCCAACGAGGAGAACGGCTACACGGTCGCCCGGGTCGACACCGGCAGGGGCGCCGGTGACCTGCTGACGGTCGTCGGCGCGCTGCTCGGGGCCCAGGTCGGGGAGTCCCTGCGGATGGAGGGGCGCTGGGGGTCGCACCCGCAGTACGGCAAGCAGTTCCACGTGGAGAACTACACGACCGTGCTGCCGGCCACCGTCCAGGGCATCCGCCGCTACCTCGGCTCGGGCCTGGTCAAGGGCATCGGGCCGGTCTTCGCCGACCGCATCACCCAGCACTTCGGGCTGGACACCCTCAGGATCATCGAGGAGGAACCCGGGCGGCTCATCGAGGTGCCCGGGCTCGGCCCCAAGCGGACCAAGCGGATCGCCGACGCCTGGGAGGAGCAGAAGGCGATCAAGGAGGTGATGCTCTTCCTCCAGACCGTCGAGGTGTCGACCTCGATCGCCGTGCGGATCTACAAGAAGTACGGCGACGCCTCCATCTCCGTCGTGAAGAACCAGCCGTACCGGCTGGCGGCCGACGTCTGGGGCATCGGCTTCCTCACCGCGGACAAGATCGCCCAGTCCGTCGGCATCCCCCACGACAGCCCGGAACGGGTCAAGGCGGGCCTGCAGTACGCGCTGTCGCAATCCGCCGGCCAGGGCAACTGCTACCTCCCCGAGGAGCGGCTGATCGCCGACGCGGTCAAGCTGCTCCAGGTCGACACCGGCCTGGTCATCGAGTGTCTCGCCGAGCTGGCCGAGCCGCCCGAGGACGGCGGCGACCCGGGGGTCGTGCGCGAGAAGGTGCCCGGCCCGGACGGCGACGGCGGGGAGCCGGTCACGGCCGTCTACCTCGTCCCCTTCCACCGGGCCGAGCTCTCCCTGGCCGCCCAGTTGCTGCGCCTGCTGCGCACCGGCGAGGACCGGATGCCGGGCTTCCGGGAGGTGGCCTGGGACAAGGCGCTGTCCTGGCTCAAGGGCCGTACCGGCGCCGACCTGGCCCCCGAGCAGGAGGCCGCCGTCAAGCTGGCGCTGACCGAGAAGGTCGCCGTGCTGACCGGCGGGCCCGGCTGCGGCAAGTCCTTCACGGTCCGCTCGATCGTGGAGCTGGCCCGCGCCAAGAAGGCCAAGGTGGTGCTCGCCGCGCCGACCGGCCGGGCCGCCAAGCGCCTGTCCGAGCTGACCGGCGCCGAGGCGTCCACCGTCCACCGCCTGCTGGAGCTGAAGCCCGGCGGCGACGCCGCCTACGACCGGGACCGTCCGCTCGACGCCGATCTGGTGGTGGTCGACGAGGCGTCCATGCTGGACCTGCTGCTCGCCAACAAGCTGGTCAAGGCGGTGCCGCCCGGCGCCCACCTGCTCTTCGTCGGGGACGTGGACCAGTTGCCCAGCGTCGGCGCCGGGGAGGTGCTGCGCGACCTGCTCGCCGACGGCAGCCCGATCCCGGCCGTGCGGCTGACGCGCGTGTTCCGCCAGGCCCAGCAGTCCGGCGTGGTCACCAACGCGCACCGGATCAACGCCGGGCAGCACCCGGTCACCGACGGCATGAAGGACTTCTTCCTCTTCGTCGAGGACGACACCGAGGAGGCCGGCCGGCTCACCGTCGACGTCGCCGCCCGCCGCATCCCCGCCCGGTTCGGCCTGGACCCGCGCCGCGACGTCCAGGTGCTGGCCCCCATGCACCGGGGCCCGGCCGGGGCGGGCACCCTCAACGGCCTCCTCCAGCAGGCCATCACCCCCGGCCGTCCCGAGGTGCCCGAGAAGCGGTTCGGCGGCCGGGTCTTCCGGGTCGGCGACAAGGTGACCCAGATCCGCAACAATTATGAAAAAGGGAAGAACGG
The DNA here is from genome assembly GCF_011008945.1 of Streptomyces harenosi. GTDB lineage: Bacteria > Actinomycetota > Actinomycetes > Streptomycetales > Streptomycetaceae > Streptomyces > Streptomyces harenosi. Next base: position 13,282 of record NZ_WYCT01000086.1, read on the forward strand.
CGTCTTCAACGGCACCGTGGGCGTGGTCACCTCGCTCGACCCGGTGGACCAGCGCCTGACGGTGCTGACCGACGAGGACGAGGAGGTGCCGTACGAATTCGACGAACTGGACGAACTGGCCCACGCCTACGCGGTGACCATCCACCGCTCCCAGGGCAGCGAGTACCCGGCCGTCGTGATCCCGGTGACCACGGGCGCGTGGATGATGCTCCAGCGCAATCTGCTCTACACGGCGGTCACCCGCGCCAAGAAACTGGTGGTCCTCGTCGGGTCGCGCCGGGCGATCGGCCAGGCGGTGCGCACGGTGTCGGCGGGCCGGCGCTGCACGGCGCTCGACTTCCGCCTCGCGGGCCCCTGAGTCCGCCGCTCCCGCCCCTCGGGTAAAAATGATCGATCAAACGAGTCGTGAAGGTCACAAGCCACTTCCGGAAGGGGAACACAAGGGGCAGGATGAGCAAGTTGACGGCACTGAGTGCCGTCAATAGGCCCGATGGTCGACCCCGAGTGCACTCTCCTGAGCCAAGTGGGGGATGGTAGAGACAGTCAGGGCACCTCGAAGATGAGGCACTACGTCGGTGAGGGAAGACGTGAGCGACAACTCTGTAGTACTGCGGTACGACGGCAGCGAGTACACCTACCCGGTGATCGACAGCACCGTCGGCGACAAGGGCTTCGACATCGGCAAGCTGCGCGCCCAGACCGGTCTGGTGACGCTGGACAGCGGGTACGGCAACACCGCCGCCTATAAATCCGCCATCACCTACCTGGACGGCGAGGCGGGCATCCTCCGGTACCGCGGCTACCCGATCGAGCAGCTCGCCGAGCGCTCCACCTTCCTGGAGGTGGCCTACCTGCTGATCAACGGCGAGCTGCCGACCGTCGACCAGCTCACCGCGTTCCAGAACGACATCACGCAGCACACCCTGCTGCACGAGGACGTCAAGAACTTCTACAAGGGCTTCCCGCGCGACGCCCACCCGATGGCCATGCTGTCGTCGGTCGTCTCGGCGCTGTCCACCTTCTACCAGGACAGCCACAACCCCTTCGACGAGACGCAGCGCAACCTCTCCACCATCCGCCTGCTCGCCAAGCTCCCGACGATCGCGGCGTACGCCTACAAGAAGTCGATCGGCCACCCGTTCGTCTACCCGCGCAACGACCTGGGCTACGTCGAGAACTTCCTGCGGATGACCTTCTCGGTCCCGGCCCAGGAGTACGAGCTCGACCCGATCGTGGTCTCCGCGCTGGACAAGCTGCTGATCCTGCACGCCGACCACGAGCAGAACTGTTCGACCTCCACGGTCCGCCTGGTCGGCTCCTCGCAGGCGAACATGTTCGCCTCCATCTCGGCCGGCATCAACGCCCTGTGGGGCCCGCTGCACGGCGGCGCCAACCAGTCGGTGCTGGAGATGCTGGAGGGCATCCGCGACGCCGGCGGCGACGTCGACTCCTTCATCCGCAAGGTGAAGAACAAGGAGGACGGCGTCCGCCTGATGGGCTTCGGCCACCGGGTCTACAAGAACTTCGACCCGCGCGCCAAGATCATCAAGGCCGCCGCGCACGACGTCCTGTCCGCCCTCGGCAAGTCCGACGAGCTGCTGGACATCGCGCTGAAGCTGGAGGAGCACGCGCTCTCCGACGACTACTTCGTCTCGCGCAGCCTCTACCCGAACGTCGACTTCTACACCGGCCTGATCTACCGGGCCATGGGCTTCCCGACCGAGATGTTCACGGTCCTGTTCGCCCTCGGCCGCCTGCCGGGCTGGATCGCCCAGTGGCACGAGATGATCAAGGAGCCGGGTTCCCGCATCGGCCGTCCCCGCCAGATCTACACCGGCGTGGTCGAGCGTGACTTCGTGCCGGTCGAGGAGCGCTGAGGTCCGCCTCCCCCTCCCCGCCGCCGGGCCACGGGCCCCGTATCCGGACCGCCGGGTGCGGGGCCTGTCGTGTGCCCGGCGCCGTTCTCGCCGGTGCGCGGCCCGGGCCCGTGCCGACCGGGAACGGCGGCAGGCGTCCCGGGGGAGCGGTCCAAGGGCCCGGGCGGCGGAAGGCGCCCCTGGGAAGTTCCTCAGGGCCCAGGAACGCCGGGAAGCGGCCCCACGAAGACCCAGGGCCATGGAACGGCGGCAGGCGCGTCTCGGTGCGCTGGCCCCAGCGTCCTGGAAGAGCGGCGGCAGGCGCCCGGGGAAGCGGCGCCGGGGCCCCGAAACGGCAGAAGGCGCCCCGGCGCGCCGGTCCCCCCACGGGCCGACGACCAGGGCGCCTTCTCATGTCCCGGTGCGGATTCCCCCCACGGGATCCGGCCGGGCGCCTGTGAGGACAGCGCCTGAATCGCTGTGTCAGCGCGGCGGGCCGAACCCGCCGCGCTCGTGCAGTCGCAGTGATGTGCGGTCTGCCGGGACAGCGCACGCCCGGGAGGGCCGCTCAAAGCTTCCCGGTGTACGTGTCCCGGCAACGCTCCTCCGGGCTCTCGACGTCGCTCGAGCCGGGAGGTACCCCCAACTGAGGAAGTCCCCCAAGACATCCTCAGATGCCAGGAAGCGCCCCCCAAGACGCTGCCTGACAATCGCCAACTTAGACCTTCGAACCCCTTCGATGGTTACGTTCGCGTCACTGTGATCTGCGTCTCTTGCATATGTCCGTTAGATGCGCAAGAGCCCCGATACGTCGATCGGAGCGCGATCGTAAGGATGATGCGCGAGCCTTGTGAAGAGCTTATGTGAGGCGGCGGTTCAGTGAAAGGCCCGAAGCCGCAGGCTGTTGGTGACGACGAACACGGAGGAGAAGGCCATGGCCGCCCCGGCGATCATCGGGCTCAGCAGTCCGGCGGCGGCCAGCGGCAGCGCCGCGACGTTGTAGCCGAAGGCCCAGACGAGGTTCCCCTTGATCGTGCCCAGCGTCGCGCGCGCCAGCCGGATCGCGTCCGCCGCCACCCGCAGGTCCCCGCGCACCAGCGTCAGGTCCCCCGCCTCGATCGCCGCGTCCGTGCCCGTGCCCATCGCCAGGCCCAGGTCGGCGGCGGCCAGCGCGGCGGCGTCGTTGACCCCGTCGCCCACCATGGCGACCGTCCGCCCCTCGTCCTGGAGCCGCCGTACGGCGGCGACCTTGTCCTCGGGCAGCACCTCCGCGATCACCTGGTCGATCCCCACCGCGCGGGCCACCGCGTCCGCCACCGCCCGGTTGTCCCCGGTCAGCAGCACCGGCGTCAGGCCCAGCGCCCGCAGCTCGCGCACCGCCTCGGCGCTGGTCTCCTTCACCGCGTCGGCGACCGCGACCACCCCGCGTGCCGCCCCGTCCCAGCCGACCACGACGGCCGTACGGCCCTCCCGCTCGGCCTTCTCCCTGGCGCGCGCCACCTCCGGCGGGAGGGGCCCGGTGTGCTCGGCGAGGCGCCCCACGGCCACCTCGTGGCCCTCCACGCGCGCGCGTACGCCCCGCCCGGGCACGTTCGTGAAGTCCCGTGCGGCGGGCAGCGGGCCGACCCGCTCCGCGGCACCGGCGGCGATCGCCCGGCCCACCGGGTGCTCGGAGGCGTCCTCGACGGCGCCCGCGAGCCGCAGCAGCTCCTTCTCGTCGGTGCCCTCGGCGGCGTACACCTCCTGGAGGGTCATGCGGCCGGTGGTGACGGTGCCGGTCTTGTCCAGGACGACGGTGTCGACGCGGCGGGTGGACTCCAGGACCTCCGGGCCCTTGATGAGGATGCCGAGCTGTGCCCCGCGGCCGGTGCCGACCAGCAGCGCGGTCGGCGTGGCCAGGCCCAGCGCGCACGGGCAGGCGATGATCAGCACCGCGACGGCGGCGGTGAACGCGGCGGCCGGGTCGCCGGTGGCACCCAGCCAGGCGCCCAGGGTGACGGCGGCGATCAGCAGCACGGCCGGGACGAAGATCCCGGCGACGCGGTCCGCCAGGCGCTGCACCTCCGCCTTGCCGCTCTGCGCGTCCTCCACCAGCTTCGCCATCCGGGCCAGCCGCGTGTCGGCGCCCACCCGGGTGGCCTCCACGACCAGCCGCCCGCCGGCGTTGACGGTGGCGCCGGTGACCGGGTCGCCCGGCGCCACGTCCACCGGGGCCGACTCGCCGGTCAGCAGGGAGGTGTCCACCGCGGAGGAGCCCTCCACGACGACGCCGTCCGTGGCGATCTTCTCGCCGGGGCGGACGACGAACCGGTCGCCGGCGGCCAGCCGGTCCGCCGCGATCCGCACCTCGCGCCCGTCCCGGAGCACCGCCACGTCCTTGGCGCCCAGTTCCATCAGCGCCCGCAGCGCGGCACCGGCGCGCCGCTTGGAGCGGGCCTCCAGGAAGCGGCCGAGCAGCAGGAAGGCGGTGACCCCGGCGGCGACCTCCAGGTAAATCCTGGAGGCGCCGTCGGCGCGGGAGACGGTGAGGTCGAAGCCGTGGCGCATGCCCGGCATGCCCGCCTCGCCCAGGAAGAGCGCCCACAGCGACCAGCCGAACGCGGCCAGCGTGCCCAGCGAGACCAGCGTGTCCATGGTGGCCGCGCCGTGCCGCAGATTGGTCCAGGCGGCGCGGTGGAAGGGCAGGCCGCCCCAGACGACGACGGGCGCGGCCAGGGTCAGCGAGAGCCACTGCCAGTTGTCGAACTGGAGCGCGGGGACCATCGCGAGCAGGACGACGGGGGCGGCGAGCAGGGCGGAGACGGCCAGCCGCCGGCGCAGGGAGGCCGGCTCCGGGTCGCCGGCCGCCTCCCCGGCCGGGCCGGGGCTCTCCGGGCGCGGGGGTTCGGGCTCCCGCGCGGTGTAGCCGGTCTTCACCACGGTCGCGATCAGGTCGGCGACCTCGGTGCCCGCGGGGAAGGCGACCCGGGCCTTCTGCGTCGCGTAGTTCACCGTGGCGGTGACGCCGTCCATGCGGTTGAGCTTCTTCTCGACGCGGGCCGCGCAGGCCGCGCAGGTCATTCCGCCGATGAGCAGCTCGACCTCCGAGAGCTCCGGCGCGGTGTCCGTGGGCGTACGGGCGGTGGTGCTGGTCATCTCCGGGCTCCAGGCGGGAACGGGCCGGGCCGCGCGGCGCCCGGTGGGGCGGCGGGCGGCCCGGCCGGGAAGGGGCTGTCGGGTTCGGCGGGCGGGCCTCAGGCGGCGCCGACGAGCTCGAAGCCGGCCTCGTCGACGGCCTCGCGCACGGCCGCCTCGTCGAGCGGGGCCGCGGAGACGACGGTGACCTCACCGGTGGAGGCCACGGCCTGCACCGAGCTGACGCCGGGGATCTGGGAGATCTCGCCGGAGACGGCGCCCTCGCAGTGTCCGCAGCTCATTCCGCTCACCTTGTAGACGGTGGTGACGGAACCCGGGGTGTCGGTCTGGGCGGTCATGTCGCATCTCCTCGTCGGGTCTGGTGCGGGCGCTGTCCCCGGGCGGGTGCCCACGGGACCGCGTGCCACGGGGGCGGGGCCACCGGCGCGGCGGACCGCGCGGACGGTGCCCGGGGGCGTCGCGGCCCGTGGGCGCGCCCCGAGGGGCCGGTGCGTCCGGTGGTGGGGTCCCACCTGCTCCACTGTACCCCTAGGGGGTATGAGTGTCGCTCACCGCGGGGCCGGCAGGGCGGACGGGGGCGCCGGTCGCGGTGGGTCCCGCCCCGGCCGGTCCCGCCGTACCCCGCGTCACCGGGGGGCGGGGGCGGTGCGGCGGCCCGGCGGGCCGTGGATAGCGTGGCACCCGGGTCCGGGCGGCCAGGCGTTCCCGGACGGATCGGCCGGGAAGGGACGGGACGCGCATGCGGGCGGTGGTGTTCGAGCGGTACGGGGAGCCGGCCGCGGTACGGGAGGTGGCCGACCCCCGGCCCGCCGCGCACGGGGTCGTGGTGCGGGTGGAGGCCACCGGGCTGTGCCGCAGCGACTGGCACGGCTGGCAGGGCCACGACCCCGGCATCACCCTGCCGCACGTGCCCGGCCACGAACTGGCAGGTGTGGTCGAGGCGGCCGGCGAGCATGTCACCGCCTGGCGCCCCGGCGACCGGGTCACCGTGCCCTTCGTCTGCGCCTGCGGCACCTGCGCGGCCTGCGCGGCGGGCGACCAGCAGGTGTGCGAACGGCAGACGCAGCCCGGCTTCACCCACTGGGGCTCCTTCGCCCAGTACGTCGCCCTGGACCACGCCGACGTGAACCTCGTCGCCGTCCCCGGGGACATGTCGTTCGCGACGGCGGCCTCGCTCGGCTGCCGGTTCGCCACCGCGTTCCGGGCCGTGGTGCAGCAGGGCCGGGTGGCGGCGGGGGAGTGGGTCGCGGTGCACGGCTGCGGCGGGGTGGGCCTGTCGGCGGTGATGATCGCGGCGGCGGCCGGCGCGCGGGTCGTCGCCGTCGACGTGTCCCCCGCGGCGCTGGAGCTCGCGCGGACCTTCGGGGCGGAGCGGTGCGTGGACGCCGCCGGTACCGAGGACACCGCGGCGGCGGTCCGCGAGCTCACCGGCGGCGGCGCCCACCTCTCCCTCGACGCGCTCGGCTCCCCGGCCACCTGCGCCGCCTCCGTCGACGGCCTGCGCCGCCGGGGCCGCCACGTCCAGGTCGGCCTGCTGCCCTCCGCGTCCGGCACCACCCCCGTGCCCATGGCCCGTGCCATAGCCCTGGAACTCGAACTGCTCGGCAGCCACGGCATGGCCGCGCACACCTACCCGCCGATGCTGGAGCTGGTCCGCTCCGGCGCGCTGCGGCCGGACCTGCTGGTCACCGCCACCCTCCCGCTGGACGCGGCCCCCGCGGCCCTGGCCGCGCTGGGGACGGCGCCCGGGGCGGGGATGACGGTCATCGAACCGTGGAGCTGACGCCGGGACGCCCCCGGTGGGCCGCCCACTCGCGGTCGAGGACCGCCATGAGGACCTCGTCCACCCACGCGCCGTCGCGCCGGGCCGCCTCGCGCCGTACGCCCTCCACCACGAAGCCCGCCTTCTCGTACACCCGCCGCGCCCGGTGGTTGTGGCCGTAGACCTCCAGGGCGATCCGGTGCAGGCCCAGCCGCTCGAACCCGTGGCCGACGATCAGCCGGGTCGCCTCGGTGCCGATGCCGCGCCCGCGGCCCCGGGGGCCGAGGAGGGTGCGGAAGGAGCAGGCGCGGGCGGCGGGGTCCCACGCGTACAGGACGACCTCGCCGAGGAGCTCGCCGGTGGCCCGGTCGGTGACGGCGAGGTCGAGCCGGCCGGGCGCGTCGGCGCGGGAACCGTACCAGGAGCGCAGGTGGTCCGGCGTCAGCTCGGTCGAGGGCTCGAACGTGAAGCGGACGACCTCCGGGTCGTGCACGATCGCGTGCATGACGTCCGCGTCGGCCTCGGTGAACGGCCGCAGGACGGTTTTCTCGCCGGTCAGGACCGGCTTGTCGGTGAAGTCCACACGACGACCCTGCCGCACCCGCGGGCGGGGCCCGCCCGGGGGTCAGTCCCGCCCCCGGGACCGGTTGCCCGGGCGGGAGAGCACCCAGGCCCGGATGGTGTCGGCGTACCAGTACGGCTTGCCGCCCTCCACGTGGTCGGGCGGCGGCAGCAGACCGTGCTTGCGGTAGGACCGCACGGTGTCCGGCTGCACCCGGATGTGGGCCGCGATGTCCTTGTAGGACCAGAGCCGTCGATCGGTCATGTCGTGCACCTCCCCGCGCGCACCGCGGCGGCGGCCGGGGGACGACCGCCCCCCGGGGCCCGGCACACGCTGATGATGACCATGCCTGCGACCGGTGAACGAGGGCGGGCGCGGGCCGGGCAGGGCCTGTGCGCGCGTGTGACGGAAGGCCCGCACCCCCGCGACATGCGTGACACGAACGGGGTCTTCGTGACAGAAGTGCCGCAATGACGCCAGGCCGCGCCCGGGCGTGGCGAGTTGACTGCGGCGGGCCGCGGGTACTCTTCCCGCCCTCTCGCCGTGCCGGGCGCGCCCCTCCCTGCCCCGTCCCGGCCGTTCCCGCGCCCGGAGAGATGACGGGCCGCCCCGGCGGGCAGGACTGGAAAACCGGGGAGTGCCGCGACGAAGGGGCCGCGATGACGTACGACGTGATCACCATGGGGCGGATCGGGGTGGACCTCTACCCCTTGCAGACCGGGGTTCCGCTGTCGCGGGTGACGTCCTTCGGCAAGTTCCTCGGCGGCTCGGCGGCCAACGTCGCGGTCGCCGCCGCCCGCCTCGGGCGCCGTACGGCGGTGATCACCCGCACCGGCGACGACCCCTTCGGCGCCTATCTGCACGAGGCGCTGCGCGGCTTCGGCGTCGACGACCGCTGGGTCACCCCGGTCCCCGGGCTGCCGACGCCCGTCACCTTCTGCGAGGTCTTCCCGCCGGACGACTTCCCGCTGTACTTCTACCGGCGGCCCAAGGCCCCCGACCTGGAGATCGACGCCCACGAGCTCGACCTGGACGCCGTCCGCGCCGCCCGCGTGTTCTGGGTGACCGGCACCGGGCTGAGCGAGGAGCCCAGCCGCACGGCGACCCTCGCCGCCCTGGCCCACCGCGCCAAGGCCGGGCCGGCCGTCTTCGATCTCGACTGGCGCCCCATGTTCTGGTCCGACCCCGACGCCGCCCGTCCCTTCTACGCGGAGGCCCTGCGCCACACCACCGTCGCCGTCGGCAACCTGGACGAGGTGGAGATCGCCACCGGCGTGCGCGAACCGCACGCCGCCGCCCGCGCGCTGCTGGCCGCCGGGGTGGAACTCGCCGTCGTCAAGCAGGGTCCCGAGGGGGTCCTGGCGGTGGCCCGCGACGGCACCTCGGCCGAGGTCCCGCCGCTGCCGGTGACCGTCCTCAACGGCCTGGGCGCCGGGGACGCCTTCGGCGGCTCGCTCTGCCACGGCCTGCTCGCCGGCTGGGACCTGGAGCGGACCATGCGGTACGCCAACGCGGCCGGTGCCATCGTCGCCTCCCGCCTGGAATGCTCCTCCGCGATGCCCACCCCGGACGAGGTGGCGGCGGCCCTCGCCGCCGGGACCGTGCGGTGAGCGCCGTGCCCCCGCCGTTCCCGGCGGCGCCGTGCGGCCGCGGCGGCCCGGCCTTCGCGATGCGGCCCCCTGGACGCCGGTGGTGCTTGTACGGTGCAGGGACAGCGCGGCGTCGCGGGCGCGCCACCCTCACCGTTCCGGCCCACGGGCCAGGGGGCGCGGTCGGCACCGTCCGCGCCGTTCACCGGGCGAGGGTCCGCGCCTCGCGGTGCCCGGACACCGATCGCCTCCGGCGCGGGAGACCGCTTCGCCCTGGCAGGAGCGAAGAGCGAGCGTCGACTCCCCGCCCGCTACGGCCCCGCGCCGGAGGTCCCCCGCACACGAGGCCGGCCGCCGGGCCCCCGAGGCGGGCGCCGTCCCGGTGTGTCTCCTGTCTACGCGGGGACCGAAACGCCCGACACTGTGTCGGGCGCGTCCCCGCCCCCGGCCTGATGGGATGGACCCGGGCCGCGACCGCGCCCCGGACGTCGCCGGTCAACGCCCGTGAGCTGTACCAACGGCACGTCTGCACCCGACGCCGCCCTCTGTGAAGGAGTTCTCGGTCATGACGGACATCGTCAACCACTGGATCGGCGGGAAGACCGTCGAAGGCGCCTCGGGCACCTACGGGCCGGTGACCGACCCGGCGACCGGCGCGGTCACCACCAAGGTCGCCTTCGCCTCCGTCGAGGAGGTGGACGCGGCGGTCGCCGCCGCCCGGGCCGCCTTCGCCTCCTGGGGCCGGTCCTCCCTGGCCCAGCGGACGCAGATCCTGTTCCGCTTCCGCGCGCTGCTGGACGCGCACCGCGACGAGATCGCGGCCCTGATCACCGCCGAGCACGGCAAGGTGCACTCCGACGCGCTCGGCGAGGTGGCGCGCGGCCTGGAGATCGTCGACCTGGCCTGCGGCATCAACGTGCAGCTCAAGGGCGAGCTGTCGACGGAGGTCGCCGGCCGCGTCGACGTGGCCGCGATCCGGCAGCCGCTCGGGGTCGTCGCGGGCATCACGCCGTTCAACTTCCCGGCCATGGTGCCGATGTGGATGTTCCCGCTCGCCATCGCCTGCGGCAACACCTTCGTGCTGAAGCCGAGCGAGAAGGACCCGTCGGCCTCCGTGCGCCTGGCGGAGCTGCTGTCCGAGGCCGGCCTGCCCGACGGCGTCTTCAACGTCGTGCACGGCGACAAGGTGGCCGTGGACCGCCTCCTGGAGCACCCGGACGTCAAGGCCGTCTCCTTCGTCGGGTCCACCCCGATCGCCCGCCACGTCCACCTCACCGCCTCCGCCCACGGCAAGCGGGTGCAGGCCCTGGGCGGCGCCAAGAACCACATGCTGGTCCTGCCGGACGCCGATCTGGACGCGGCGGCGGACGCGGCCGTCTCGGCGGCCTACGGCTCGGCGGGCGAGCGCTGCATGGCGATCTCCGCGGTCGTCGCGGTCGGCTCGATCGGCGACGAGCTGGTGGAGAAGATCCGCGAGCGCGCCGAGAAGATCAAGATCGGCCCGGGGAACGACCCGGCCTCCGAGATGGGCCCGCTGATCACCAGGGCCCACCGCGACAAGGTCGCCTCCTACGTGCGGAACGCGGCGGCCGAGGGCTGCGAGGTCGTCCTGGACGGCACCGGTTTCACCGTCGACGGCCACGAGGACGGCCACTGGATCGGCATCTCGCTGCTGGACCGGGTGCCGACCACGGCCAAGGCCTACCAGGACGAGATCTTCGGCCCGGTGCTGTGCGTGCTGCGCGCCGGGACGTACGAGGAGGGCGTGGCCCTCATCAACGCCTCGCCGTTCGGCAACGGCACCGCGATCTTCACCCGGGACGGCGGCGCGGCCCGCCGCTTCCAGCTCGAGGTCGAGGCCGGCATGGTCGGCGTCAACGTGCCGATCCCGGTGCCGGTCGGCTACCACTCCTTCGGCGGCTGGAAGGACTCGCTCTTCGGCGACCACCACATCTACGGCAACGACGGCACCCGCTTCTACACCCGCGGCAAGGTCGTCACCACCCGCTGGCCGGACCCGGCCGACGCCCCGGCCGGTGTGGACCTGGGCTTCCCGCGCAACCACTGAGCCCTGGCTCTTATACACATCT
>NZ_WYCT01000868.1 GCF_011008945.1 Streptomyces harenosi
ACCACACCCAGGAGAATCACCGCCATCGCCAGCAGGTCGCGCCAGCCGAAGCGTTCACCGTTGAGCAGCGCGCCGAGCAGCACCGCGATCACCGGGTTGACGTACGCATAGCTGCCGGCCAGCGCCGGACGCACGTTCTGCAGCAGCCACACGTAGGCAGTGAACGCGACGATGGAGCCGAACACGCACAGGTACGCCATCGCCAGCAGGCCACCGGTATCGGGCAGCGTGCTCGGGCGCTCGCCGACCGCCAGGCCGATCAGCACCAGCAGCACGCCACCGCAGATCATCTGCCCGGCCGCGGTCATGAACGGGCCCGGCAGGTCCAGCCCGCGTGCCCACACCGAACCGAAGGCCCAGCCGATCGGCGCGATCAGCAGCAGCACCAGCCCGGTCGGCGAGGCGGTCAGGCTGCTGCCGGCATTGAGCCAGACCACACCGAG
>NZ_WYCT01000869.1 GCF_011008945.1 Streptomyces harenosi
ACCGAACACCAGCGCCTGCAGGTCGAGAAGCGGGCCCAGGCCACGCCGCTGCGCGTCGAGAAGCTCGCGCGCGACCGGCTGCAGATGCGCACGGCCACGCCCGCGATCACCCAGTACGTGGCCGGCGACGGCACGCCCGTCGTGACGGCGGCCGCGCCCATGGCCGGCGCCTCCGTCAGCGCGGCGGCACCGCGGGGAGCGCGCCGATGAGCCGCAGCGTGCTCTACACCTCCAGCCCGCTGCTGGCGAGCAAGACGCCCGTCTGGCGCAGCAAGTTCATCGTCGCCATGGTGGCGCTGGGCTTCCTGGCGCTCGCCGGGCGCGCGGCCTACGTGCAGGTGATCGGCAACGACTTCTTCCAGCGCCAGGGCGAGGTGCGCTTCGCGCGCACGCTGGAGCTGCCCGCCAACCGCGGGCGCATCCTGGACCGCAACGGGCTCATC
>NZ_WYCT01000870.1 GCF_011008945.1 Streptomyces harenosi
GGGTCAGGGCGATGCCGTAGTGTGGCTGCCACTGTTGCAGGCGCTCACGCTGCTGGACGGCGTCCAGGCCGGCCAGGCCACTGCGCAGGGCGTACACCTGCCCGCGCACCTGCTGCACGAACACGCGATCCTGCACGGGCGTGTAGATGCCATCCAGGATGTGGTTGAGAAAGAACACCGACACCAGGAAGCAGGCGCCGGTGATGAACCACAGCCACAGGAACAGCCGCTTCATTCCGACCAGGCCGCAGGATTGAACTGGTAGCCGCGCCCCCACACGGTCTTGATCCGCCGCGGTTCGCGCGCATCGTCGCCGAGCTTGCGGCGCAGCTTGCCGATGCAGACGTCGACGCTGCGGTCCAGACCGTCGAAGCCGATGCCGCGCACCGCCTGCAGGATCTGGTCGCGCGACAGGATCTGCCCCGGCTGGCTGGCCAGCAGC
>NZ_WYCT01000871.1 GCF_011008945.1 Streptomyces harenosi
GAATAAGGTCGGGCTTGTTTGGGGTGAACTCAGATACTTCGCCGTAAAATAGAGGCTGGTTATCTGCTGAGTTGATGTCATAGTGTCGGCGGAAGAACTGATTGGTGATGTTATACACGCGCGAAGGGACATTGTCGTCAATGGGAGGGGCAGATGCCGTTGACCCAGCACGACTTGAGCCCGGGGAAGACATTAGATTTTCCAGAGATAAGTATAGATATTGAAAGGTTGTTAAACGGAGTGAGGTACTGCCGGGGGCCGCAGATCTATTTATTATGCGAGAGGTCCATAAGTTTTGAGGCGAAGCATGCTACCAAAGAAAGTCCCTCAGGAAGCGAATACGAGCACCAAATCAGGTTAGACGACAGTGCGTATGTTGTACATGTATTAAGACCTCGAGAGTAAACTTAGATACACAATTATAGTGTAACTAATTCTAGAG
>NZ_WYCT01000872.1 GCF_011008945.1 Streptomyces harenosi
AGGATACCGTGTGGGATGTGCGAAAAAAAATAGGGATGGTCTTTCAGAATCCCGATAACCAATTTGTCGGAACGACTGTTCGCGATGATGTGGCTTTTGGTTTAGAAAACAATGGTGTTCCGCGCGAAGAAATGATTGAGAGAGTAGATTGGGCTGTCACACAAGTCAATATGCAGGATTTTCTTGATCAAGAGCCGCACCATCTCTCCGGAGGTCAAAAACAAAGAGTGGCGATCGCGGGGATTATTGCCGCGCGTCCTGATATTATGATTTTGGATGAAGCGACATCCATGCTTGACCCGATTGGGAGAGAAGAAGTCCTTGATACTGTCAGACGCTTAAAAGATCAGGGCATGGCCACCGTCATTTCGATAACACATGACCTGGAAGAAGCCGCAAGGGCGGACAGGATCATTGTGATGAACGGCGGCAGGAAATATGC
>NZ_WYCT01000873.1 GCF_011008945.1 Streptomyces harenosi
GCACCAACCTGGTCGGCGGCTTCCTGGTCGCCCGCGAAGTGTTCAACCAGTCGATGAGCAAGACCGGCGGCAGCATCGTCAACATGCTCGCCGACATGTGGGGCGGCATGCCCGGCATGGGTCACTCCGGCGCCGCACGCTCCGGCATGGAGAATTTCACTAGGACCGCCGCCGTCGAGTGGGGCCATGCCGGCGTGCGGGTCAACGCGGTGGCGCCGGGCTGGATCGCGTCCAGCGGCATGGATACCTACGAAGGCGCGTTCAAGGCGGTGATCCCGACCCTGCGCGAGCACGTGCCGCTCAAGCGCATCGGCAGCGAGTCGGAAGTCGCCGCCGCCATCGTCTTCCTGCTCTCCCCCGGCGCCGCCTTCGTCAGCGGCAACACGATCCGCATCGACGGCGCCGCCAGCCAGGGCAGCCGCGCCTTCCCGCTATTCAAGGG
>NZ_WYCT01000874.1 GCF_011008945.1 Streptomyces harenosi
TCGGATGCCTCGGTGAAGGCTTCACGCACCTGTGGGTGCAGTTCGGCCAGCTCGGCCACCATGCCCACAGACTGCGAGCCCTGGCCGGGGAAGACAAAAGCGAGGGTGGATACGGTCACGCGGTCATCCGCTTGTTGCAATCGAAGCGGGCCATGATAAGGGCGAATCCGCTGTGTCGTCTGTACGTGCGCGTATGCAGGCGTATGGAGCGCGGCCGGGCAAGCGCAACGGGGTCAGATCCCTTTTCCTGCGGAAAAGGGATCTGACCCCTATCAGCCTCAGCAGAACAGCTGCAGGACGTCCAGGTCGCCGTCGGCGAGGAAATCCACGCACAGGCCCACCAGCATCAACACGCCGGCGGTGCTGGCGCCGTGGGCGATGAAGATGGAATGGGCCAGCGCGCGCGCCGAACGGCCCAGCTTCATGCAGACCCGGGCCAGGC
>NZ_WYCT01000875.1 GCF_011008945.1 Streptomyces harenosi
GTGGCTGCGCTGTACAGCTTGCCCAGGTCGGCGCCGGACCAGAAACGGTTCTCGAACTCGTCGGCTTCGCGGGTGGCCTGCTTGAACACGCGGGCCTTGCGGAAAATGATCACCCAGCTGACGAACGAGCCGACCAGCAGCAGCAGCACGATGATCTTCACCGGCAGGCTGGCCTTGGCCATCAGTTCGAGGTAGTTGATGCCGCCGCCGGTGGTGGCCTGGGCAAGGGTCTGTGTCGCGGCGTTGCTGACGTCGGCCGGCAGTGCCTCGGTGACCGTGGCCTGCAGGGCCAGGAGCGTTGCGATCATCCGTTGTTCCTCAATGTTCGGATTCGGGGTGGAGGTGGGGTTGCAGCACGGCAAGGACGGCATCGTCCATGCCACGAGGGCGGAAACTGGCCGCTTCCAGTGCGGCGATGCGGACCTGCGCGGACAGCAGCAG
>NZ_WYCT01000876.1 GCF_011008945.1 Streptomyces harenosi
ATTTATCCCCCCGGATATACAACTCCGTTAGTCGCCATTCGAGCGTGAAGTATCCACGGCTTGGTCGGTTATGGATCCGTATCTGCCTAGCGATATGACCAACACTTTGAAGGCATATAAATTTGCCGCCAGTTAGAACGACATCTTGATTTCGATCTACCAGCGGAGCAGACAAATCTCGGATTTGCTGCGCCGGTGTAAGAATCAATGTGGCCATTTCCTGGGTCTCACCTGTATCATGATAAATCGCACGACTTCGGGAAATTTGCGTTTTGCCGCCTTGATTGTGTGGACGGCTTGTCGAGGGGTCCATCCCCTTCGACCGGTTTTTGGATCGTAGATACATGTAGTATCGATGCGAGCTCTTTCGAATACGTCGGATCTTTTACTACCAGGCATGATAAAATTTTGATTTTTATTCCGTTCGGCTAGAATTAGTTC
>NZ_WYCT01000877.1 GCF_011008945.1 Streptomyces harenosi
GCTTTCATCTTCCCGACCTCCTCGCCGGTGCAGTTCGACCCGGAGGCGATGAAGGCCTCGATCCAGCGCATGCTGGGCTACGGCCCGCAGGCGATGTACCTGACCCACTACGGTCGTGTGGAACAGGTGGAGAAACTGGCCGGCGACCTGTTCGAGCAGATCGATGCGATGGCCGCCATTGGCCGCCAGTGCGACGGTCGACCGGACCGCCATCGTTGCCTGTTGGCCGCGTTGCAGGCGCTGTATCTGGAACGTGCACAGCTGCATGGCTGTGCGCTGGACGATGCGGCAGTGACCACCGTGCTGGCGATGGATATCGAGCTCAACGCACAGGGCCTGGCCTGCTGGCTGGATCGCATCAGCAGGTAGATCCACGCCCTGCGTGGATGACGCAGGCCCAAGCCGCGCCGTGATGTCACGACCACGTTACACTCTGGTGA
>NZ_WYCT01000087.1 GCF_011008945.1 Streptomyces harenosi
CCTTTGGTCCTAGGCCCCCCACGGCCCCGGCGAACCCGCCCGGTCAGCGGCCGGTCACCGAGCCGCGGCCCCCTACCGCAGGCCCTCTCACGGGCCCTCCCGCAGGCCCTCCCGCAGCCCCTTCCCCAGCCTCCGCAGCCCTTCGGCGATCTCCTCGGGCGTCTGCGTCACGAAGCACAGCCGCAGCGTCGAACGGTCGGGCTCGCCGGCGTGGAAGGGGGCGCCGGGGACGTACGCCACGTCGCGGCGGACCACCGCCGGGAGCAGCGCGGTGGTGTCGTACCGCTCCGGGAGGCGGACCCACAGGAACATGCCGCCCTCGGGACGGTTCCAGGTGGCACCCTCGGGGAGGGCGTCCGCCAGCCCCGCCAGCATGGCGTCCCGGTGGACGCGGTACGCGCCCGCGACCCGCGCGACATGGGCGTCCAGGTCCCGGTCGGCCAGATAGCGGGCGGCGGCGAGCTGGTTGACGGTGGGGGTGTGCAGGTCGGCGGCCTGTTTGGCCACCACGCAGGCGCGGCGCAGCGCGGCCGGGGCGCGCAGCCAGCCCAGCCGCAGGCCCGGGGCCATCACCTTGGAGAAGGAGCCGAGCAGCACGGTCCGGTCGCGGGCGACGTCCCAGGAGGCGATCCACGGCACCCGCTCGCCCTCGAACCGCAGTTCGCCGTACGGGTCGTCCTCCACGATCCACAGACCGCACCGGGCGGCGGCCTCGGCGACGGCGGCCCGGCGCGCGGCGGGCAGGGTACGGCCGGTGGGGTTCTGGAAGGTGGGCACCGTGTAGAGCAGCTTGGGCCGTTCGCGCCGCACCAGTTCCTCCAGCGCCGCCGGGTCCAGGCCGTCGGCGTCGCCGGGCACGGGCACCACCCGGGCACCCGCGAAGCCGAAGACCTGAAGGGCCGCCAGATAGCACGGGTCCTCCACCAGGACCGTGTCACCGGGTTCGAGCAGCGCGGTGGCGAGCAGGGACAGGGCCTGCTGGGAGCCGCTGGTGACGAGGATGTCGTCGGGGCCGGTGGGCAGAGACCGGGCGCTCAGGCGGGCGGCGAGCGCGGCCCGCAGCGCCGGTTCGCCCTCCGTCGTGGAGTACTGCAGGGCCCGCTCGGGCACCTCGGTGAGCACCGCCTGGTAGGCGGCGGCGATCCCCTCCGCGTCGAACAGCTCCGGCGCGGGCAGCCCGCCCGCGAAGTTGATCACCTCGGGGCGGGCGGTGACGGCGAGGATGTCGCGCACGGGCGAGCCCCCGGCCGAGCGGGCCCGCGCGGCCGGCGGCGGAAGGGGGGCGGGTCGGGTCACGCTCTCGCTGACGGTCACGGCACGGGCTCCTTCGGGACGGCGGCTCGGCTTCCGCCCGCACCCTAGAGACATACCTGCCGTCTACATGCAGATTTCCGGCATGCGGACACCGGACGGCCCGCCGCCCGCGCCCCTCACCCGGTCGTCGTGCCCTCCTCGACCCACTTCTCGCCGCCGAGCGGGAACTCGTACGCGGGCCGCCCGTTGTTGCCGCTGGTGTGGAACGGCCGCCCGTTGTCGTCGATCTTCAGCGTCCCGCTCCGGGTGCCGCTGGACCACTCCAGCTCCAGGTACCAGCGCACGTCGTAGGCGGAGGCGTCGGCCAGGACGTGGTACACCTCCGGGTCGGACTCGGACACCTTGAACGGGAAGTCGGCGCCTCCCGCCTTCGGGACGACGGCCGGGCGGGCGGCGTCGAGCGCCACGGTGAAGAACCGCTCCGGGACGCCGCCCCCGCAGCCGACGCCGGGGTACCCCATGACGTAGTCGTTCCAGGGGAGCGGCGACCGCTTGCCGGCCGTGCGCACCTTCAGGCTCTTGACGACCACCGTCTCCTCGCCGGTCCCCTGGACGGTGAGGGTCACGAACTGCTTCCCCGAGGAGACCGCGCCGAA
The DNA here is from genome assembly GCF_011008945.1 of Streptomyces harenosi. Lineage (GTDB taxonomy): Bacteria > Actinomycetota > Actinomycetes > Streptomycetales > Streptomycetaceae > Streptomyces > Streptomyces harenosi. Next base: position 1,911 of record NZ_WYCT01000087.1, read on the forward strand.
CGCGGCCACCCAGGCCGGCGCGTCCTGTTCCTGCGGCGGCGGGGACACCTCCTGCGGCGGCCGGTTCACCAGGTAGCGCTGGTCGCAGGGGCCCTCCCAGGTGTACGGCTGGACCGACACGGTCAGCGGGGCGCCCGCGCGGGCGCCGGGTGCGGCCGGTTCCTCGCCGGACCCGCCGCCGCCCCGGCGGCCGGTGCCGCTGTGCCCGCTCGCGGAGGCGGAGGGTGCGGGCGCCGTCGCGCCGGCCTCGTCCTTCTTCTCGCTCGAGGGGGAGGGCGAGAGCGACGGCGTGGCGGACCGGGAGGGCCGCGCCGAGGTCCGCGTGCCGCCCGTCCCGGCCGGCTCGGAGGACACCGCCCCGGCCGGCTGCCGGCGGCCTTCGTCCGCCCCGTCGGAGGGCAGGCCCACGGCCAGGGTGACGAGACCGGCGACGGCGGCCACGGCGATCCCGGCGGCGAGCGCGACCCGGGCACGGCGCCGCCCGCCCGGCGCGGCGGCCCGCTCCGGTCCCCTCGCCGGGCGCGGCGACTCCTCCGCGGGCGGGTTCCCTTCCGGCCCCGGGGCTTCCCCGGGCGCCGCCCCCTCCGTCCGGACGTCACCATCCGGCCCGCCGGGACCCGGCGCCTGCGGGAGGACGACCGCCCCCGCGTCCACCGCCCGAGCGAAACCGGGGTCCTTCCCGGTGCCGGGGTCCTTCCCGGTGCCGGGGTCCTTCCCGGTGCCGGGGTCCTTCCCGGTGCCGGGGACTTCTCCGGAGTCGGAACCGGGTGCGGCGGCAGAACCGAGCGAACCGCCCGAACCAGAAGAACCATCCGAACCGGAAGAACCGGCGTTACCGGCGTCACCGGCGCTTTCAGTATGACCGGCATCACCGGCGCTACCGGCAGCGGACGCTTCGGCCGCCGGACCGGTCACCCCGGCGCGACCGTTCGCCCCGGCCCCCTTCCGCCCTCGCGTCGCGTCCGCCAGCACCCATCGCCGGTGCAGCTCCACCAGTTCCGCGGGGGACGCCTTGCACAGGCGGGCCAGCCGCTCCACGGGTGCGTAGTCCGTGGGTACGGCGTCCCCGTTGCAGTAGCGGTGCAGTGTGGACGTGCTCATGTGCAGCCGTCTGGCGAGCACCCCGTAGCTGAGCCCGGAGCGTTCCTTCAGCTCCCTCAGCAGCGCGGCGAACTCCGCCGCGGTGGTGTCTCCGGTCATGGTCGGCCCTCCCCCTGTCCCATCCCCGTTTTTCTTCCCCGTGTCCCATCCCCGCGTTCCAGGGAAGGGTCGTTTTCCCAGGTCACAGCTTCGCCGGCGTTCCAGCGTCCCTGATGCCCCGCCAGGCGTGGCCTCCGGGACGGAACACCGGACAAGCTCTGGTCATCCAAGCACGCCGCTCCCGAATCCCGGTGCGGCGGCCGCGCCACACCCCTCGAACGGGAGACACCACCATGCGTACGTTCCGCACCCCCCGCTCCTCCGCCCCCCGTGCCCGTCTGCTCGCCGCGGCCGGCGTCACCCTCGCCGCCCTCGCGCTGACCGCGTGCAACGACGGCACCGGTGTGAAGGACGAGGGGGCGTCCAAGCCCTCGGCGCCCACGGCGTCCGCGGCAGCCGGCGGCGGGTCCGCGTCCGGCAGCGCCACGTCCGAGGGGGCGTCGTCCGGCGGCTCCGCACGGTCGGACGCGGGCACCACGAACGGCTCGGGCACCGGCCGGACCGCCACCGCGGCCACCGGCGGGGGCACGGGCGGGGACACGGGCGGCGGTTCGGGGAAGGCCGCGTCCTCCGCCGGCCGGAGCGGCGCGTCGGACCCCCACGCGCCGGAGAACCGCGTCCTGTGCAACGGCGCGAACACCGCCGTCACCGCCCAGCAGGTCTCCCGCCCGCTCAACCACATGCTGATCACCGTGAAGAACACCGGCTCGAAGACGTGCGACCTGACCTACTACCCGGTGCTCCGCTTCGACGAGATGCAGTGGGTGCCCCGCGCGATCGAGGGCTCCCGGCCGCAGGCGGTGACGACCCTGGTGCCCGGGGAGTCCGGCTACGCGGGCGTCCTGCTGGCGGCCGCCGACGGCAGCGGCGACGGCGGCACCACCGGCCACCGTCTGACGGTCGGTTTCCAGGGCGCCACCCCCAACAGCAGCGGCGGCTCCGCGGCGACGCCGTCCCTGCCGGCCAAGGGCGTCTACTACGACAGCTCGCTGGCCGTGACGTACTGGCAGTCGAGCATGGACGACGCCCTGGCCTACTGAAGGCCGGCCGGAGACGGCCGACGGCCGCCGGCTGCGCGGCGCGGAGGCTACCGCCCCAGCTTCCGCGCCACCTCGGTCGCCCAGTACGTGAGGATGGTGCTCGCGCCCGCCCGCTTGATGCCGGTGAGCGACTCCAGGATCGCCCGGTCCCGGTCGATCCAGCCCTTCTCGGCGGCGGCCTCGATCATCGCGTACTCGCCGGAGATCTGGTACGCCGCCACCGGCACGTCCGAGGCGTCCGCGACCCGCGCCAGGATGTCGAGGTAGGGCCCGGCCGGCTTGACCATCACCATGTCGGCGCCCTCCTCCAGGTCCAGCGCCAGCTCCCGCAGCGACTCGCGGGCGTTGGCGGGGTCCTGCTGGTAGGTCTTCCGGTCGCCCTCCAGCGAGGAGCCCACGGCCTCCCGGAAGGGCCCGTAGAAGGCGGAGGCGTACTTGGCGGTGTAGGCGAGGATCGCCACGTCCTCCCGCCCGATCTGGTCCAGCGCGTCCCGGACGACACCGATCTGACCGTCCATCATCCCGCTCGGCCCGACCACATGGGCACCCGCGTCGGCCTGCACCTGCGCCATCTCGGCGTACCGCTCCAGGGTCGCGTCGTTGTCCACGCGCCCGTGCTCGTCCAGCACCCCGCAGTGCCCGTGGTCGGTGAACTCGTCCAGGCACAGGTCGGACATGACGAGCAGGTCGTCCCCGACCTCCGCCCGCACGTCCCGCAGGGCGACCTGGAGAATCCCGTCCGGGTCGGTACCGGCCGTCCCGAGGCCGTCCTTCTTCTCCTCCTCGGGCACCCCGAAGAGCATGATCCCGGAGACCCCCGCCTCCACCGCCTCCGCGGCGGCCTTCTTCAGGCTGTCCCGGGTGTGCTGCACGACGCCCGGCATCGCCCCGATCGGCACCGGTTCGCTCGCGCCCTCGCGCACGAAGGCCGGAAGGATGAGGTCGGCGGGGTGCAGCCGGGTCTCGGCGACCATGCGGCGCATGACCGGCGTGGTCCGCAGACGCCGGGGCCGGGTGCCGGGAAAGGATCCGTACGTCGTCATACCACTACGCTACGCCCGCCCCACCCATGCCTTTGCCGACGTGCAGTCGGCGCAGGACGACCGCGAAAACCATGCCCGTCAGCCGTGTTCCCAGGGGCGCAGGGAACAGACACCCCAGGAGAACCGGCGCAGTTTCGCCTGTTCCAGCTGCTGCGGTCCGGCAGAGCACGATCGCCGCGCCGCAGCAGCGCGACGAGGGCGGCTCGCTGCAGGTCCCGGTCCATGCGGCAAGTACAGGAACGACGCCGCCTGGATCGGGGCGGTGCGGCCGGCCATACGGGCAGGCACATGCTCATGCCGCGCACGCCTTCTCCCCCACGGCCGTCTCCCGGGGGCGGCAGTCACGGCAGTGGCCGGGCCGTGGGGCGCGGAAGGCGCGCTCGCAGCCGTCGCAGGTCTGGAGGGGATCGGGACGGCGAGCCGCCCCCGGCCCGGCCGCGGTCCTCGGTACGGGCGTGGGGCGGGCGGGCACCGGTACCGGCAGCAGGGCGTCGAGCCGGTAACCGATCAGCTTCGCCGGGTTCCTCAGATCGACGGGAAGGCTGTCCGTGAGGGCGTGGTGGACCACGGCGGCCGAGACCCCGTTGTCGAGCCAGGCGGTGACGGCCGGCGCGAGCCGGTCCACGTCCCGGCGGGAGAGGATGAGACGGTCGTCCGTGCGTCGCAGGCCGGCGAGGAGGGCGGCGGCGCGGTCGTGCCGGGGGTCCGGGGGCGCGCTCACCGTGGGCATCGCCGGTTCGGGCGCGGGCACTTGCCGGGGCGGGGCTTGATCCTCCTCCCCGGGGGCGGCCGTTACGTCCGTCGTGCGGACCACGGGCTGACGCTCGACGGTACGGCGCCCGGCCGGGAGCCGCCCCGCCACGCGGAGAGGCGCGGCCGCCGTGGCCGCCGTGTCCGGGGAGTGGTGGGCGTACGTACGGGTGACCAGCCGGCCGGACTCCGTGTGCTCCCGCACCCGCTCCAGGTAGCCGTGCGCCTCCAGCTCCCGCAGGGCGAAGGCGATCCGGTCCCGTCCCTCGGGGAACCGCTCGGCGAGACTGCGGATGTCGACCGGCGCGCCCTCCGGCAGCGACAGGATGTGGGTGGCCAGTCCGATGGCGGTCAGCGACAGCTCGCGGTGCTGGGCGAGGTGGTTGCCGACGATCGTGTACCGGTCGGGTTGGTACGCCCGTACGTGGATGACACCGGACCGGGTGGTGGTCCGCCGAACACCCTGATCCGGACGCGCGGCGGCGTTAGGCTTCGTCTCAGCCATGGGGAAGGTCACTTCTTCCTCGATGGTCAGGCCCTCGCTCGGGATGCCAGTCCCTGCGGGGGCCGATGCATGTGTGGGGTTGTGGTGGTGCCTTGGGGCGAGACTGCACGTCCGGGCCACCGACGCGCCAGCCGCACCGACCGGTTTCACCCACCCGGGTGACACACGCGAGGTTTGGTTGGTTGGGCGGGTTTTTTCCCCGGGTTCTTTGGTCTTTCACCGCCCGCGGCCCCGGCCCGCGCCCCACCGGATCCCGTGTTCCCGGACGCCGGTGCGGGCCCCTCGGCGGCGGGTCACCCGCGGTCGCCGAGGTCGATCTCGGCCCACACGGTCTTGCACGGCACCGGCCCGGTCCGTACCCCCCAGCGGTCCGCCAACTCCTCGACCAGGAGCAGACCGTAGCCCGACTCGGCGGGATCCGGTGCGGCGTCCCGGCGCCTGGGCACGCTCTCCCCCTTGGCGTCGGTCACCTCGATACGCAGCACTCCGCACGTGGTGACCGTCAGGGCGAGGCGGAAGCTGCGCCCGGGGATCTTGCCGTGCACGGCGGCGTTCGCGGCGAGTTCGGCCACGATCAGCCGGGCCGGGTCCAAGGGCAGTCCCCAGGCGCCCAGCCGTTCGACGGCGAGCAACCGGGCGAGACGGGCACCCCGGCGGGTGGCGGAGAGCGGTACGGAGAACCGGCGCAGGGGAGTCCGCGGCAAGGCGATTTCCTGATTCACGTCACTCAGCGTGTTCACGCGTGCGTACGCTGTGAAGCGAGGCGGCCCGTGCGACCGGCGGCTGTCCGGTGTGTGTCCGGTTCCGTCCGGGCTGCCCGGGGTGACGGGGCGGGGACGGCCGGAGTTGGTCCGGGGAAGGGCGCATGACGGGAGGGCGCGGACATGAGCGGGTGGGAAGCGGGGCTGGACGACGAAGAGGCCGGGGCCGTGATGCGCACCGTCGCCCGGCAGTTGAAGCTGTGGCGCGAGGCCGCCGGCCTCACCCAGCCCGAGTTCGGCGCGGCCATCGGCTACGGCGAGGAACTGGTCTCCTCGGTGGAGCGGGGGCGACGGATTCCCCGACCCGAGTACCTGGACGCGGCGGACGAGGTGTGTGGCGCGGGCGGCAAGATCGCGGCGCTCAAGCAGGACGTGGCGGAGGTCCGGTACCCGAAGAAGGTGCGGGACTTGAAAAAGCTGGAGGCGGAGGCCGTCGAGCTGGGGGCGTACAACAACTCCGTCATTCACGGGTTGCTGCAGACCGAGGACTACGCACGGGCCGTGTTCAACGCGCATCGACCCGCACTCACCGAGAATGAGGTTGAGCAGCAGGTAGCGGCGCGCTTGGCGCGACAGGAGATCCTTGATCTCACGACCGGGCGGCGCGTCTTCAGCTTTGTGCAGTGCGAGTCGACGCTTCGCAGGCCCATGGGAGGCAGGATGGTGATGCGTCAGCAGCTCGAACGGCTGCTGGAGATCGCCGCGTTGCGCAACGTGGATCTCCAGGTCCTTCCCCTGGACCGCGAGGTCAACTCCGGAACCGGCGGTTCGTTCCGTCTGCTCAAGCTCAAGGGAGGAACCACGGTCGCGTTCAGCGAATCACCCCTGAGCAGCAGAGTCACAGCTGACCCCAGGGAGACGACGGTCCTCGACATCCGCTACGGAGCTCTGCGCGCCCAAGCTCTCAGCCCACAGGATTCATTGCCCCTCATCGAGAAAGCACTGGGAGAGACAAGAACATGACGCTCCACGCCGCTGTAACTGGCACCGAACCGGAATGGATAAAGAGCAGCTACAGCACGTCCGACGGCCCCGACTGCGTCGAGGTGGCCACCGCCCCCGCCCACATCCTCGTGCGTGACTCCAAGAACCCCGACGGTCCCCGCCTGGCCCTCGCTCCCGCCGCCTGGGCGCACTTCCTGCCGTACGCCTCCGCGCGCTGAGGGGCGGGCCCGGGCGGCATCTCCACGCCCGGCCCGGACCCGCGACGGGGCGCCCCCGGCAGAGGGCGCCCCGTCTCACCTCACGTCGTCGTCGACCGCCGCCTGCGCGCCCCCGGACGCCGCTCGCTCGGCCGCGTCACCGGGTCGCCGGCCTCGATGGCCGCCAGCCGCCGCTTCATGCCGAAGTCGGCCAGCGCCTCGGCCAGCTTGTGGACCGACGGCTCCGGAGCCATGACGTCGACCCGCAGCCCGTGCTCCTCGGCCGTCTTCGCCGTCGCCGGGCCGATGCAGGCGATCACCGTCACGTTGTGCGGCTTGCCCGCGATGCCGACGAGGTTCCGCACGGTGGACGACGAGGTGAACAGCACCGCGTCGAAACCGCCGCCCTTGATCGCCTCCCGCGTCTCGGCGGGCGGCGGCGAGGCGCGCACCGTCCGGTAGGCGGTGACGTCGTCGACCTCCCAGCCCAGCTCGATCAGCCCGGCGACGAGCGTCTCGGTGGCGATGTCGGCGCGCGGCAGGAAGACGCGGTCGATCGGGTCGAAGACCGGGTCGTAGGGGGGCCAGTCCTCCAGGAGGCCGGCCGCCGACTGCTCGCCGCTCGGCACCAGGTCCGGCTTCACGCCGAAGGCGATCAGGGCCTTGGCCGTCTGCTCGCCGACCGCGGCGACCTTGATGCCCGCGAAGGCACGGGCGTCGAGCCCGTACTCCTCGAACTTCTCCCGCACGGCCTTGACCGCGTTGACCGAGGTGAACGCGATCCACTCGTACCGGCCGGTCACCAGGCCCTTGACCGCGCGCTCCATCTGCTGCGGGGTGCGCGGCGGCTCGACGGCGATCGTCGGCACCTCGTGCGGCACCGCCCCGTAGGACCGCAACTGGTCGGAGAGCGAAGCCGCCTGCTCCTTCGTGCGCGGCACGAGCACCTTCCAGCCGAACAGCGGCTTGGACTCGAACCACGACAGCTTCTCGCGCCGGGCGGCGGCACCGCGCTCACCGACCACGGCTATCACCGGCCGGCCGCCCTCCGGCGAGGGCAGCACCTTGGCCTGCTTCAGCGTCTGCGCGATGGTGCCGAGCGTGGCGGTCCAGGTGCGCTGCCGGGTGGTCGTACCGGCGACGGTCACGGTCAGCGGGGTGTCCGGCTTGCGGCCCGCCGCCACCAGCTCGCCGGCCGCCGCGGCGACCGAGTCGAGCGTCGTGGAGACCACGACCGTGCCGTCGGAGGCGCCCACCTCCGTCCAGCAGCGGTCGGAGGCGGTACGGGCGTCCACGAACCGCACGTCGGCGCCCTCGGCGTCGCGCAGCGGCACACCGGCGTACGCGGGCACGCCGACGGCCGTCGCGATGCCCGGGACGACCTCGAAGGGCACCCCGGCGGCGGCGCAGGCCAGCATCTCCTCGGCGGCGTCCGCGTCGAGTCCGGGGTCCCCGGACACCGCACGGACGACCCGCCTGCCGCCCCGCGCGGCCTCCATGACAAGATGTGCGGCATCCCGCACAGCGGGAACGCCCGCGGTGGTTGACGTGCCGTCAACTACCGTCAGCTGGGGCGTGCCTGTGCCCGGATGCGGTCCGGCGGAAGAGCCGGCCGGTTCCACCGAAGGATCGGCGTCCGTGTGCACCTCGGCGACGCCCTGCCTGGCGTGCTCGCGGACGACGTCGAGCACCTCGTGCTCGGCGACGAGGACGTCCGCGTTCGCCAGCGCCTCCACAGCGCGCAGGGTCAGCAGTCCCGGATCTCCGGGTCCGGCACCCAGGAAGGTGACGTGCCCGTGTTCCGGACCGGCGGGAAGGGTGGTGGGGCTCAATGTGCTCGCTCCCCCATCAGACCGGCCGCGCCCTGGGCGAGCATCTCGGCGGCGAGTTCGCGGCCGAGTGCCACGGCCTCCTCGTGCGTCTCGGGCACGGGACCGGTGGTGGACAGCTGCACCAGCGCGGTGCCGTCGGTCGTGCCGACGACGCCCCGCAGGCGCATTTCCTTGACAATTTGCCCGTCGGCATGGGGAAGGTCGGCCAGCGCGCCCACCGGGGCGCTGCAGCCGGCCTCCAGGGCGGCGAGCAGTGACCGCTCGGCGGTCACGGCGGCCCGCGTGAACGGGTCGTCGAGCTCCGCGAGCGCGGCGATCAGCTCCGCGTCGGCCGCGGCGCACTCGATCGCCAGGGCCCCCTGGCCGGGGGCCGGCAGAACCGTGTCGACCGACAGGAAGTCGGTCACCTCGTCGATGCGGCCGATCCGGTTCATCCCGGCGGCGGCGAGCACCACGGCGTCCAGCTCACCGCTGCGGACGTATCCGATCCGCGTGTCGACGTTGCCCCGGATCGGGACCGTCTCGATGTCCATCCCGTGGCTGCGCGCGTACGCGTTGAGCTGCGCCATGCGGCGCGGCGAGCCCGTGCCCACGCGCGCCCCGCGCGGCAGGTCCGCGAACTTGCGCGCGTCCCGGGCGACGATCACGTCCCGCGGGTCCTCGCGCACCGGCACGGCGGCCAGGGCCAGGTCCTCGGGCTGCGCCGTCGGCAGGTCCTTGAGCGAATGAACCGCGAAGTCCACCTCGCCCCTCAGCAGCGCGTCGCGCAGCGCGGTCACGAACACGCCCGTGCCGCCGATCTGCGCCAGGTGCTCGCGCGACGTGTCGCCGTACGTGGTGATCTCGACGAGCTCGACGGGCCGCCCGGTCACCTGGCTCACGGCGTCCGCCACCTGCCCGGACTGGGCCATGGCGAGCTTGCTGCGCCTGGTCCCCAGCCTCAGTGCCTTCTCAGTCATGCCGGCCCTCGGTTCTTGCCGTTGTTCTCGGTGTTCCTGCCGCCCCCGGCCCGGGAGACGGCGGCCACCGTCTCCGGATCGAGGTCGAACAGGGTGCGCAGCGCGTCCGCGTACCCGGCGCCGCCGGGCTCGGCCGCGAGCTGCTTGACCCGCACCGTCGGCGCGTGCAGCAGCTTGTCGACCACACGCTTGACGGTCTGCGTGATCTCGGCGCGGTGCTTGTCGTCCAGACCGGGCAGCCGCCCCTCCAGCCGGGCCATCTCGCCGGCCACCACCTCGGCGGCCATGCTGCGCAGCGCCACCACGGTGGGCGTGATGTGCGCGGCCCGCTGCGCCGCCCCGAAGGCGGCGACCTCGTCGGCCACGATCCGCCGGACCTGGTCGACGTCGGCCGCCATCGGCGCGTCGGCGGAAGCCTCGGCGAGCGTCTCGATGTCCACCAGCCGCACCCCGGACAGCCGGTGCACGGCGGCGTCGATGTCGCGGGGCATGGCCAGGTCGAGCAGGAACAGCACGGGCTGCGGGCGCGGTACGACGGCGACCGGCTCGGGCCGGCGCGCCTCCGGGACCCGCCCGGCGCTCGCGGCGGCCGCGGCGAGCGCGCCGATCAGCTCGGCGTCCGCCTCGGGACCGCTCCGGCCGCTCTCGCGCGGCCGGTCCACGGCCGTCCCGCCCGCGACCCAGGCCGCGTGCTGCTCCAGCGTCGCCGCGTCCATGCCGGCCACCGCGGCCTCCCCCATGACGGAGAAGCCGGGCTGTACGGCGGACAGGTCCAGCGGGCAGCCCTCGTCGCCGGCGGCGGCCGGGGGCTGCTGCGGGCGTGCCTTGGCGGCGCGCGTACGGTCGTCGTCCTCCTCGACCGCGGCGGGACGGCCCGTGCGTCCCTCCACCGCCGCGGCGACCGCGTCGGCCGTCAGGACGAGCCCGGTCGCGCCGGTGCAGGAGACGGCCACGTCGGCACGTGTCAGCTCGTCGGGCACCGCGTCCATCGGCACCGCGCGGGCCGCCACCTGGGTCTCGCCGCCCTCGGTGAGGATCTTCGCGAGCCGCTCGGCCCGCTCGAAGGTGCGGTTGGCGACGACGACCTCGGCGACACCGGCGCGCGCCAGCGTCGCGGCGGCCAGCGAGGACATCGAGCCGGCGCCGATGACCAGGGCCTTCTTGCCGCGGGCCCAGCCCGCGACGTCACCGCCGGCGGCGAGCTGCTCCAGGCCGAAGGTGACCAGGGACTGCCCGGCGCGGTCGATGCCGGTCTCGGAGTGGCCGCGCTTGCCGACCCGCAGCGCCTGCTGGAACAGGTCGTTCAGCAGCCGTCCGGCGGTGTGCAGCTCCTGGGCCCGGGCCAGGGAATCCTTTATCTGGCCGAGGATCTGGCCCTCGCCCACGACCATCGAGTCCAGCCCGCACGCCACCGAGAACAGGTGGTGGACGGCCCGGTCCTCGTAGTGCACGTAGAGATGGGGGGTGAGCTCCTCCAGGCCGACGCCGCTGTGCCGGGCCAGCAGCGTGGACAGCTCGGCGACACCGGCGTGGAACTTGTCCACGTCGGCGTAGAGCTCGATGCGGTTGCAGGTGGCCAGCACCGCGGCCTCGGCGGCCGGTTCGGCGGCGACCGTGTCGTGCAGCAGCTTGTTCTGGGCCTCCGCGCTCAGCGAGGCCCGCTCCAGCACGCTGACGGGGGCGCTGCGGTGGCTCAGCCCGACGACGAGGAGGCTCATGCCGGCATCACGGCGGGAACGTCCCCGTCGGGTCCCTGCTCGGCGGACTCCTTGCGCACGGCGGCGGCCGGGGCGCCCGCGTCGGCGGCGGCCTCCTCACCGGCCTTGCGCTGCTCGTGGAAGGCGAGGATCTGCAGCTCGATGGAGAGGTCGACCTTGCGCACGTCGACGCCGTCCGGCACGGTCAGCACGGTCGGCGCGAAGTTCAGGATGGAGGTGACACCGGCGCCCACGAGCCGGTCGCACACCTGCTGGGCGGCCCCGGCGGGGGTCGCGATCACGCCGATCGACACGCCGTTGTCCCGGATGATCCGCTCCAGGTCGTCGGTGTGCTGCACCGGGATGCCGGCCACGGGCTTTCCGGCCATCGCGGGATCGGCGTCGATCAGCGCGGCGACCCGGAAACCACGGGAGGCGAAGCCGCCGTAGTTGGCCAGCGCGGCACCGAGATTGCCGATTCCTACGATCACAACCGGCCAGTCCTGGGTCAGACCGAGTTCGCGGGAGATCTGGTACACGAGATACTCGACGTCGTAGCCGACGCCCCGGGTCCCGTAGGAGCCGAGGTAGGAGAAGTCCTTGCGCAGCTTCGCGGAGTTGACTCCCGCCGCGGCCGCCAGCTCCTCGGAGGAGACCGTGGGGACCGAGCGCTCCGACAGTGCGGTCAGGGCTCGGAGGTACAGCGGAAGCCTGGCGACGGTGGCCTCGGGAATCCCTCGGCTGCGGGTCGCCGGTCGGTGTGTTCGGCCAGTTGCCACGGTGCTCCTGCGGGTAGAGCGGGGCTGTAGGCGGTCATACGTCCCTACATGACCGCCCCGTCGAATGCAGGCTATGTCTTTGTGAACGCGTGCACAAAGATGGTGTCCGATTTGCCCGGCCAACGTGACCGGGGTCACGCGCCCCCGGCGCATGAACCGGGAACCGGCGCCTGCGCACCGTCGTTCCTCTCTCATTGGGGGCAAAGCCGTACACGCTCCTCACGATCAACGCCCCCGAGACCAAGTCGCCATCGATCCTAAGCGACCATCCGGACTACTTGGACTGCTCGGTCAGTGCCCTGCGGAGGCGCTCCTCGTTCACACGCCAGAAGGTGTGCTGCCGGCCGTCGACCAGGACGACCGGGATCTGCTCCCAGTACTGGTCGTGGAGCCGGCGGTCCTCGGTGATGTCCTTCTGCTCCCACGGGACGCCGAGATCCGCGCAGACCTTCTCCACGACGAGCTGTGCGTCATCACACAGATGGCAGCCGGGTTTGCGGATGAGGGTGACGAGATGGTTCTCAGGGGTCCGGGGCGCCTGCGGGGTCCTGCGGCGGAAGAGGGGGCTCATGTCGGCCATTCTCGCGCGGTGGCCGGGGTGGCCGGGAGCCTCCCGGGCGCACCGCCCGCCGCCCGCCGTCCGCCGCCGGCCGGCCCGCCGCGGACGCCGCACGGCGACCCGGTCGCGCGGAGTTCACACGTTCCGAACCTCACGGCTGCGGAGCCACCGAACAAACTGGCTATGCTCACGGACATGGCCGCTTTCGGATGGCTCACTCCCCGTAGGCGCTCCGCCACGGCGCGGAGCGTGTTGGCAGGCGAGGCCGCGGCGGAGGCAGCCCGCAAGTCCACGCGGGACGAGTCGGTCTCCGTCCCCGCCCCGGACCGGGAACCGCAGTTCCCGGTCCACGGCGACGACCGGGCAGCCGCCTTCTTCGACCTGGACAACACCGTCATGCAGGGCGCCGCGCTGTTCCACTTCGGGCGCGGCCTGTACAAGCGGAAGTTCTTCCGCACCCGGGACCTGGCGCGGTTCGCCTGGCAGCAGGCGTGGTTCCGGCTGGCCGGCGTCGAGGACCCCGAGCACATGCAGGACGCGCGCGACTCGGCGCTGTCCATCGTCAAGGGCCACCGGGTCTCCGAGCTGAAGTCCATCGGCGAGGAGATCTACGACGAGTACATGGCCGAGCGCATCTGGCCCGGCACCCGCGCCCTGGCCCAGGCCCACCTGGACGCCGGGCAGAAGGTGTGGCTGGTCACGGCCGCCCCGGTGGAGATCGCGCAGGTCATCGCCCGCCGCCTGGGCCTGACCGGCGCGCTCGGCACGGTCGCCGAGTCGATCGACGGCGTCTACACCGGCAAGCTGGTCGGCGAGCCGCTGCACGGCCCGGCCAAGGCGGAGGCGGTCCGCGCCCTCGCGGTGGCGGAGGGCCTGGACCTGTCCCGCTGCGCCGCGTACTCCGACTCCCACAACGACATCCCCATGCTGTCGCTGGTCGGGCACCCCTACGCGATCAATCCCGACTCCAAACTGCGCAAGCACGCCCGCGAACTGGAATGGCGCCTGCGGGACTACCGCACCGGCCGCAAGGCCGCCAAGGTCGGCATCCCGGCCGCGGCGGGGGTCGGCGCCGTGGCCGGCGGCACGGCCGCGGCGATCGCCCTGCACCGCCGCCGTCGCTAGCGTCCGCCGTCCGGACCGGGCCGGATGGGCCGGACGGGCCGGATGGACCGGATGGACCGGACGACGACCCGGCGGACCAGACGGACCAGGGGAAAGGGTCCCGGACCGGACGAAACGCCCCCAGGGCCCCGTACGGCCCCCGCGCACCACTCCCGTCACCGCCCGTTTCCCCCACCGGGCGCACGGCCATCACAGTGACGTACCCGCGCGAGGGCCGGACCATTCCCCCACCTCACCACCCGGCCACAACACGCGCTGGACCGAGCCGGAATTCGAACCTTTCCGGTCAACACTCGATCACTCTCCAGCACTTGATCGAGTGTCAATCGGTTACGGAAGCGACGTAATCGATGATTTGAGCAACTGGGCGTAGCAGCGCCTGTACGAAGCGTTATTCTCCTCAGACGCATACCGGTACCCCACCGTCGCCACGACGGGTGAAAGGTCCCGCACTGCACGTGATGGAAGCTCTGCCTCTGGGAGTCCCGTGTACCCACACGTCGGGGTTGACGCCTCGGGCCTGGCTACGCTGCGCGCAACGGTCAAAACGGTCCAGGACCTGTTGCGCGAACTCGTCCCCACCGCGTACGCCGTCCCCGCCTTCGCCGCCGCCGCCCCCGTGGGCCCGTGCTACGCACTGGCCGACGGCAGCGCCGCGGTCGGCAGACGAGGACGCCCGTCCGGGGCCGCGACCACCCGCCGTCCCGCCGCGGACAGCGACAGCGCCCGGATGATGGACCTCGTGGAGCGCGCCCAGGCCGGCGAGGCCGACGCCTTCGGGAGGCTCTACGACCAGTACAGCGACACCGTCTACCGCTACATCTACTACCGGGTCGGCGGCAAGGCGACCGCCGAGGACCTGACCAGCGAGACCTTCCTGCGTGCCCTGCGCCGCATCGGGACCTTCACCTGGCAGGGCCGCGACTTCGGCGCCTGGCTGGTGACCATCGCCCGCAACCTCGTCGCCGACCACTTCAAGTCCAGCCGCTTCCGGCTGGAGGTCACCACCGGCGAGATGCTCGACGCCAACGAGGTCGAGCGCTCCCCCGAGGACTCCGTCCTGGAGTCCCTCTCCAACGCCGCCCTGCTCGACGCCGTACGGCGACTCAACCCCCAGCAGCAGGAGTGCGTGACGCTCCGCTTCCTCCAGGGCCTCTCCGTCGCCGAGACCGCCCGCGTGATGGGCAAGAACGAAGGCGCCATCAAGACCCTCCAGTACCGCGCCGTGCGCACCCTCGCCCGGCTGCTGCCCGACGACGCGCGCTGACCCCCCCGGCTCGCGACCCCCTCACCCTCCGCGTTTTCAACTCACCTGTGGTGAACCTGTGTTGACTTCGTCGTCCGGTCGCACGACGTCCGTAACCCAAGTACCGAGCCGCTCGTTGTGCGGGATGCAGGCTCCCTGTGGTCACTCCCCGGCCGCCTCCGGTCACACGTTCGTGTGGAAGCGGTCAGGGTGTGCAACCCTCAGGACCCCCTGGGGAGTCGACCGTCATGACGAGAGGAGGTGCCGCCAGTGATCGCGAACGTATCGGCGCACCGGCGGGCGAACGCCTTCGCCCAGGCTCTGGAGGAGCAGTCCGATCGGGGCACGGCGGCCGAGCAGTCCGGAGGACCGGAACCGGCCGAGTCAGCGGAGCAGACCGACCAGGGGCGCCTGGTGGCCCTGGCCTCCGGTCTCGGCGCGCTGCCCAAGCCCGAGCTGGATCCCGAGGTCAAGGTCGTCCAGCGCGCTCGGCTGGTGGCCGCCTTCGAGGCCATGCTGCAAGAGGGCGGCGAGGCGGACCCTACGGTTCCCGAGCAGCGGACCCCACGGGCCCGCGGTGCTCACCGGGCGACGCCGATCAAACGGTTCCGCCCGCGCACCCGGCTGGCCAAGGGCCTCACCGCCGGCGGGCTCAGCGTCGGTGTGGCCGCGGGGGCCTTCGGCGGAATCGCCGCCGCCAGTTCCGACGCCCTGCCCGGTGACACGCTCTACGGCCTCAAGCGGGGCATCGAGGACTTCAAGCTCGGCCTCGCCGACGGGGACGACGAGCGCGGCCGGGCCTACCTGGACCAGGCGTCCACCCGGCTGAACGAGACCCGCCGTCTCCTCGACCGCGACCGCGGCGGCCACCTCGACCACGAGTCCCTCGGCGAGATCCGCCGCACCCTGTCGGGCATGCAGCACGACGTCTCCGAAGGCCACCGCCTGCTCAGCGCGGTCTACGCGCGCGATCCCGACTCGCTCGCCCCCATGCAGGCCCTCTCCGCCTTCTCCCGCTCCCACGGCGAGGTCTGGGGGGCCCTGCGCGACAAGCTGCCCGTCCAGCTCGGGGACGTCAGCGACAAGGTGTCGTCGGTGTTCGACGCCATAGAGCAGGACGTCGCCCCGCTGCGCACCCTGCTCCCCCAGCCGTCGGCCGAGGAAGAGCGCGACGGCGGCCGGCAGGAGGGGTCCGGCACGGCCACCACCGGCACACCCGGCGGCGGCCGTACGACGGCGCCCAGCACCGGCAGCGGCAGCCACGACGAGACCGGCCGAGGAGACAGCGGCAGCCCCAGCGGTTCGGCCGGCTCCGGGAGCAGCGGCGACGGCGACGGTCTGATCGGCGGCGGTACGGGCGACCTGCTCGACCCGCCCAGGGACAGCACCGGCGCGTCACCCTCCACGGGCGGCGGCAGGACCGAGCCCGCCGAGCCGGACGTCACCCTGCCACCGCTCCTGCCGGAGCTGCTGCCCGGCCTGGGCATCAAGAGCGAGGACGCCGGCTGAGACGATCGGCCGATCACCCGAAGGGGCGTCCCACCGCGCCGTGCGGTGGGACGCCCCTTCGGCGTATCTGCCCCGGCCGTCCGGCCCGACGACCGGCGGCCCGGACGGCCGGGGCAGCCGGATCTCCCGTCGGTCAGAAGAAGACGGACCTGCGCTGCACCAGCAGCTTGTACAGGGTGTGCTGGATCTGCTCCCGGACCTGATCGGTCAGGTTGAACATCAGCATCGGGTCCTCGGCCGCCTCCGGCGGATAACCGTCCGTGGGAATCGGCTCACCGAACTGGATCGTCCACTTGGTGGGCAGCGGGATCGCGCCCAGCGGGCCCAGCCACGGGAAGGTCGGCGTCAGCGGGAAGTACGGGAACCCCAGCAGCCGGGCGAGGGTCTTGGCGTTGCCGATCATCGGGTAGATCTCCTCCGCCCCGACGATCGAGCACGGCACGATCGGCACGCCCTGCCTGAGCGCCGTGGAGACGAACCCGCCCCGGCCGAACCGCTGGAGCTTGTACCGCTCGCTGAAGGGCTTGCCGATGCCCTTGAAGCCCTCCGGCATCACCCCGACCAGCTCGCCCTGGCCGAGGAGGCGCTCGGCGTCCTCGGTGCAGGCCAGGGTGTGGCCGAGCTTGCGGGCGAGCTCGTTGACGACCGGCAGCACGAAGACCAGGTCCGCCGCGAGCAGCCTCAGGTGCCGGCCGGCCGGATGGTGGTCGTGGACGGCGACCTGCATCATCAGGCCGTCCAGCGGCAGCGTCCCGGAGTGGTTGGCGACGATCAGGGCGCCACCCTCGGCCGGGACGTTCTCGACGCCCTTCACCTCGACCCGGAAGTACTTCTCGTACAGCGGGCGCAGCAGGGACATCAGCACCTGGTCGGTGAGCTCGGCGTCGTAGCCGAAGTCGTCGACCTCGTAGTCGCCGGTGAGGCGGCGGCGCAGAAAGGCCAGACCGCCCGCGATCCGCCGCTCCAGACCGCCGTCGTCCTCCGGCGGCGGACCGGGCTCCCCCTCCCCGCGCGCGGCCCCGGCCGGGGCGTCATCGTCCCGTACCGCGCCCCGGGTGGGCAGGGCCTGCACCTCGCCCACCGGCGCGGACTCGTCGCCCGTGCGCCGGCTTCCCGCGCCGCGGCGCCGCGCCGGGCGCTGTGCCGCGCCACTGCCGCGGGACCGGTCGTCGTCGAACGGAATGACCTTGGCGTCCGCCATCGTTGGTGCGCTCCTCAGTCGGCGCTCTGCGTCGGGGGGTGGCCGCCGCCCCGCAGGGACAGCTCCGCGATCCGGTCGACGGCCCCCGCGAGGGCCTGTGGCGGCAGCAGACCGGCGCCTCGGCTGCGGGCGAAGTCCGCGAAGGTCTGCGCGGTCGTGTACTTCGGCCGGAAACCCAGCGTCTCGCGCATCTGGGTGGTGTCCACGACCCGGCCGTGGGTGAGCAGCCGGATCTGTTCGGGAGAGAAGTCCGTCATACCCAGCGTACGCACCACCGAGCCCGCCCAGGTGACCGCCGGGAGCAGGAGCGGCACGGTCGGCCGGCCCAGCCGCCGGGAGCACTGGGAGAGCAGCAGGACACCGTCCCCGGCGATGTTGAAGGTGCCGCTGTTGAGCGTGCCGCGGGCCGGCTCGTGGGAGGCGATCCGCAGCACCTCGATCACATCGTCCTCGTGCACGAACTGCAACCGGGGGTCGTAGCCGAACACGGTGGGCAGCACCGGCAGCGAGAAGTACGAGGTGAGCGGCGTGTCCACGGCCGGGCCGAGGATGTTCGCGAAGCGCAGCACGCACACGGCCACGTCGGGGCGGCGGCGCGCGAAGCCCCGCACGTACCCCTCGACCTCGACCGCGTCCTTGGCGAAGCCGCCGCTGGGCAGGGACTTGGGCGGGGTGGTCTCGGTGAACACGGCCGGATCGCGGGAGGCGGACCCGTAGACGTTCGTACTGGACTTGACGACCAGCCGCTTCACGGTGGGGGACTTCTGGCAGGCACCGAGGAGCTGCATGGTGCCGATGACGTTGGTCTCCTTGACCGAGGCCCGGCTGCCGCCGCCGAGCGGCGTGCCCGTGACGTCCAGGTGGACGACCGTGTCGGCGCCCGCCTCGGCGAGGACCCGCGCGATGGTCGGCTGGCGGATGTCGGCCTGGACGAAGTCGGCGCCGCCCAGGTGGTGCTCGGGCCGGACCGCGTCCACGGCGACGACCCGGTCCACCGCGGGGTCACGCTGGATCCGCCGGACGAACCGGCCGCCCAGCTGCCGGGCCACTCCGGTGACGAGCACGACCTTGCCCAAGATCAGAGCCTTCCTTCCGCCCGTGCCGTATCCCTCGTGTTCCTGCTCCGTACCCTGCCGCGTTCCCCGCCCGCGGCCAACTTAGCGGGTCGGTGTCGCGCCAGGGCCACCACCGGTCGGGGACATGACGAGAAAGCGCGCCCATACCCCCGGACAGCCCCCAGCCGGCTCCCGGCCGGCCCCGGAACGCCCCCCGGACGGCCGCGAGGGAGAGTGGCCGATATGGCAGTGGCCCCCCACCGGGTGCGGTGAGGGGCCACGCAACACGCTGTCGCGGTGTCGCTTACTTCTTGTTGCGACGCTGAACGCGCGTGCGCTTGAGCAGCTTGCGGTGCTTCTTCTTGGCCATCCGCTTGCGCCGCTTCTTGATAACAGAGCCCACGACTACCCTCGCTCACTTCTCATCACTCGGTTGCTGGGCGCCATGGGCCCATACGACCTTCGAGGGGTTAGCCTACCCGGCCGCGCGCCCAGCTCGTAATCGAGGGGTCGGGAGAAGATCCGAACAGCGCTGCGGACCTCCCCCCGGACGCCGTCAGGCCGTTTCCACCCCCACATAGCTCTCGCGGAGGTACTCGTGAACCGCTTGCTCGGGGACGCGGAAGGACCGCCCCACCCGGATCGCGGGCAGATGACCGCTGTGCACCAGCCGGTACACGGTCATCTTGGACACGCGCATCACCGAGGCGACTTCCGCCACGGTAAGGAACTGGACCTCGTTCAGTGGCCTTTCGCCTGCTGCAGCCATGACACACCTGCACCTTCCGCGCTCGACGGCCGCCGGCTTCCCCTTCCGGTGACTCTTCGTCGTTGCGTGCTCACTCCCCAGACTAGGGGCGGGTGATGCGAGTGGGGAAGAGGTGCACCCATCGGCGGCCTACTGGGACAGACACGCTCGTTTGAGTACGTAGCGGGTAAGCGGCCGGTAGTAATCGGACCGCACACCGTCATCGAGCGGGACGACGACGGACACCGTTCCCTCCGCCTGGCCGACGAAGGGCGCGGGGTCGTCCGCATCGGCCAGCCCGATGGCCTCGAACCCCAGCTGACCTGCTCCGCAGACCCATCCGTGGTCCCCGATGACCAGTGCGGGAAGGGGCCCGCCGGCCTCGGCGGCGGCGGCCAGAACGGTACGGACCGGGAGCGGCGAATGCGTGTGCGCGCCGGTCTCACCACCGGGGCGGAAGGCACCGGGTTCCCGCACCAGCGCGACCCCTCGTGCGTAGTCGAGGCTGCACGTACGTAGACCGAACCGGGTCGTTATGTCGACACGGCGACCCTGCGCTGGGGTGAGGACAGTACATCCCGCCGCCGACAGGGCGTCTGCCAGGGCGGCGTAGAAGCCGAGCAGCCGGTGCGGGTGACCGGTGCCCAGGAGGACGGACTCGCCCCGCCGGGCCGCCGCCGCCAGCCGGTCGGCGAAGGCGTCCAGGGCGGCCAGGGTGAGGTCCGGATCAATCACATCCTGCCCTGAAGTGTGCCGTGGGTCGGCCAGAACGCCACAACTGCGTGCCATCAGCGCCAGCAGGTCCGCCGGCCGCCAGGCGCCTTCGGGATCGAGGCCCATCAGCGCCCGGGGGTCCCGGGCGGCGAACAGCCGGTAGCTGCGCAGGCTCCGTTCCCGGGTCGTGGCCACGACCCCGGCCAGATGTGTGGCCAGCAGATGGGCGCGCAGGGCTGCGGAGGTCGGCACGAGGCGATGGTGGGGGGACGGGGCCGGAGTCCGCTCACGGAACGGGGAAACACCGCACGGTCGGTCTAACGGCGGCCTTCGGGGCTGACGCGGCCGGGCCCGGGGCGGGGCCCGGGTACCGGTTCAGGTCACGCCAGCAGTCCCCGCAGCGGGAACGCCGCCCGCCGCGCCGCCAGCACCGCCTGGTCCAGCCGGTCGGCGGGGTCGTACCCCGTCTCCCAGTCGGCCCACTCCACCGGCCACCGCCCGTCGGTCATCCGTGCGGGCGCCAACTGCCGGGTGCGGGCGAAGACTTCCTGCCGCCACTCCGGCGGGATCACCGTCTCGGGCGCCATCGGGCTGCCCGCCGCGATCCCCACCAGATGCGTCCACGACCGCGGCACGACGTCGACCACCGCGTATCCGCCCCCGCCCAGCGCCACCCAGCGCCCCTCGGCGTGTTCGTGCGCCAGGTCGTGGCAGGCCGCCTGCACCGCCCGCTGCGCGTCCAGTGACACCGCGAGGTGCGCGAGCGGGTCCTCGAAGTGCGTGTCGGCGCCGTGCTGCGTCACCAGCACCTGGGGCCGGAAGCCGGCGAGCAGTTCCGGCACCACGGCGTGGAAGGCCCGCAGCCAGCCCGCATCGCCGGTCCCGGCCGGCAGCGCCACGTTCACGGCCGATCCCTCGGCCCGGTCCGCGCCGGTCTCCTCCGGCCATCCGGTCCCAGGGAACAGGGTCCGCGGATGCTCGTGCAGCGAGATCGTCAGGACCCGCGGGTCCTCCCAGAACGCCGCCTGCACCCCGTCCCCGTGGTGCACGTCGACGTCCACGTACGCGATCCGCTCGGCCCCGAGCTCCAGCAGCCGCGCGATGGCCAGCGCCGCGTCGTTGTAGATGCAGAAGCCCGAGGCGCCCGCCGGCATGGCGTGGTGCAGTCCGCCGGCGAAGTTCACCGCGTGCAGCGCCTCGCCCCGCCACACCGCCTCGGCCGCGCCGACGGACTGCCCGGCGATCAGCGCGGAGACCTCGTGCATCCCCGCGAAGGCCGGATCGTCGAGGGTCCCCAGGCCGTAAGACGCGTCCGCCGCCGCCGGGTCGGCGGAAGCCGCCTTCACGGCGTCGATGTAGTCCTGCCGGTGCACCAGCCGCAGGGTCGACTCCCCGGCCGCCCTGGCCGCGACCACCTCCGCCTTCCGGTCGAGCCCGAAGGCGTCGATCAGGCGGCGCGTCAGGGCGAGCCGCACCGGGTCCATCGGATGGTCCGGGCCGAAGTCGTAGCCCGTCACTGCCTCGTCCCACATCACCTGTGCGCGGCCGCTCATGCCGCCACCGTATCGGTCCGGCGCCCGGGAGACTCCGCCACGCCTCCGCTACGCCCTGGCTGCCCCGGTGAGCAGGCCGGCCAGGTCGTCCATGTGTGAGAAGAGGCGGGTGGCGCCGGTCAGTTTCCCGGCCGGTGTCATGGCGGTGAAGCCGTAGACGTCCATCCCGGCCGCGACGGCCGCCTGGACGCCGAGCGGGCTGTCCTCGACCACCACACACCGTTGCGGCGCGACGCCCATGCGCTCGGCCGCGTGCAGGAACAGGTCCGGAGCGGGCTTGCCCCGCCCCACGTCCTCCGAGCTGAAGATCCGCCGGTCGTCGAACCACCGGTCCAGTCCGGTCGTGCGGTGCCCCACCCGGATCCGCTCGTGGCTCCCGGAGGAGGCCACGCAGTACGGCACCCCGTCCTCGGTCAGTCTCTCCAGCACGCCGACGACCCCGTCGACCGGTTGCAGCTGCTGCTCGAAGGCGCCGAAGACCCGGCCGTGGAAGACGTCGTCGAAGTCCTCGGGCAGCCGGCGCCCCGTGCGCTCCCGGATCAGGTCGTGGACCCGGTGCATGGCCGCCCCCATGTAGTCACGGAGGGAGTCCTCGTAGGAGGTGGGATGCCCGAGCTCGGTGAGATACGCGGCCAGCAGCCGGTTCGAGATCGGCTCACTGTCCACGAGCACGCCGTCGTTGTCGAAGATGACGAGGTCATAGCGCATGAGGCGACACTAGACGACGAAGAAATCCAGGAATCCAGAGCGCAGAAACGCAGAAAGCCCCCGTGCCGAATGGCACGGGGGCTTTCTCAAAAATTGTTCGGCGGCGTCCTACTCTCCCACAGGGTCCCCCCTGCAGTACCATCGGCGCTGTAGAGCTTAGCTTCCGGGTTCGGAATGTAACCGGGCGTTTCCCCTACGCTATAACCACCGAAACACTA
>NZ_WYCT01000878.1 GCF_011008945.1 Streptomyces harenosi
ACGCTGGCGCGCGCGCCGAATTCAGAACACGGCGTGCGCCTGCAGTTGCGCGCGCTGGGCAGCGAGCAGGCGGTGGACTGGTTGCTGGATGGACGCTGGATTGCACAGACCCACGGCGCGCAGCTGATGCAGCGCGAGTTCGCCGATCCGGGCGCACACACCCTGACCGCGCTGGCAGCCGACGGCGCGTGGACGCAGGTGCGGTTCAACGTCCTGCGATAGGTGCTGGGAATGGCCCGTCGACCCGACGCATCCATGCTCTGGTAGGTGCCAACCTTGGTTGGCACGCGATAAATGCGCCCACCAAGGTGGGCATCTACCAAGGCGTTTGCGGGGCCGCTATTCCCCGATCCACCCGTCCAGCAGGTCGGCGAACTCGTCGGCGTGTTCTTCCTCCTGCGCCAGGATCTCTTCAAGGATGCGCTTGGTGGTGGTATCGC
>NZ_WYCT01000879.1 GCF_011008945.1 Streptomyces harenosi
GCTGTATCTGCTCGGGCTGGCATTGGTGGACGGTCGGCCGAAGCCGGCCGACCGCGCGCCCAGTGGCGTGGCTGCGTGCAGCGGTGAGCCACGGGCGGGATACCAGCCGATGAACCCCTGGCGCTTCACCGCCCAGTTCTTCGACAAGGACGGGATGAAGAACAAGGTGCCTGAAGTGGAGCGGGAGGCCTTCTGGATTGCCCGGCGCCACCTGTGGCGGCAACCTCGGCGCGGCATGCTGCGCTGGCATCTCAGCAGCACCGCGTTGGCGATCTGGATCACCCGGCATTGGAGTACCGCGCAGATTGCGGACACCGCGAGGAAGGAGGACTTCTGCCGGAAGTAGATCCACGTCATGCGTGGATGCGGTAGCCGGGGTCGGGTCCCATTCCGGCGGAAAGGGCCCTGACCCCTGGAAAGGCCCCGGGAAGCCCTAGCGC
>NZ_WYCT01000880.1 GCF_011008945.1 Streptomyces harenosi
AGCGGGAACCTCGACAGTGTTGTCGTCGGCCTCGGTTTCTTCCTGGGCCGGCTGGGTTGCCGAGCCGAGCGCCTCGGCCTCGTTGAAGAACATGTCCTTCTGGTGGCCTGCGCTGGCCTCGCTCTTGGCGGCGAACAACTGGCGCTTGAATTTGTTGAGCTGCTCCTTGAGCAGGTCGCGCTCGGCGCGCGTGATGCGCAGCTCACCAGCGAGTGATTCGCTGGTCTGGGTGGCCTGGGCCAGCGCCTTTTGCAAGGCTGCAAATTCTTCGGCGGTGGGCATGTGAACCATCGCCTGCTTCGATCTGCTTGTCGCTCAGGCGGTTCCTTGTGCTGGGGATTTTGCGGCAAATATTCTCAGCAGTGGCATTGCTCATTTCGGCAGCACCAGCCTCACGCAACGCGCTCGTAGAACCGCTGTGGGTGTCGCTGTGTGACCG
>NZ_WYCT01000881.1 GCF_011008945.1 Streptomyces harenosi
GTTTGAAGTAGTCGGTCACATCATTCACGTCGTAGACCACCCTTCCCGCCACCTGCAACGGCACTATCCAACGAGGTAGCCAGGCCATGATTGATCAGACAGTCGTAGAACTGTCGCGGCTGCAATTCGCGCTGACCGCGATGTACCACTTCCTATTCGTACCGCTCACCCTCGGCCTGTCCTTCATGGTGGCCATCATGGAGAGCGTGTACGTGATGACCGGCAAGGAGATCTGGCGCAGGATGACCCTGTTCTGGGGCGTCCTGTTCGGCATCAACTTCGCCATGGGCGTTGCCACCGGCATCGTCATGGAATTCCAGTTCGGCATGAACTGGTCCTACTACAGCCACTACGTGGGTGACATCTTCGGTGCGCCACTGGCGATCGAAGGCCTGATGGCGTTCTTCCTGGAAGCGACCTTCGTCGGCCTGTTCTTCTT
>NZ_WYCT01000882.1 GCF_011008945.1 Streptomyces harenosi
GGGTACGGCTGCTGCCATAGCCGCAGCCGGGGCGCCGCAACGTTCGCGCTCGGCGTCCATGTCTTCCAGCGGCCGCACTTCGATGCTGCCGAAGCGCGCCCACGGGAAGTCGCGGGCGATGCGCATGGCTTCGTCGCGGTCGCGGGCGACGATCAGGTTGAAGCCGGCCAGCAGTTCGCGGGTTTCGGCGAACGGGCCATCGAGAACACGGCTGTTGCCATCACGCACGCGCAGGGTCTGTGCAGTGTCGACCGGCTGCAGTTTCTGCGCGGCCAGCAGCGTGCCTTCGGCCTGCAGCTTGTCGGCGTGGGCCAGGCAGTCGCGCATCAGCGCGTTGAATTCTTCGATGGGCAGGGCCTGCAGCAGGGCAGGCTCGATATAGATCAGAAGCAGGTACTGCTGCATGGGACGGTCCTGGCGGGGGCGGGGTATCCATGAT
>NZ_WYCT01000883.1 GCF_011008945.1 Streptomyces harenosi
GGCCTGGACGGCCGCGCAAGCCGAAGGCGGTGCAGAGCGCGACTGGAAGCAGGTGAACCGTGCGCTGCACCAGTTCTCCGACCGCTGGCGCGAAGGCGGCCACGTGAACGAGAAGGTGTATGCCGAGCTGCAGCCGCAGTGGAAGCAGGCCTTCTCTGCCGCGGCCGCTCCGCTGGAAACCGCCCAGAAGGAAAGCCTGGCGCGCCGCCACGCGATGATCGAAGAGGCGACCGCGCTCGGCGCCGCGCCCGCGCTGCGCATCGACGCGGTGAAGGGCCTGCAGCAGCGCTGGCAGGCCGAGGCCCAGTCCGTGCCGCTCGACCGCAAGCACGAGCAGAAGCTCTGGGATGCCTTCCGCAAGCCGATCGACGAAGCCTTCAACCGCAAATCGGCCGACCGCCACAAGACGGCGGGAGAGGCCAGTGCGCACGACCGTGC
>NZ_WYCT01000884.1 GCF_011008945.1 Streptomyces harenosi
AGCGGGACGAACCCGGGTCACCCTGGCGGCCCGAACGGCCGCGCAGCTGGTTGTCGATACGACGCGATTCGTGGCGCTCGGTGCCGACGATGTGCAGGCCGCCGGCCGCCTTCACTGCCTCGTGGCGCTTCTGCCATTCGGCCTTGACCGCTGCCTTCTGCTCGTCGGTCGCGTCCTCGCCCAGGGCGTGGATCTCGGCTTCCAGCGAACCACCCAGCACGATGTCGGTACCGCGGCCGGCCATGTTGGTGGCGATGGTCACTGCGCCCGGGCGGCCAGCGTTGGCGACGATGGTCGCTTCGCGGTCATGCTGCTTGGCGTTGAGCACTTCGTGCTTCACGCCGGCCTTGCTCAGGTGCTCGGACAGCATTTCCGAGGTTTCGATCGAGGTGGTACCCACCAGCACCGGCTGGCCGCGCTTGGCGCACTCTTCGATGT
>NZ_WYCT01000885.1 GCF_011008945.1 Streptomyces harenosi
CCATCGACACCAGCGGCTCGTCCAGCTTGATCACATCGCCTTCCTTGACGAACCACTCGACGATGGTCGCGTCCGGCAGGCCTTCGCCCAGGTCGGGCAGGTTGAAGTTCTTGGTCTGGCTCATTTGCAGTTCTCTTCCAGCAGTTCCAGTTCGCGGGCCGGCAGCCAGCCCGTCGCGCCATTGGCGCGCTCGGACCACCACCACCCGCCGTGTTCGTGATGAAGCTTCACCATCTCGCCGCTTTCCACATCCAGCTCGCGGGCGTCGTAGTCGCACAGCGCTTCGGCGCGACCCTCGTCCAGCAGCTGCAACCAGGCGATGGGCGCCCATCCAGCGCGCCCATCGTTGGTGCGTACCCAGGCAAACGCCGGCCATTCCTCGTCACGGACACCTACTTCGACGATCTGGCCGGTGCGGAACCGGAGCGGGTTGGGAT
>NZ_WYCT01000886.1 GCF_011008945.1 Streptomyces harenosi
GAGAAGGGGCAGTCCGGCCAAGACAGTGGTGCGCATGATCGACATGCGACCGCACGTTCAACCCTTCCGTCGTCGGAATCCTCCAGGGTTGCCGAAACCGGTCTCAGAGCTGCACATCCCGGCAATCAATAGCCCCCATGCGTACGGAGTAGAAGTGTGAAATACATGTTTCCTCTCATTCTTGTCGGCTTGCTCCTATGTTTGTTTGTGGCGGGTGAGGCGAGAGCGGAAGGGCGTTGTCCGCCAGGGCAGTACCCCATTGGTGGTCAGGGCGTAGGTGGATGCGCACCTATTCCGGGCTCCGGTACCGGTGGCGTCCAGAGCGGCCCCATTGCTACTGGGCGTTGGATCAAGACTTGGGGGGCTATTGCGGGGGCGGCAAGCACGGGCGATATGGGGGCTTCCGTTGGAAGGCGCTCCAAGCGAGAGGCTGTCTC
>NZ_WYCT01000088.1 GCF_011008945.1 Streptomyces harenosi
AGACGTGTATAAGAGACAGTCCCCCAGCAGGACCAGGCGCATCCGGGCTGGACCGGGCCGATGGACCCGCCGCCCGACCACGGCGAGGACTCCTACCGGGGCTCGGGCCGACTGGAGGGCCGCAAGGCCGTCATCACGGGCGGGGACTCCGGTATCGGTCGCGCGGTGGCCCTGGCCTTCGCCCGCGAGGGTGCCGACGTGCTGTTCACCCACCTCGACGAGGAGGAGAGCGACGCACGGGAGACGGCACGCCTGGTGGAGGACGCCGGCCGCAAGGCGGTGGCCGTCTCCTGCGACATCCGGGAGGAGGGCAACTGCCGGGCGCTGATCGACCGGGCCGTCGCGGAGTTCGGGCGCATCGACGTCCTGGTGAACAACGCCGCCTACCAGATGGCACAGCCGGACGGCATCGAGGCGATCACGACCGAGCAGTTCGACCGGGTGATGCGGACGAACCTGTACGGCATGTTCTGGCTGACGAAGTTCGCGCTGCCGCACATGACCCGCGGGGCGAGCGTCATCAACTCCACCTCGGTGCAGGCGTATCAGCCGAGCCCGCATCTGCTCGACTACGCGATGACGAAGGGCGCGATCGTCACGTTCACCCAGGGGCTGGCCCAGATGGTCGCCGAGCGCGGGATCCGTGTGAACGCGGTGGCGCCGGGCCCGGTGTGGACGCCGCTCATTCCCGCGACGCTGCCGGACACGGCGGAGTTCGGCAAGCAGAGTCCGCTGGGCCGTCCGGCACAGCCGGCCGAGCTCGCCCCCGCCTACGTCTACCTGGCCTCCCAGGAGGCGAGTTACATCACCGCCGAGATCCTGAACGCGACCGGCGGGACCCCGCTGCCCTGACCTGGGCGCTCGCCGTTGCCGGCCGCTCAGGCGGCCGGCCGTGGTGGGGGCCGCTCAGGCGGCCGGGGTGAAGCAGGCGGCGACGGCCGCGTCCCGCCGCGAGTGGAGGGTCAGACCGGAGCAGGCGGTGTCGGCGTCGTTCTCGAGCAGGCGCCGCAGACGGGCGCTCTGTGTGACGACGGACATCGTCACGCCCTGGCGGCCGCAGAGCTGATGGGCCCGGAGCACGGCGCTGACGGTGGCGGTGCTCGCCGCCCGGTCGGTGAGGTCGACGACGACCGGCGTGGGGGCATGGGCTTCGATCAGGTGGGCCATCTGGGTGGACAGCGCCGCCCGCCCGTCGATTCCGGGGTCCCGGCCCACCGTGATGACCAGAACACCGTGCTCGAGGGTGTGCGTCAGCATCGCAGTCTCCGATCCAAGGCCGTGCGGGTTGGGTGCCCAGTCAACGTGCCCCGTACTGGATGTGGCATGCACCGGCTTCCGCGGTTCCGTTCTTCCGGTGCCGACGCCCCTCCACCCCTCCGCCCGGCTGCCTCACCGTTCGCGCACCCACCTCCCCACGGAGGGGCCGTACCGCCGAGGGCTGGGACGTACCGTCGGGGGCTGGCGTCAGGGGCTGGGATCCATGTCGGGAGGGGTGGGCGGCCGGCCGGTGAGGTTGGTGATCAGCTCCGTGCACAGGTCGCGGAGCTTGACGTTGCGGTGCTGGGAGGCGGTCCGCAGGATGCCGAACGCCTCGTCCGCGGTGCAGCGGCGCTGCCCCATGATCACCCCGAGAGCCTGGTCGATGACGCTGCGCGACCGCATCGCGAGGCGCATCTGGTCGGCGAATTCCTGGGTGGCGAACATGCGCTGGGCCAGCGCCACGCCGCCGGTGGCCTGGGCGGCCAGCGAGCGTACGGCGTCCAGGCGGACGTCGCGGAAGGCGTTGGGGGGGCCGGCGTAGAGGTTGAGGGCTCCGGCGGTGGGGGTCCGGGCGGCGATCGGCAGGGAGAGCGAGGAGCGGATGCCGCTGGCCGCGGCGTAGGCGGGATAGTCGCCCCAGCGTTCCTCGCTCAGCATGTCGTGGACGACGATCTCCTGCCCGGTGCGCAGGGCGCGCAGGCAGGGGCCGTCGTTCTGACCGTACTGCTTCTCGTCGAGCTTCAGCGCCGGCGGTCCCGCGCTCACCACGGTCAGGGGCCGCCCGTCGCGCTCCAGGGTCACCCCGGTCCCCTCCACGCCGGACACCTCCAGGGCGGCGTCGGCGAGGGACTGCAGGAATTCCTCCAGCGACTCGGTCTCGAGGAGCCACTGGGTGATGTCGGTGCTGTCGTACGCGTTGTCAGCGCTCACCGCTCAGCCCTTCGCGAGGCAGGGGCCTCGTAGTCGGCGTCGTGTCGTGTGTCTGTGCGGTGCCACCGGGCGGCGGGCGCCGAAGGGAACGGCCCCGGCACGGGCGCTGCCCGGCGCCGACACCTCCCGGCGCGGCATTCGCCTCTTATGTCCCACCCTACACATGTTCGTGCTTGACACTGAGGCGATCGGATACACGGGGGACGAGGGGGACGGACGGGCTCGACCACGGAAGGAACCGACATGACCAGTCCGCACGAGGACAAGCTGTCCCACCCGCTGGAACAGGTCACGGGCGAGAAGGACGTGCACCCGGAAGAGGAAGGGGCGCCGCGTCGGGAGCGGACGGCCCGGAGCGAGGACGAGCGCCCCGGCACCGACCGCGACCGTGGTGCGCGGGAAGGCTCCCCTCCTTCTCCGGAAGACTCCGCGTGACGGCTTCCGTCACCGGTCGGGATGCCGCCCGGCTCGACGGCCGCGGCGGCATCCCGCCGTACAGGGCGCCGGCCCGCCACGCACGCGGCCACGGTCAGAGCACTGTCGGTACGGCTCCGGGGGCGCAGGCCAGCCGGGCCCGCTGGCCGTGGCGGCAATGGACGACCCGGTCGCCCAGCCCGATCCGGTCCGCCTCGGCGAGGAAGTCGGTCAGCGGCGAGCGCATCACCGTGTAGTCGCCGTAGTGCACGGGCAGCAGCAGGCGGGGGTCCAGACGCCTGGCGAGTTCCGCGCCCTGGGCGCCGTCCATGGTGACCAGCAATCCTCCGGGGAGCGTGGTGCCGCCCAGGTGGAGGACGGCCAGGTCGGCGGCGGGGAAGCGGCGGGCGATCTCGTCGAGGCCGTCGTACACCAGGGTGTCCCCCGAGATGTACAGCCGTAGTGCGACCGGGCCGCCGGCCGGTCCGAACTCCAGCATGCTGCCCATCACCGGCGGCAGCAGTCCGCGCAGCAGCCGGTGACCGGCGTGCCGGCCCGGCAGGGCCGTGATCCTCACCTGTGTCCGGTCGCGCTGCAGCGTGAGCCCCTGCCAGGTGCGCAGTCCCGCCGTGCGGTGGAAGCCGTGCACCACCTTCAGGCGGCGCGCGGCGTGCGGTGTGGTGAGGATCGGCACCGTGCGGTCGAGCTGCCGGCGGGCCCGGCGGTCCCAGTGGTCGCCGTGCAGATGCGACAGCACCACCCCGTCGAGCCGGGGCAGCTCGTCCACGTCGACGGCCGGTTCCGTCAGGCGCCGGCTGAGCAGCCCGTACCCCAGGTACGCGTACTGTCCCCGGTGCAGGAAGTTGGGGTCGGTGAGGAGGGTGAGGTCGCCGTACCGCAGGAGGACGGTGGCGTTGCCGATGAAGTGGAGGTCGACGGCGTCGAGCGTGCCGTCGCCCGCCGGATCCGTGTGCGGTGCCATCGTCTCCTCCTCCGGCCGGCGCAGCGTCCGTTCCGGCCCGGTACGGTGTGGGGGGCGGGGTCAGGGCCGGATGACGGTGCGAACGCAGCCGTCGGTCTTGTGCTTGAACATGTCGTACGCCTTCGGAGCCTGGTCGAGGGGCACGGTGTGGGTGGCCAGGTGTGCGGTGCGCAGCTCACCGGAGGCCAGTCGTTCCAGCAGCATGGGGATGTACCGCTGGCCGTGCATCTGCGCCCCGCGTACGGTCAGCCCCTTGTTGATCACGGCGCCGAGGGGGAACTTGTCGACGGCGCCGGCGAAGACGCCCAGGATGAAGACGGTGCCGGCCTTGCGGCAGGCGTGGATGGCCTGGCGCACCGCGGTGGGCCGGTCGGTCTGCATCCGTAGCTGCTGTTTGGCCTGGTCGTACAGGTACATGGGGCCGTCGCTGTGGGCTTCCATGCCCACGGCTTCGATGCACACGTCCGGTCCGCGTCCGCCGGTGCGCTCGCGCAGCTCGGCGGCGACGTCCGTGGCCGTGTAGTCGATGGTCTCGCACCCCGCGTACCGCTCGGCCATGGCCAGCCGCTCGGGAAGGCGGTCGATGGCGATGACCCGTTCCGCGCCGAGCAGGCTCGCCGCCCGGGCCGCCATCTGCCCCACCGCGCCGCAGCCCCAGACGGCGACGACGTCGCCGGGCCCCACCCCGGCGAGATCGGCGCCCATCCATCCGGTGGGCACCGAGTCGGACACGAAGAGGGCGCTGACGTCGTCGATCCCGTCGGGGACGCGGAAGGCGCCGTAGTCGGCGAAGGGGACGCGGACGTATTCGGCGTGGCTGCCGCGCAGGCCGCCCATGGCGTGCGAGTAGCCGAAGATGCCGGCCGTCTCGTAACCGAAGAGGGCTTGCCCGTAGCCGGGGTTGGTGTTGGTGTTGTCGCACAGGGACCACAGGTCGTTCGCGCAGTACCAGCAGCGTCCGCACCCCACGAACGAGCAGACGACGACCCGGTCCCCCACCTTGTGGCGGCGTACGCCGGGACCGGTCTCCACGACCTCCCCGACGAACTCGTGTCCGATGACGTCCCCGGCGCGCATCGCCGGGATGTATCCGCCGATGAGGTGCAGGTCCGAGCCGCAGGTGGTGCCCGCGACGAGCCGCACGATCATGTCCTGGTCGTTGTGGAGCTCCGGGTCGGGGACGTTCTCGACGGACAGCTTGTTCACGCCCTGCCAGCACAGCGCCTTCACAGCACTCCCTCCCCGCCGGAACGGCGGTTGAGCAGTCCGAGCAGTTTGCCGGCCGGGGTGGGGCGGGTCGTCGGCGGTGTGTCGGCGTGGAGGACTTCCCCGGCCTCCAGGAGCGCCTTGGCCTCGCGCAGCGCCTGCCGCAGTTCCTGGCGGGGGTCCTGGCCGGACATCCGGGCGGGCAGCGAGGAGGATCGCTGCCGTGCCTCGCGCCCGGCCGGCCGTACGGCCAGTTCGGTGCCCCGGTCCCCCGGGGCGGGCCGCGTCCGTACGTCGATGGACTCCCCGAACCGGTCCAGGGGCGGCGGCGGCTTCTCGCCGGACCCGACCTCGCCGACCGGCCTGTTGATCGTCACGGTCAGCCACCGGTCGTCCGGCTTGCCGCCGGAACGGGAACCGGCGGGCCAGGCCCTCCGTGCCGCGACGGCGCCCGCGCCGATCACCGGCACCACCCACCACGTCTTCTTCATGCAGCCGCCTCCGCTCCGGCACGCGACGCTTGCCGTCCCGCGGCGGGTTTCCCCCTCCGGGGAGACCAAACGGCGGCCCGGGTGTGAAGGTCCGCGGGCGGCCCGCGGCGCCGCTGCCGCCGCCGGACGTCGCGGCCGCCGGACACCACCGCGCGGTCACCGTCCGCATCGGCCCGACGACGTGTACCGTCCGTCGGCGGCGCGGCCGGCCCGTGCGCGGTGGTCGCCGGGACGCGGCCGGGCGCCGAACGGATCGTGCTGCCGGAAAGGCCGCGACCGGGTCAGGCCAGCAGCTCGTGGACGAGGGCCGCCACCTGTTCGGCCTCGATGAGGAACCCGTCGTGCCCGTACGGTGACTCCACCACCCTGGGCCCGTCGGCGCCCGGGATCAGCGCGGCCAGTTCCGCCTGCTGGGCCGGGGGGTAGAGGCGGTCGGAGTCCACCCCGGCGACCAGGGCGGGTGCGGTCACCCGCCGCAGGGCGGCCCGCACACCGCCGCGGCCCCGGCCGACGTCATGGGCGTTCATCGCCTCGGTCAGGACGACGTAGCTCGCCGCGTCGAAACGCCGCACCAGCTTGGCCGCGTGGTGGTCGAGATAGGACTGCACCTGGTAGCGGCCGCCCCGCCAGGGGTCCTCCGCCTCCTGCGGCAGCCGGCCGAAGCGGACCTGGAGCTCGGGCTCGCTGCGGTAGGTGACGTGGGCCAGCCGGCGGGCGAGCCCCAGTCCGGTGTGCGGCCCGCGGCCGGTGTCGTGGTAGTCGCCGCCCTGCCAGTCCGGGTCCGCGCGGATGGCCCGCACCTGGACGTGGGCCCACGCGATCTGTTCCGCGCTCGCCGCCGCCGTCGTCGCGAGGAGCAGCAGCGCACCCGTCCGTGCCGGGTACGACACCGCCCACTCCACGGCCCGCATCCCGCCCATCGAGCCCCCGACGACCAACGCCCACCGGTCGATGCCCAGCGCGTCCGCGAGTCCGGCTTCCGCCGCCACCTGGTCGCGCGGGGTCAGGAAGGGGAACGCCCCGCCCCACGGCCGCCCGCCGCCGGGACGCCGGGAGGCCGGGCCGGTGCTGCCCTGGCAGCCGCCGAGCACGTTCGGTGCGACGACGAACCAGCGGTCGGTGTCCAGCGCCCGGCCCGGACCGATCAGGGCGTCCCACCAGCCGGGGGCCGGGTGCCCGGGCCCGGCCGGGCCGGCGGCGTGGCTGTCCCCGGTGAGTGCGTGCAGCACCAGGACGGCGTTGGAACGGTCCGGCGCAAGCGTTCCCCATGTCTCGAACGCGAGCCGTACGCCCGGTAGTTCGCCGCCCGCCTCCAGCGGCAGCGGTTTCTCCGCGTCGTACCACCGGCGCCGGCCGGGCGGGTCCCCTTCCCGCCAGGCCCCGGTGGCCGGCGGCAGGGGCGTCTCGGCAGCGGCGACGGCGTGCATCTACGCGCCCTTGGCCGCGCGGAAACCAGCCTCCAGGTCCGCCTTCAGGTCGGCCAGGGACTCGATGCCCACGGACAGGCGCACCAGCCCCGGAGCGGTGCCGGTCGCCGCCAGCTGGGCCTCGTCCAACTGGCTGTGCGTGGTGGAGGCGGGATGGATGATCAGGCTGCGTACGTCACCGATGTTGGCGAGGTGGCTGAAGAGTTCCACGCCGTCCACGAACCGCTGGCCCGCCTCGATGCCGGCGCGCAGCTCGAAGGAGACGACCGCGCCGGCGCCGCGCGGCAGGTACCGTTGCCCGGCCTCGTACCACCTGCTGGACGGCAGGCCCGGATAGTGCACGGCGGCGACCTCGTCGCGCTGCTCCAGCCACTCCGCGAGCGCCTGGGCGTTGGCCGTGTGCCGCTCGATCCGCAGGCTCAGCGTCTCCACACCCTGCAACAGCAGGAACGCGGAGTGCGGGGAGAGCGCCGGGCCCAGGTCGCGCAGCAACTGCACCCGGAGCTTGACCGCGTAGGCACCGGGGCCGAGCACGGGCCAGTACCGCAGGCCGTGGTAGCTCGGGTCCGGCTCGGTGAAGTCGGGGAACCTGTCGGCGTGCGCGCCGAAGTCGAAGGTGCCGCCGTCCACGACCACGCCCGCGATGGCGGTGCCGTGGCCGCCGAGGAACTTCGTGGCCGAGTGCACGACGATGTCCGCGCCGTGCTCGAGAGGGCGGAGCAGATACGGGGTCGGCACCGTGTTGTCCACGATCAGCGGAACGCCCGCCGCGTGCGCCACGTCGGCCACCGCCCGCACGTCGAGCACGTTGCCGCGCGGGTTGCCCAGCGACTCCGCGAACAGCGCCTTGGTGTTCGGCCGGACCGCCGCCCGCCACGCCTCCGCGTCGTCCGGGTCGTCGACGAAGGACACCTCGATGCCGAGCCGGGGCAGCGTGTGGCGGAACAGGTTGTAGGTGCCGCCGTAGAGGGAGGTGCTGGAGACGACGTGGTCGCCGGCGCTCGCCAGGGTGAGGATGGCCAGGGTCTCCGCCGCCTGCCCGGAGGACAGCGCCACGGCCGCCACACCGCCCTCCAGCGCGGCGATCCGCTGCTCGAAGACGTCCTGGGTGGGGTTGTGGATCCGGGTGTAGATGTTGCCGGGCTCGGCGAGCGCGAACAGGTCGGCGGCGTGCCGGGTGTCCCGGAACACGAACGAGGTGGTCTGGTAGATCGGGGTGGCGCGGGCACCGGTGGCCGGGTCGGGTACGGCACCGGCGTGGACCTGCTTGGTCTCGAAGGACCACGCCGATGTGTCGGGACCGGCGGACGGCTCCTCGGGGGCGGGGCGGGCGGCGACGGAGTCGGCGGGCTGGCTGCTCATGGTGCTCCTCGTGCGGGACAGCGGCGCTGAGTTGCGACGAGGTAAGCACGGCTTGCCATCCGGGGACAGGGCGATACGGACCGTGCAACGAGGAGTTCACGAACGACATCCGCCCGCAACGATGCGCCGGCGCCCACACCGGCCCGAAGGCCCTCGCACGAGAGGCCGGAGCCGGTCGCCGTGGGATGGACACGGAGCAGGCGCAGCGCGCCGGCGGCTGTCGGTGTCCGGGCGCGTCCGCGTCGGGGCGGAGGAGGGCGAGCGTGTCCGGCGCGGCGGCCGGACGGCCGGGGCGGGGCGGGGAGTTCGGCACGGCGTCGGGGTCCCGGCTGCGCGCAATAGACTGCCCCGATGTCAGTCATACGTTTCCATGGCCGGTCCCGGAGACACGGGGCCTCCCGCTCGCGCGCGCTGTCGGCGCTGGCGGTCGCGTTCGGTGTGGTCGTCGGCGGCTTGCTCACCGCTCCGGCCGCCTCCGCGGCGACCCCGGTGGCAGAACTCAGCCCGTCCGTCGTGGACGGCTTCCAGCTGAAGACCACGGACGACGTGTGGGCGGACTTCAAGAACGCCATCGCCGCGGTGGAGAGCACCGGCGCCGTGACCAAGGTGACCCCGCTCTCGGTGGCCCGGTCGGCCCAGCACCGCGGGAGTCCCGCCCTGTGCCACCCGTCCAGGCTCGACCCCAGGTACGTACCCGACGGCTTCTGCTGGGACCGCACCGATGACACCAGCTCGAACTTCGACGAGCGTGAAGGCGGCTGGGTGCCGCAGGGCCTGACGGCCGGCCACGATGCGAGCCCCGAGGGCACCGTGGACGGGCACCACCTGTATCTGGCCGGCTGGTACCACGGAACGGGTGGCAGCCAGGACGAGTACGCGCGCGTGTCCATCGTCGAGAACGACAACACGTCCGTGACCTACGGACACGTCCTCCTCGTCACCCCCACGGCCGGCGGATCCTTCGAGCCCACGCGCGACATCCACGTGGACGGCATGGTGTGGTACGGCAACCGGCTCTTCGTCGCCAACGGGTCGGAGCTCCAGGTCTACGACATGCGGCACCTGTGGAAGATGGGGAAGGTCTCCGGGAACGTGGGCGTCGACGGCGGAAGCTCGTCCGCGCTCTGGCACCAGTGGGCCATGCCCATGATCGGCCGTTACTGGACCGGGGACCCCAGCGCCACGTCCCGGCAGTGCACGCCGGGCACAGGGACGACGGTCTGCCTCAGCTCACTCAGCCTCGACCGCACGGGGGCGGACACCCTGGTCTCGGGCGAGTACCGGAAGGCCGCGGGCGGGCGGATCATCCGGTGGCCGCTGAACGCCGAGGTGGCGCTGCCGACGGCCAGGGACGGGAGCGAGATCGGCACGGCCGGGGCCGTGCGCGCCTACACCACCCCGGTCTGGTCCGTGCAAGGAGTCGCCACCGACGGCGAGCGCTTCTACATGAGCGGTCAGTGCCCGGAGGGGTGGAACGACGTCCCCGCGGACCACAACCTGGCCTACAGCTGCATCCATCACGCCAAGCCGGGCGAGGCTCCCCACGTCCTCACCATGGCGCCCCGCATGACGCAGAACCTGTCCTGGGCACCTCAGTGGGGCCGGCTGTGGGGGCTGAACGAGAGGATCGACAGCGCCAACGGTGACCGCGTGGTCTTCTCCATCGACGTCTCGCCCTGAGGGACGAGGGATCGACGATCCCTCTCTGCAACCTCCCTCGGCACCGCACGGGGCCCTCGTGCGGAAGGGCCGGGCCCCGGCGGATCCGCCAGTCGCCGCCGCGGGGCGCGGGTCTCCGGCCGGCAGGCCTCAGCTCCCGCTCCGGCGCCGTGCTCCCCTTCTCGTCAGCCCCGTGTCAACCAGAGATCAGTGGGGCTTGCAACGGTGGGACGCGTCAGAGCGCGCGAGAGCGTGGGCGTGGACCGGGACACCAGGGAGGACCAGGACCAGGAGCCGAACAGGCCGGAGAACGCCCGGCGCTCCATCCGGGCCTCGGCCGGATCCCGTGGGCCCTCACGGGGGACGCCACCGCACAGGCGAACCCCGCCCGCGCCCGCCTCGGCGTCCCGGTCGGAAGACGTGACCATGGAAGGTTCATCTGCCGCCCAGCCGACACGGCGTGCGCACGATACTCACCGAACGACCGACCGACGGACGCGCCCGGGAGCCGCTGCCCGGCAGCGGCCTGGGCACCGGCGAAGTCGGGGCCCCGGCGCGGCGACGCGCCGGGGCGGCCGGTGTGCGACCGGCTCGCCCCCGTCCGAGGCGAGGGCATGGCGGTGCGCACGACCACAGCCCCGCCGGGCGCCTGCCGTGACCCGCCGCACACCGGCGCCCGGCACGCGGTCAGACCCCGCGCCGACTTCAGGGAGATCCCGCATGACCTCCGTACCGTTAGCCGCCGGCACGCCCGTTCCCGGCACCTGGTTCCACCCTCCGAAGGCCGACCGGGACGCCGCCCTCGTACTGTTCCTGCTGCCGCATGCGGGCGGGGGCGCGGCGACGTTCCGCGACTGGCTGCCGCTGTTGCCGTCCGACGTGGCGCCGCGCGCCCTCACCGCGCCCGGCCGGGAGGGACGTCTGGCCGAGCGGCCGCTGCGGGACTGGGACGCCCTGTACGGCGCCGTGCACGACGCGGTCGTCGCCGAGCTGGACGGGCGGCCGTACGCCGTCTTCGGGCACTGCCTGGGGGCGCACCTGGCGTTCCGCCTCGCCACCCGCCTCGCGGCCGAGGGGCTGCCGGCGCCGGTGCTGCTCGGGGTCTCCGGCTGGTCGCCGCGCGGTTTCTTCCGGCCGACCCTGGCGGACAGCACCATGCCGGAGGCTGAACTGCTCGCCCACATCCGCCGCCTCGGCTCGCTCCCGGAGGAGGTCCAGCGGGACCCGGCGATGCTGGCCCGGGCGCTGCCCGCGCTGCGGGCCGACCTGCGGGTGGCCGCGACCTTCACCGACGACGGCGCCAAGGCCACCTGCCCGCTGGTCTCCTACGGCGGCGACGCCGATCCGCTGATGGAGGAGCCGGACGCCATGACGCACTGGGCCGAGCGCACCTCCCACTACCTGGGCCACGCGTGGCTTCCGGGCGGCCATTTCTTCCCCGAGGAGCACGCCGACCAGATCGCGCCGCATTTCGTGCGCACGCTGCGCACCGTGCACCGTCCCTGACTCCCGG
Organism: Streptomyces harenosi; assembly: GCF_011008945.1. Taxonomy (GTDB): domain Bacteria; phylum Actinomycetota; class Actinomycetes; order Streptomycetales; family Streptomycetaceae; genus Streptomyces; species Streptomyces harenosi. The sequence continues at coordinate 11,245 of NZ_WYCT01000088.1, forward strand.
GGTGCCCGCCGGGTGGCGCGGGCGGGCACCTTCCGATCCTGCCCCCACGTCCTTTGGTGTGATCATGAACTTACCGGACCGAATCGGGTCCCCCTCCGCCCTGGCCGCCGACCCCGCCACCGAGCTGCTCCCGCTGACCGCGTACCAGCGCGACGTGTGGGTCTCCGCCGTGCTGCACCCGGACGACCCGCAGTTCAACTGCTGTGTCACCGAGCGCCTCACCGGCCCGGTCGACCGGCGGCTGCTGGCCGCGAGCGCCGACGCGGTGCTCTCCCGGCACGACACGTTCCGCTTGTGCTTCGACGAGCAGGACGGGACACCTGTGCAGTGGGTCGGCACCGAGGCACCCGCCGTGCGGCACGTCGACCTGACGGACGAGGAGGACCCGGCCGCCGCCTGCTCCGCGTGGCTGGAGGCCGACCTGCTGCGCGCGCTGCCGCTGCGGGAGGGACCGCTGGTCCGGGCGACACTGCTGGTGGAGGGGCCCGGCACGGTGGTCCTGCGGTTGACGGCGCACCATCTGGTCGCGGACGGCTGGACCTGCAACCGGCTGAGCCAGGAGATCCTCCAGGAGTACGCCCGCCGCCGCGCCGGGGCCCAAGCGCCCGTCGCGCAGTCCGTCCCGGTCGCCGACTTCGCGACGGAGGAGGCGCGTTACCGGGCCGGCGAGCGGTTCACCGACGACCTTGCCTACCACCGCGCCGCGCTGGCGGATGCCGGCACCGCGCTGTTCGCGCGCCGGGCGCCGAGCGGCGCGCGGCGCCGGGGCATCGTCACGGTGCCGGTCGACAGCGCGCTGGTGCGGCGCGTCCGGGCCGCCGGCTACTCCCCCTTCGCGTACGTCACGGCCGTCCTCGGCGGGCTGCTCACCCGGCTGCACGGCAGCGACGACGTCGTCCTCGGCATCCCGCTGCTGAACCGCGGCGGCTGGAAGGCAGCACCGTACGGCCAGCTCGCCAACACCCTGCCGCTGCCGCTGCGGCGCCCCGGGGCCCGCCCGGTCGGTGATCTGGTGCGCGAGACCCGCGGCGCGATCCGGGAGCTGCAACGGCACGAACGGCTGGCCCTCGGCGACCTGCTGACCGGCCTGGCCGCCGGCGGCACGGGCGGGTCGCGGCAGTTGTTCGACGTGACGCTGTCCTACCTGCGGTACCGGCGGCCCACCGTCATCGACGGGGTGCGGCGCGAGACCGACATGCGGGCCCCGGGGTACGACCAGTCCGCGCTCAACGTCTACGTACGGGACTTCAGCGATGTGCCGGGCATGGAGATCGACCTGGTCTACGCGCTGGACGTGTTCGACGAGGACCTGCCCATCGGCTCGGTGGCCCGGCAGCTGGAGCGGCTGCTCGCGGGCTGTCTGGACGACCCGGCGACTGTGCTGTCCGCGGTGCCGGTGACCGGCGCGGCGGAACGGGACGCCCTGCTCGCCCTGGGACGGGGCCCGGTCACCGGGGAGCGCGAACCCGGCACCCTGCACGGTCTTTTCGAGCGGCAGTGCGCCCGGCGGCCGGAGGCCCTGGCGGTCACGGACGCGGCCACCGGCCGCTCGCTGACCTACGCCGCGCTGGAACGCCGCGCCAACCGGGTGGCCCGGGGCCTGCGCGCGGCCGGTGTCGGCGACGGGGACCGGGTCGTGGTGGCGCTGCGCCGCGGGCCGGACCTCATGGCGGCGCTGTTCGGGGTGCTCAAGGCGGGAGCCGCGTACGTACCGGTGGACCCGGACTACCCCGCCGGGCGGATCAGGCACATGCTCGACGACAGCCGGGCGGCCGCCGTGGTGCTGGACGACGCGGATGCCGGGGCGCCGTGGGCCGCGGGCCTGCCGCACGCGCACCGGGTGGCCGGCCTGGAGGCGGGGCAGGACGACACCGCGCCCGGCACCGGCGCCGGCCCGGACTCCCTCGCCTACGTGATCTACACCTCCGGGTCGACCGGCCGGCCCAAGGGCGTGATGATCGAGCACCGGTCGGCCGTCAACCGTCTCACCTGGATGCAGCGGCTGTACCCGGTGGGCGCGGGTGACGTCCTGCTCCAGAAGACCCCGGTCTCCTTCGACGTGTCCGTGTGGGAGCTGTTCTGGTGGGCCGCCGAGGGCGCCCGGCTGGTGCTGCTGCCGCCCGGCGGCGAGAAGGACCCCCGGGAGGTGGACCGCGCGGTGCGCGACCACGGCGTCACCGTGCTGCACTTCGTCCCCTCCATGCTCGGCCCCTTCCTCGACCTGGGCGCCCGGGGGGCGTCCTCGCTCCGGTACGTCTTCTGCAGCGGCGAGGCCCTGCCCCCCGGACACGTGGAACGCTTCGCGCGGACCTTCCGCACCGGCCCGGACGGGCCGCCCCGCCTGGTGAACCTGTACGGGCCCACCGAGGCCGCGGTGGACGTCACGGCGTACGACTGTCCCGGCGACCCGGCGGCCGCCGTGCGCCGGGTGCCCATCGGGCGGCCGGTGGACAACACCGTGCTGTACGTCCTGGACGCGCACGGCCGGCCGCAGCCGGCCGGTGTCCCGGGGGAGCTGTGCATCGGGGGCGTCCAGGTGGCCCGGGGCTACCTCGGGCTGCCCCGGCTCACCGACGAGCGCTTCACCGCCGATCCGTTCGTCCCCGGCGGACGCCTCTACCGCACCGGGGACATCGCCCGCTGGCTCGCCGACGGCACCCTGGAGTACCTCGGCCGTGCCGACGGCCAGGTCAAGATCCGGGGCCACCGGGTGGAGACCGGCGAGGTCGCCGCCGCGCTGCGCGAGCTGCCCGGGGTGCGCGACGCGGTGGTCACCGCCTCCGCCGCCGGGGGCGGCGGTGACCGGCTGGCCGCCTACTACGTGGCCGGTGACGACGATCCGGGGCCGGACCGGCTCCGCGCGGCCCTCCTCGCCCGGCTGCCGGCGTTCATGGTGCCCGCCCTGTGGTGCCGGATCGACCGGGTGCCGCTCACCCCGAGCGGCAAGACCGACCTGCGGGCGCTGCCGGACCCGCGGGGCGTGGCGGGTCCGGCCGGGGAGACCGAGCCGGCCGACCCGGTCCAGGCCGCGCTCGCCCGTATCTGGGCGCAGGTGCTGGGGGTGGAGCGGGTCGGCGTCCACGACGACTTCTACGCCCTCGGCGGCGACTCGATCCGGCTGCTCACCGTCCGGGCCCGGGCCGAGCGGCAGGGCCTGCGCTTCCGTCTCGACGACCTCGTGGCCGCGCCGACCGTGGCGGCCCTCGCCGCCGTCACCGTCACCGGCCGCCCGCCCGGCGGTGCCGCGCCGGACGGGCCGCGCCCCTTCGAGCTGGTCGCCGGCATCGACCGGGCGGCGCTCGGCGACGCCGAGGACGCCCACCCGCTCACCCGGCTCCAGCTCGGCCTGATCTTCCACTCCCGCCGGCGGCCCGGTTCCGCCGTGTACAAGGACGTCTTCCGCTACGTGCTGCGGATGCCGTGGGACGAGGCGGCGTTCCGCGCCGCCACCGCGCGCCTGACCGCCCGGCATCCCGCCCTGCGCTCCACGTTCGCGCTCGCCCACGTCTCCGAGCCGCTGCAGGTGGTGCACCCGCAGGCGCCGGACCTCGCGGACAGCGTGGACCTGCGCGGCCGTCCCGAGGCCGCGGCGGAGGCGGAGATCCTGCGGTACGTCGAGGAACGCCGCGTGCACGAGTACGACTTCGAACGCGGCCCGCTCTGCTTCCTGCGCGCGTACGTGCGCCCCGGCACGGTGGAACTGGTGCTGGGCTTCCACCACGCGCTGCTGGACGGCGCCAGCGTCGCCAACCTGCTGCGGGACCTGCTGCAGGAGTACGCGCACGCCCTCGGACCGGGCACCGGCCCGGTGCCCGGCGGCCCGCTGCCGTCCCCCACGGCGCACGTGGCCGCCGAACGCGCCGCCCTGGACTCCCCGGAGAGCCGCGCCTACTGGCGGGAGGTCGTCACCGGCGCGCCGGCACCGCCGCTGGCCGGGACGCGCGCCCACCGCCCGCCGGCCGGCGGGGAGCAGATCGTGTGCCACCGGGAGCTGCCGGCCGGCCTCGCCGAGGCGTTGCGCGCCGCCGCCCGCGCGCAGGGGACGCCGGTCAAGTCGGTGCTGCTGGCGGCGCACTGCCTGACCCTCGGCCTGTTCACCGGCGCCCCCGAGGTGCTCACCGGGCTGATCACGCACGGCCGGACCGGCGGGGACGGCGAGCAGGCCCTCGGCCTCTTCCTGAACACCGTGCCGCTGCGGCTGCCCACCGCCGGCGCGAGCTGGTCGGGCCTCGCGCGCGAGGCGCTGCGCCGGGAGCGCGAGGGCTTCCCGCACCGCCACTATCCGCTCAGCGCCATCCAGGAGGAGCACCCCGGCACCCCCCTGGAGACGGCGTTCAACTACGTCCACTTCCGGCAGCTCGCCGAGGTGCTGTCGCTTCCCGGCATCCGGCTGCTGGACTTCCGGACCTGGGAGGAGACCAGCTTCGCGCTGCTGGTCAACGTGGTGCACGACCCGGTGGACGGGCGGATCGGCCTGCGCGTCGACTGCGACGGGCAGGTGTTCAGCCGGGACCAGGCCGAGCTGCTGGCCGACACCCTGGTCGCCGTGGTGCGCCGGATGGCCGAACACCCCCTGGAACCGGCCGGGTTCGGCTTTCTCGCGCCGGAGCCCGTGCGCCCCGTGCCGCCGCCGGTGAGCCCGGAGTGCGTCACGGACGTCTTCCTCCGCCGGGCCGCCGGCACCCCGCGGGCGGTCGCCCTCGTCCACGGGGACGACGCCTGGAGTTACGCGCGGCTGGCGCAGGCCGCGCGGGCCGTGGCGCACCGGTTGCGGGCCGATGGGACACGCCGCGGCGACCGGATCGGGGTGGCCATGGACCGGGGCCCGGACACGGTCGCCGTGGTCCTCGGTGTCCTGCTGGCCGGGGCCGCCGTCGTCCCGCTGGACCCGGCCTATCCCCCGGCCCGGCTGGCCGCGATGGCCGCCACCGCCCGGCCCCGGCGCATCGTCGCCGCCGCTCGCCACGCGCACCTGGTGGCGGACTGCTCGCCGCTGCTGTCCCCCGCGTCCCTGACCGCGCCGGGAGCGCCCGGCCCGGGCGCGGACGAACTGCCGGGCCCCGCGCCGCTGGACACCGCGTACGTGCTGTTCACCTCCGGCTCGACCGGCGCCCCCAAGGGCGTGGCGATGCCGCACCGGGCGCTGGCGAACCTGGTCGGGTGGCAGAACCGGGTGCCCAGCGGCGCCGTCGGCGGCCGCACCCTGCACTTCGCGCCGCTCGGCTTCGACGTCTCCTTCCAGGAGATCTTCTCCACCCTGTGCGGCGGCGGCACCCTGGTACTGGCGGACGAGGACCAGCGGCGCGACATGCCCGCGCTGCTGCGGCTGCTGGACGAGGCGGGCGTGGAACGGGTGTTCCTGCCGTACGTGGCGCTGCAGCAGATGGCCGAGGCGGCCGACGCGCTCGGCCTGGTGCCCGGGCGGCTGCGGGTGGTGGTCTCCTCCGGCGAGCAGCTGCGGGTGACGGACGCCCTGCGCCGGTTCCTGGCCGCCCTGCCCGGCGTCCTGCTGGAGAACCAGTACGGCCCGACCGAGTCGCACGTGGTCACCCGCCACAGCATGACCGGCGATCCGGCCTCGTTCCCGGAGCTGCCTCCGGTGGGCCGCCCCGTGGACGGCGCGCAGGTGCTGGTCCTTGACGCGCGGATGCGGCCGGTGCCCCCCGGCGTGCAGGGCGAGATCTACCTGGGCGGCGTCTGCCTCGCCCAGGGGTACGAGGGCCGCGCGGACCTGACCGCCGAACGGTTCGTCGGCCATCCCCACGGCGGACCGGGCGAGGTCCTGTACCGCACGGGCGACCTCGCGGTGGTCCTGCCGGGCGGGGACATCGTGTGCACCGGCAGGGCCGACAGCCAGGTCAAGATACGCGGCTACCGGGTGGAGCCGGCCGAGGTGGAGGCCGCGGTGCTCGGCTGGGCCGCGGACCGGCCCGGTATCCGCGAGGTGGCGGTCGTGCCGCGCCGGCGGGCCGGCGGCGAGACCGCCCTCGCCGCGTTGCTCGTCGGCGACCAGGACCGGACGGACACCGGGGAACTGCGCCGCCACCTGCGCACCGTGCTGCCGTCGCACCTGGTGCCCGCATCCCTGACCTGGGTAGCCGCGCTGCCGCTGACCCCGTCCGGCAAACGCGACGACCGGGCGCTGGCCGCCGCCGCCCCGGCCCGGGACGTGCGGCCGCGCGGCACCAGGCCCGGTCCCGGGAGCCACGAGGCGGTACTGGCGGAGACCCTGGCCGATCTGCTGGAGCTGCCCGCCGACGCGATCGGTGTCGACGACGACCTGTTCGACCTGGGATGCACCTCGCTGACCGCGATGCGGCTGATGGTGACCGTCGAGCAGCGCTTCCGGGTCACCGTCCCGCTGTCCGAGTTCATCGCCGCCCCCACCGTCGCCGGGCTCGCGCGGCGGCTGCGGAGCCGGACCGCCGTGGCCACCTTCGACCCGCTGGTGCCCATCCGCCCCGGAGGGGACCGCCGCCCGCTGTTCCTGGTGCACCCCATGGGGGGCAACGTCCTGTGCTACGTGCAGCTCGCCCGCCACCTGCCCGCGGGCCGGCCGCTGTACGGGCTGCAGGCGGCGGGCGCCGTGCCCGGTTCCGAGCCCCGCCGCTCGGTGCCCGAGCTGGCCGCCGACTACATCGCCGCGCTGCGGCGTGTGCAGCCGTACGGCCCCTACACGATCGGCGGCTGGTCCTTCGGCGGCTTCGTGGCCTTCGAGATGGCGATCCAGCTCGCCCGCGCCGGCGAGAAGGTCGCCGACCTGCTTCTGCTCGACACCACCGCCCTGGCTCCGGGGCCGCGGGCCCGCAGCGACGAGAACGCCCTCCTCGGCTGGTTCTTCTGGGAGTTGCTGTGGCTCGGCCGCGGTGGTGCGTCGCCGCTCGAGGCGATCCCGCCCGGACTGACCACGCTGGGCGAGAAGTTCGACTTCATCGCCGCTCTCGCCGTGCGCACCGGGGTGCTGCCCCCGGGCAGTTCGGGCGCCCTGGTCCGCCGGCTGTTCCGGGTCTACGAGGCCAACTGGAACGCCGCGCTGGAGTACCGGCCCGAGGTGCCCGACCAGGACATCACCCTGCTCCTGGCCGCCGAGCCGCTGCCCGACGTGCTGCTGGCCATGCACACCGCGGGCGGCAGCCGGCACCAGGACCCGCTGAACGGCTGGCAGCAGATGACCCGCGGCCGGCTGCACACCGTCGAGGTGCCCGGCAACCACCTCTCCCTCGTCGAACACCCGCATGTGAAGCACACGGCCGACGTCATCGGCCGCATCCTCGACGGCCGGGCCGTCCCCTCCTCCGCTGGAGTCGCGACATGACATCCACCCCGCACGAGACGACCTCCTCCCGTCTGCCGGTCATCATCGCCGGAGCCGGTATCGGCGGACTGAGCGCCGCCATCGCCCTGCGCCGCGTGGGTGTCCCCGTCCGGATCCACGAGCGTGCTTCCCGGCTGGGCGCGGCGGGCTCGGGGCTGTCCGTGATGAGCAACGCCGTCGCCGCGCTGGCGTCGCTGGGCATCGACCTGCACCTGTCCAAGCGCGGCCAGGACATCGAGACGTTCCGCATCCTCGACGAGACCGGGAACCTGATCCGCGAGCAGCCGCTGAAGGCCGTCACCGACGGGCTCGGTGTGCCGTCGGTGTGCGTGACCCGCGCCGACCTCCAGGACGCCCTGCTGGCCGAGGCCGAGGGGATACCGCTGGCCCTGGGCCACGCCGTGGCCGGCTACGAGCCGGCGTCCGACGGGGTCACGGTGCGCTTCGCCGACGGCACGTCGGTGCGCGGCAGTGCCCTGATCGGCGCGGACGGCTTCCACTCCGCCGTCCGCCGCCGCCTCGTCGGCCCGGAGGAGAGCCGGGACAGCGGCTACATCAGCTGGCTGGCCGTCACCCGCTTCGCCCGGCCGCACCTCCCGGCGGGCTACGTGGGCCACTACTGGGGCGCCGGCCGCAGGTTCGGCCTGATCGACGTGGGCCGGGGGCGCTACTACTGGTGGGGCACGAAGAACATGCCCGCCGAACGGTCCCGTCACTGGGACGGCGACAAGGCCGAGATCCTGGACACCTACGCGGGATGGGCCGAGGAGGTGTGCGACATCGTCCGCGCGACCCCCATGGAGTCGGTGCTCGCCGTGCCCTCGTACGACCGGCCGTTCCTGGAGCGCTGGGGCGAGGGGCCGGTCACCCTCCTCGGGGATGCCGCCCATCCGATGCTGACGAGCCTGGGGCAGGGCTCGGCCATGGCGATCGAGGACGCGGTCGTCCTGGCCGGCTGCCTCGGTGCGGCCCCGGACGACCCGGCCACCGCGTTCCGCCGCTACGAGGACCTGCGGCGCGAACGGGTCCGCGCGGTGGTGGCGGCCTCCCGGTCGGTCAGCGAGGTGGAGCAACTGGAGGATCCGGTGGCGCGCCGGCGGCGGGACGAGACGCTGCGGCACGCCGACGAAGCCGGGTTGCGGGAGCAGATCCACGGGCTGCTGCGCTGGCCCCCGGCACCGCCGGCCTGAGCCCCTCCGGGGCCGGCCGGCCGTCCGCCGCGGCCGAGGCGCCCCCGGCCGCCCGACCGGCCGCCCCGGCATCGAGGGGTTCCGGGGCGCGCGCACGGGCGCGGAGCTCTCGGCCGCACCGACGCCGGGACGGTCCGGCCGCGCGCCGGCCCGCAACTGGCGGGCAGGCGGGGACGGCTTCAGGAGAGAGCGGTCGGTCTGCGGGGCGGCGGGACGGCGCGCAGCAGCTCCCACAGGGGACGTGAGCCGGACGCCCACGCCCCGAGGGCGTGGCGGTCGACCACGTGGAGGCGCTGCTGCCTGGCGAAGGCGACGGCCGGTGCGGTGACACGGCCGTTCGTCACCAGGACCGCGACGTCGGCGCCGTGGACCTGGCGGGCGGTGCCGTTGAGGACCTGCAGATCCGGCGTGCCCACCGCGGAGCCGGCCAGGCCCTTGCTGCGGTGCTTGCACTGGATCACCCAGCGCCGCCCGTAGGGGTCGGTGGCCTTCACGTCGGCGCCCAGGTCCCCGCCGCCCCCGACGCGGACCGCGTCCCGGCAGCCGTCACGGCGCATCAGGTCCCGCACCGCCTCCTCGAACCGGGCGTGGTGCAGGCTGTCGAGCTGCGCCAGCCCGTAGCGCAGTCCCTGCGCGCGGACCGCCTCCCACCGCGCTCGCTGCCGCTTCCGGTACAGCCGACCACCGCCGGCCAGCGCGGCGAGCGCGCCGGCGGCGGCCGGGACCCACCAGTGGGCCAGCAGCCAGTCGACGACGGTCACCACCAAGGCGCCGCCCAGGACCACGGCCACGAGGAGTTCGATCAGCCGGTCGTCGCCGCGCGGCCGGCGCCCGCCGGGCCTGCGGGTGCGCCGCCGCGCCGGCGGACGTCCGGTCGCCGCCCTCCGGCGCCTGTGTGCGCGGGCGCTCATCGGCTGGCCTGCGTGACGCCGCCGGCGAGCTGCCCCAGGACGTTCACGATGCCCTCGCCGACCGGAGTGGGTGCGAGCAGGACACCCAGCGCCAGGACGATGACGACGGTCAGTTTCTCGTCGGAGCGGCTCCGTGCCTCCGTACGCCGTCGCAGCCGAAGCACGACGATGACGGCGAGCAACACCGCCACGTTGATGGTCAGCAACCGTCCAGACCTCCCCCACCGACCGGCCAGCACAGACAAGGACGGCGTAGGCCGCCCAGCCCTCTTGTGTAGCGGTCCCTCGGCGGCGTCGCGGTCGGATTGCCGACCAATGGCATGAAGTCATCGGATCTGGCCGGATATCGTACGGCCGGCCACCGGCCGGGGTCCCGCACGGTGTCGTACGGGTCCCCGGGCGTCCCGGGTGACCGGGCCCGCAGCGGCCGGGTGCGCCCCGCGGGGCGGGGCCCGGTCCGGCCGACCGGGTCCCGCCCCGCGTGCGGCGGGGCCGGGCCATGGGTCAGCCGATGAGGGGCACGGCGTCGGCGGGGTCGGCGTGCCAGTTGGTGGCCACCGGCCTGTCCACCAGGACGGGCTCGGAGAACCGGAAGGTGACCGCGTCGGCCTCGTACCCGGCGACGGCGACGAAGAGCTGGCTGAACTGCCTGCCGCCGTCGGAGCCGGTGCTCTTGGGGCTGATCCCCGCGTAGGCGGCGGTGGAGCCGGAGAGCTTGATGGTCTCGCTCACGCCCTGCTCGACCGGGGTCACGTGGGTGTCGGCGGCCGAGCCGAAGCCGGCGGACGGGAAGGTGCCTTCCAGGTAGCAGGTGATGCCGGGCAGGGCCTTGGCGGTGATGAGGAAGTAGCCGCCGGCCTGCGTCTGCCGGCTGAGCGTGAGCGACAGGTCGTTGGTGCCGCACGCCTGCCCCACCTCGCTCGTGCGCACGGTGTCGCCGCTGCCGGTGAGGGCGGTCGCGGCCGTCGTGGCGGTCGCGGCGGTCAGGGCCGCGGCGGCGGCGACGGTCAGGGCCGCGCGGGCGGGGCGGGAGACGAGACGTGAACGCATCGGAATCCTCCGTACGGGGATCGGGATCGCCCAGCGGGCTGCTGGACGGCCTCAGCCTGTGCGGTGATCCGTCCCACCCGCCACCGTCCACCGGCATCACGGGACGGTGGAACACGGAAACCGCCGCTGACCAGCGCGAACACTGACTGCCTGGAACGGGCGCCTGGGACGGGCGCCTGGCAGGGGAGACCGTCGCGGCCTGCCGGGATGCGATGATCTGACCGACGGTCGAACGCGACGGCCCGCGCGTGGCGACGCGCCGCCCGTCCGCACGCGGGGAGGAGAGGCATCGCGGTGTCCGACGACATCGTCCGCTGGCTGAGCGAGCACGCCCGTGCCCTGGACACGCTGACACCCGGCGCGCCCACGCAGGACCTGCGGCCGCTGGGCGAGGCCCTGCGCGGGACGCGGATCGTCGGTCTGGGCGAATCCACCCACGGCACCAGCGAATTCTTCCGGCTCAAGCACCGCATCGTGGAGTTCCTGGTGCGCGAGGAGGGGTTCACGACCCTCGCGGTGGAGGCAAGCCAGTCCGCCGCCCGTGCGCTCGACGCCTACGTGCGGCGCGGCATCGGCGATCCCGAACGACTCGTCGCCCGGCTGGGCTTCTGGACCTGGCGCACCCGGGAGATGCTCGACCTCGTGGGGTGGCTGCGCGCCCACAAGCGCGAGCTGCCCGAGGAGCGCCGTATCCGCTTCGTCGGCACGGACCCCCAGCGCTGCGCCGACTCGGTCGACGCCGTTGCCGCGTTCCTGCGCCGGACGGTGCCCGCGCGGGCCGGGGACGTGCACGCCCTCCAGGTGCTCGCCCGGGCCCGTCCGGCCTCGCTGCCCGACCCGGACCGGACGCTGGTGCGGCACGCCGAAGAGATCGCCCGCCTCGTCGCGGACCACCGCGAGCGGTCGGGGCCGGGCGACGGCGCGGACGCGGCCCTGGAGCACGCCCGGATCCTCGTCCGCGCCGCCGACCTGGTGACCCGCCCCTTCGCCCCCTCGGCCGGCGAGGACAGCGTCTTCGCCGCGCGCGACCGTTACATGGCCGAGGCCGTCACCCGCCTCGTGGACGGCGACCCGCACGCGCGCGTGATGGTCTGGGCCCACAACGGCCACATCACCAAGGGCACATACGGCGAACAGATCCCCGCACTCGGCAGCAGGCTCCGCGAACGGTACGGCGACGCCTACTACGCGCTGGCCCTCTTCTTCGGCAGAAAATCCTTCCTCGCCCGCCGCGGCGACGACCTCCAGGGACCCCCGGTACCGCACCGCATCGGCACCGGCATCCGTTCCCTGGAGGCGCGGCTCGCGGGCGCCGTACGCGGCGACTACTACGCCGACCTGCGGAGCGGCACCGCGCCCTGGCTGAGCGCCCCCCACGCACAGCGCGGTTTCGGCGCCAACGTGCCCCGGTTCGTCTACCGCTTCCACACGGCCCCGCTCGTTCCGGCCCGGGACTACGACGGCCTCGCGTTCATCGCGCGCTCGACCTGCTCCCACCCGCTGCCCGGGGCAGCCGGCTGAGGTCCTCGCATGCGGGCGGATCATCCCGGCCGGGGCCGTCACCTCGACGCGGCGGATCGGTCGGCGGTCCGCTGCCCGATCGTCACCGCCACTGACGATCTTCGCGTTCTCCGTCGGGGACCGGCCCGGGAATCGCCCACCCCGGCTTCAGCGGCCGGGTGCTGGGGAACCCGCGCTCCTTCGCGTACTCCGCCACGTCCGTGCCGTCGGTCGCGTGCGTGATCGTGTAACGCGCACCCTGAAGTCGTGCGGCCGTGTCCGACGGATGGTCGGCGGCCCGGTGGGGCCCTGCCGGGCCGCCGGTCCGCCTCGATGTCGGCCGGCCGGTCTCAGTGGCCGGGTTCGCGGAGCATGCACCAGGTGACGGGACCGTCGTCGGGCAGGGGGACCTCGGCGGTGACGGTGAAGCCGAGACGTTCGTAGAAGCGCACGTTGCGCGGGCTGGAGGTCTCCAGGAAGGCGGGGAATCCCGCGCGTTCGGCCGCTTCCAGGCCGGGCCGGAGCACCGCGGCGCCCCGGCCCTCGCCCTGGGCCGCGGGGTCCACCCCGACCGTGGACAGGAACCACACCGGAGCGGCCGGGCGGTGCGGTGCCAGTGCCTGCTCGGCGCTCTCGAAGGCCGCCGCCCGGTCCCCGGCGAGCTCGGCGACCAGGGGACCGACCTCGGCGAAGGCGGGCGTGGGATCCTGCTCGGGGGTCGTCCACGCAGCGACGGCGAGGCAGTCGTCGGTAACCCAGGAGCGGCCGTACTCCATCGCAATGCGGACCAGGAACAGCTCCTGGCAGCGGCGTACCCGTTCCTCGTGGTCCTCGGCGGCGAGGACGTGCCGGGTGAAGGGGTAGTCCGCGAAGGCGCGGGTCAGCGTCCGCACGCAGCGGGGCACGTCCTCGGCGGTCGTGGGCCGTACGAAGGGGGCGGGGA
>NZ_WYCT01000887.1 GCF_011008945.1 Streptomyces harenosi
CGTTTAATCCATTACCTTCTGCATAGCCTACCCATTCTTTGCAGCAGCCGCAGTTGGCATCTTTATAAACCGTGGCTGAGACGTTTTTGAGTAATGATGACGAGCTGTTAACGGGAGCATTTGCAGGAGCAGAACTTTCATTCTGTACTTGTGCATTCTGGGCAGCAGACTGTTCAACCTGTACTGGTTGAGAATCAGAGCCACTGATATTAGATTGGCTGCAAGCGGCTAGCGTTAACGAGAGTGACGATGTCACCACCAATAAAAGGACACGACCGGATAACCAGTTATGTCCATTAGAAAACACATGTGTGTAATGTCTCATTAAATTACTCCTAAACGTCTATTGTTATGCTCGCTATTCTAAAAACTTACACCCTATATTTGAATTCTTATGTACTTAACTAAAAACATTAAATGTAGCACTGTTTAGTAC
>NZ_WYCT01000888.1 GCF_011008945.1 Streptomyces harenosi
CCGTAGACCAGCGGATCGATGTTGACCGTGCCGATCTTCTCGCCGTTCAACTTCACCTTGCTGTCGATGTCGATCCAGCGCATGTCCACGCGCAGGGCGCCCTTCTCGCCGATCGCGAAGTCCACGCCGGCGTGTGCGGCCAGGCCCCACGAATCCTGCAGCTTCAGCTTGCTGCCGGCCAGCGCACCCGTAGTGTCTTCGCTGAAGAAGGTGGTGTAGTTCAGGCCGGCGCCGACGAACGGCGACACCTTGCCCTTGCTGTTGAAGTGGTACTGCAGGGTGACCACCGGCGGCAGCTGCTTGGTGCTGCCGACGCGGCCCAGGCCGTTGATGTTGATGTCGTGCTTGAACGGCAGCGCGGCCAGCACTTCGATGCCCAGGTTGTCGGCGATGAAGTACTCGCCGGTGATGGTCGGCTTGACGTCATTGTCGACGT
>NZ_WYCT01000889.1 GCF_011008945.1 Streptomyces harenosi
TCAGTTAGGTATCCACGTAGCAACGCCAGTATTTGATGGTGCAAGTGATGAAGACGTATGGGAAACAGTTCGTGAAGCCGGTATGGCCAGCGATGCGAAAACTGTTCTGTACGACGGACGTACAGGTGAACCATTTGATGGACGTGTGTCTGTCGGTGTGATGTACATGATCAAACTTGCTCACATGGTCGATGACAAATTGCATGCACGTTCAATCGGACCTTACTCATTGGTTACACAACAACCATTGGGAGGTAAAGCTCAATTTGGTGGACAACGTTTTGGTGAAATGGAAGTATGGGCACTGGAAGCTTACGGTGCGGCTTATACTTTACAAGAAATCTTGACATACAAATCAGATGACGTAGTCGGACGTGTGAAAACATACGAAGCAATCGTCAAGGGTGAACCAATTCCAAAACCAGGTGTACCGGAA
>NZ_WYCT01000890.1 GCF_011008945.1 Streptomyces harenosi
CGTTGATGCCGTGCTGGCGCAGCCATTCCTCGGTGGAATTGGCGCCGTAGCACTTGAACTGCGGGGCCAGCTCGCAGGAGAACAGCAGGCCGGTGCCCTGCACCTTGGTGATCAGGCCACCCAGTTCGCTCTTGAGCTGTTCCAGCTTGCGCACGGCCTCGGCACCGCGTTCGGCGATGTTGGCACGCACCTGCGGGGTCAGCTGCGCCAGGGTGGCACAGGCCACGTCCAGCGCGCGTGGGTTGCTGGTCATGGTGTTGCCGTAGATGCCCTTGCGGTACAGCTGCGCGGCGTGCTCGGTCACCGCCAGCACCGACAGCGGGTACTGCGCGGCGTTGAGCGCCTTGGAGTAGGTCTCCATGTCCGGCGGATCCAGGCCTTCGAAGCCCGGGTAATCGACCACCGACAGCACGCCATGCGCGCGCAGACCAGCCT
>NZ_WYCT01000891.1 GCF_011008945.1 Streptomyces harenosi
ATCCCTACTTCAGCCGTGACGGCCGCTGGCTGCTGTTCGCGGCCGGCCGCGAGGGCGCGCTGGCGCTGTACCGCGCCGCGTTGGCCGCCGACGGCCGGCTGGGCCCGGCGCAGCCGCTGGCCGGTGACGGTGGGCGCCGGGAAGAGCGCGGGCCGGCCCTGAGCGCGGACGGCAAGCAGCTGTTGTTTGCCCGCCAGCAGGGCCGTGGCGCCGGCTGGGACCTGTTCGTGGCGACGCTGGATGCGCAGGGCCTGCGCGGCCCGGCCAGCGCACTGAGCGCGTTGAACAGCGCCGACGACGAGACCGACGGCGACTGGCTGGGCCAGGACGGCGCCGTGGTGTTCAGCCGCGGCAATGGCAGTACCGCGCAGGTCTGGAGCAGCGGCTGTGCGTGGAGCGGTGTAGCGCTGCAGCCGCTGGGGCTGTCGTTCAACC
>NZ_WYCT01000892.1 GCF_011008945.1 Streptomyces harenosi
CTCCCAGGCGTAGGAAAGATCAGCGAAAGCGAGTACTTCCGTCTGAGGAGACTAGCGCACCCCATCGGCGGCGATCTGATCCCATTCTTTCTCGTACTAGCCATGCACTCGGGCTTCAACGAGCAGCCACTTAGAACACTCACCCTAGATGGCATATCGGAGCACTACCCGCTTGGACAAAAGCGAACGGTGATCAAGTCCTCTAAGCGCAGGGCAGGAACTTCCGCTCAGGGCGCGACACAGCGAGCAGCCTTCCCCGCTAGCGATCACCCGCTAGCGCCGGAAAGATTGATCAGTTTCGTGATTGCTTGGACCAAACGAATTAGAGACTACGCTGCTGGTGAGCTTGCCAATGACTTCTTCCTCCACGCCGTTTCCGAAGGCGGGCGGCACAAGCGCCGAGGAATGCACATCGATTCCTACTCAGCCAGAACC
>NZ_WYCT01000893.1 GCF_011008945.1 Streptomyces harenosi
CGCCCGCGTCCTTCATGGCCATGGCCATGCAGCGCGCGGCGCCTTCGCCGTTCTCGCTCGGTGCGGTCATGTGGTACGCGTCGGAGCTGGCGCCGAAGCCGGCCAGTTCACAGTAGATCTTCGCGCCACGCGCCTTGGCGTGCTCGTACTCTTCCAGGATCAGGATGCCGGCGCCGTCGCCCAGCACGAAGCCGTCACGGTCCTTGTCCCACGGGCGCGAGGCCTGTTCCGGGGCATCGTTGCGGGTGCTCATGGCCTTCATCGCGCAGAAGCCGCCCAGCGCGGTCGGCGACGAGCCACGCTCGGCACCGCCAACCACCATCACGTCGGCGTCGCCGTACTGGATCATGCGCATCGCGGTACCGATCGAATGGTTCGAGGTCGCGCAGGCCGACACCGCCGAGAACGACGGGCCCTTCAGGCCGGTGATGATG
>NZ_WYCT01000894.1 GCF_011008945.1 Streptomyces harenosi
GAACGGTGAGATGCCCTGGGTCATGGGCATCGTCGGAAACGCCGCCTTCCAGATGATCTTGCTCCAGCTGTACGTCGCGAGCGGTGGCCGCTGGTCCCTGGCCGCTGTCTGGCACGCGACGCTGAACGCGTTCGGCGGGGCGTTCTTCTTCACGATGGTGAGCGGCGCGGACCGCGAACGGCTGGGCCTGCTCCTGGCCGGCGCCTACGCCATCCTGGCGGTCGTCGCCGTCGTCCTGGCCCGTGGCCGGCGGACCCCGGAGATCGCCGACCGGCCGCGTGAAAGGGTGGCCGCATGATCGTGGCCATCAGCATCAGTCCGTCCGGCGGTGACGACACCGGCGGTGTCAGCGAGGCAGTGGCCGAGGCGGTGCGGGTCATCCGCGCCTCCGGCCTCCCCTGCGACCGGCTGTTCAGCGAGGAGATGCTGCGGGG
>NZ_WYCT01000895.1 GCF_011008945.1 Streptomyces harenosi
TACACTTCTAGCTTCGTCGGCAGCTTCAGATGTGTATAAGAGCCAGATGGGCACGGGGGGCGCGCCTTCCGCCACGGCGGGCAGGTAGAGGCTCACGGACGTGCCTTCGCCCACCCTCGACTCGATGGCCACGTGCCCGCCGGTCTGGCGGGCGAACCCGTAGATCATCGACAGCCCGAGCCCCGTGCCCTGCCCGATGGGCTTGGTGGTGAAGAACGGATCGAAGATGCGCTGGCGCAGTTCCGGCGAGATGCCGCCGCCGGTGTCTTCGAATTCAACCCACACGTGATCGCCATCAACGCCGGTGCGCACGGTGATCGTGCCGCGCTCGGCGATGGCATGGCCAGCGTTGAGCAGCAGGTTCATGTAGACCTGGTTCAACTCCGACGGCAGGCACTCCACCAGCGGCAACTGGCCGAATTCGCGTACCAGGG
>NZ_WYCT01000896.1 GCF_011008945.1 Streptomyces harenosi
GCTGAAGGGCCTGGCCCACGAGCTGCGCAACCCGCTGGCCGGGCTGAAGGGCGCGGCCCAGCTGCTGGCCCGCCGCGCGGCGCAGCGCGACGCCAGCGAACGTGAGCTGATCGAACTGATCGGCTCGGAGATCGAGCGCCTCAACGGCCTTCTCGACCAGCTGCTGTCGCCGGCCCCGGCCGCGCCGCATGCGGAACTGAACATCCATGCCGCGCTGGAACGTGTGCTGCGCCTGGCCGAGAACGAGGCCGGCTGGGCGGTACGCCTGCAGCGCGACTACGACCCCAGCATTCCCGAATTCCACGGCGACGCCGACCGCCTCACCCAGGCGGTGTGGAACCTGGTGCGCAACGCGATCCAGGCCGGTGCCGGCAGCATCACCCTGCGCACCCGCGTGGAGCATGGGGTGCGCATCGCCGAGCAGTTGCACACG
>NZ_WYCT01000089.1 GCF_011008945.1 Streptomyces harenosi
TCTAGCTTCGTCGGCAGCGTCAGATGTGTATAAGAGGCAGAGGGGGAGGGTTGCGCCGAGTTGACGCTTATGGGGCCACCCGGGAGCGGGCCGGGGACGCCGACCCCGTAGGCTCGTCCCTTGTGAGTACGCGCGCGGCACAGACATCTCGGCACCGTGATGACGTCGTGTGCGCGGTGCGCGGACTGACCAAGACCTACCCCGCCGTGCGCGGCCGGCGCGGCGCCCCCGCGACGCCCGAGGTCCGGGCCACCGACGACGTAGGGCTGGAGATCCGGCGCGGGGAGATCTTCGGGCTGCTGGGCCCGAACGGCGCCGGCAAGTCCACCCTGGTGCGGCAGCTCACCGGGCTGATGCGGCCCGACGCCGGCACCGTGCGGATCCTCGGCCACGACATCGTGCGGCACCCGGAGCGGGCCTCGCGCATCCTCGCCTACCTCGGGCAGGAGTCGACCGCCCTGGACGAGCTGACCGTCTCGCTGGCCGCCGAGACCACCGGCCGGCTGCGCGGCCTGGACGCCCGGCGCGCCCGCGACGAGCGCGACGCCGTCCTGGACGAGCTGGGCCTGACCCCGATCGCCGGGCGCCCGCTGAAGAAGCTCTCCGGCGGCCAGCGGCGCCTGGCCTGCTTCGCCGCCGCCCTGGTGGGGGAGCGCCCGCTGCTCGTCCTGGACGAGCCGACCACCGGCATGGACCCGGTGGCACGGCGGGCGGTGTGGGCCGCCGTCGACCGGCGCCGCGCCGAGCGCGGCACCACCGTGCTGCTCGTCACCCACAACGTCATCGAGGCCGAGACCGTCCTGGACCGGGTCGCGGTCCTCGACCGCGGCCGGGTCATCGCCTGCGACACGCCCGCCGGGCTGAAGGAGCAGGTCGCCGGCGAGGTCCGCGTCGACCTGGTGTGGCGCGAGACGGCCCCCCTGCACGTCCCCGAGGTGGCCGCGCTGCGGGACCGCGCCGCCGAGTCCGGCCGCCGCTGGACGCTGCGGCTCGCGCCCGAGGAGGCGCGTACGGTCGTCGCCACCGTCACCGGCGGGGCCGCCTTCGCCGCCCTGGACGACTTCACGCTCGCCACCCCGAGCCTGGAGGACGTGTACCTGGCGCTGGGCGGCGCCGCACGGCAGGGGCTGGTGAAGGCGTGAGCACGCGGGCCGCCGCCTCCCCGCCCGCCGGCCGCGGCGACGTCCCGCGGGGCCCCGGCGGGACCTGGCCGCCCCCGGGAACCTCCGCCGCCGGGGAGGACCTCAGTGACCTCAGCGAAGAGGAGCAGCACGACGTGAGTGTCGTACCCGCCGATGTCCTGCCGGGCGGCACCGTGGCCGCCGGGCCCGCCCCGCGGGCGGCCGAACTCGGGCCCAAGGCGCGGTTGTGGCCCTCGCTGGCGGCGGTCTACCGGGCGCAGCTCTCCCGCGCGCGCGTGGCGCGGATCCCGCTGCTGTTCGTGGCGACCTTCCAGTCGATCGGGATCATGATCCTGATGCGCGGCGTGGTCGACGGCGGGGACGAGGCGCGGGCCGTGGTGGCCGGGTCGTCGGTGCTCGTCGTGGCGTTCGTCGCGCTGAACCTGCTCGCCCAGTACTTCGGCCAGCTGCGCGCCAGCGGCGGGCTCGACCACTACGCGACGCTGCCGGTGCCGCCGGCCGCCGTGGTGCTGGGCGCCGCCGGCGCCTACGCCTCCTTCACCGTGCCGGGGACCGTGGTGACCGCCGTCTTCGGGTGCGTGCTGTTCGGGCTGCCGCTGGCCCACCTGTGGGTGCTCGCCGCCGTGATCCCGCTGGCCGGTGCCGCGCTCGCCGGGCTCGGCGCGGCCCTCGGCCTGCTCGCGCCGCGCCCGGAGCTGGCCACGCTGCTCGGGCAGCTCGGCATGTCCGCGGCGCTGCTGCTGGGGGTGCTGCCGGCGGAGCGGATGCCGGAGGCGGTCCGCCTGGCCCGGGACCTGCTGCCGTCGACGTACGGCGTGGAGGCGTTCGCGCGGACCTTCGCGCATGGGCCCGACTGGGCCTTCGTCCTCGGTGACCTCGCCGTGTGCGGGGTGGTCGGCGTGCTCTCGCTGGCCGTCGCCACCTGGGCCTATCGCCGGGCGGCCGTCCGGTGACGCGTCCCGCGGACGGGCCTGGCACGATGTCAGGGTGACCGCACCGCTGACTCCGCCCCCGCCCCCGCACGACCACTCGTCGCACCGCCGGCACCGGCAGACGCCGCTGTTCGCCGGCGCGCAGGCGTGGGGCGGCTCGTACGGACAGGACGGCCCCGGGATGAAGGCCGAGGTGCGCGAGGCGGTCGTGACGGCCGTCGGGGCCACGATCGCCGGAGCGCTGCTCGGCGTGGTGTGGTGGTGGCTGGCGCCGCGTGTGCCCCTGGTCGGGGAGTCCGCCGACGGGAACTGGGTCGTCTACCTCAAGGACACCGAGGGCGAGCAGGCCATCGGTGTCGACGGAACGTTCACGCTGCTGGCGCTGGCCTTCGGCGCGGTCAGCGGGGCGGCCGTCTTCCTGCTGCGGCGGCGCGGCGGCGTGCCGCTGGTGGTGGGGCTCGGCGTCGGGGGGCTGCTCGGCTCCCTGCTGGCCTGGCGGACCGGGGTCTGGCTCGGCCCCGGGCAGGACGTGATCGCCCACGCCAGGGAGGTCGGCAAGGGCGTGACGTTCCCGGCCCCGCTGAAGCTCGGGGCGAAGGGGGCGCTGCTGGCCTGGCCGCTGGCGGCGCTGCTGGTCCATCTGGGGCTCACGGCGCTGTTCGGTCCCCGGGACCCGGAACCGTACCCGCACGGCCCCGGCGGGCAGGGCGGCGCCGGCCCGCAGGCCCCCCACGACGGCCACGACGCCCACGGCCACGACGGCCACGACGGGCCGGGCGGCCCGTACGAGAAGTCGCCCCGGGCCTGAGCCGGACGGCGCCCGGGCCCGCCGGCCCGGGCGCGGTAGCCTGCGTTCCCGTCCCGGCGGGAGTGGCCCGCGCGGTGTGCGGTCAGGCTCGCCCGATGGGGGCGAGGACGGCGTTCGTGAGGCGGGCCAGGTCGTCGGGCGGGAGTTCCGCGTTCGGTCCGGAGGCGGAGCCTGCGTTCCCGTCCCGGCGGGAGTGGCCCGCGCGGTGTGCGGTCAGGCTCGCCCGATGGGGGCGAGGACGGCGTTCGTGAGGCGGGCCAGGTCGTCGGGCGCCAGCTCCACCTCCAGGCCGCGGCGGCCGGCGGAGACACAGATCGTCTCGTGCGCCGCGGCCGAGGAGTCCAGCACCGTCGGGAGCCTCTTGCGCTGGCCGAGCGGGGAGATGCCGCCGCGGACGTAGCCGGTGGTGCGCTCCGCGAGCGCCGGGTCGGCCATCGCCGCGCGCTTGCCGCCGACCGCTGCCGCCAGCGCCTTCAGGTCGAGCTGGCCCGCCACCGGGACCACCGCGACCGTCAGCGCCCCGTCGACGTCCGCGACCAGCGTCTTGAACACCCGCTCGGGACGGACGCCCATCGCCTCCGCCGCCTCCTGGCCGTAGGAGGGATGGGCGGGGTCGTGCTCGTAGGAGTGGACGGTGTGGCGCACCCCCGCAGCGGCGAGCGCCACCGTCGCCGGCGTTCCGCCCGCCCGGCGCCCGCCGCCCTTGGCCGGGCGCGTGCCGTGCGCCCCGTCCGGCTGCTGCTTCTTCGCCTTCTTCGCCATCCGGCCTGTTCCCGTGCTCGTCGCGTCGGTGGATCAGTTCAGACTCGTCGGGCCGCGCGTCAGGTCCAACGCCGGCAACGACGGCAGCGTACGGATGATGGCCGTCTCCGCGCGAAGGAGTTTCAGCTCGTCGCGCAGCCGGGACGCGGTGTCCGGAGCCTGGAGCAGCCGCTGCTTGGTGGGCGTGTCCAGCACCATCGCGGCGGCCACCAGATACGAGACCACGCCCGGCTCGTCCGGCAGGTCGGCGCCGGTCGCCAGCGACCGCTCCCGCGCCCCCGCCAGCCGCTTCTGGTACTGGCGGAAGGCCCGCAGCACCCCCTCGGCCAGCGCCCCGGCCTCGTCGCCCGACTCCTCGTCGAGCGGTTCCAGCTCGGCCGTCAGGAAGGGGCCGGAGGCGTCCACCGAGAGCAGCCGGACCCGGGTCGTCCCGGTCGCCAGCACCTCGAAGGTGCCGTCGGGCCGCTCCCGGATGGTGGCCGCGTCCGCCACGCAGCCCACTTTGTGGAACGCCTTGGCCGGGTCGGGGCCGAACCCGGCGGCGGCGCCCCGCTCGGGCAGCGCCGTCGGATCGGGCAGGCCGGGCGCGCTCGGCGCCACCTCGTGGCCGTCCCGGATCGCCACGACGGCGAACCGGCGCGGCTCGTCCTCGGACGTCTTCAGCAGCGCGCGCATCATGGCGCGGTAACGCTCCTCGAAGACGCTCAGCGGGAGCACGAGCCCCGGGAACAGGACCGAGTTCAGCGGGAACAGGGGGAGCCGGACGGTGGTCACGACGCAGAAGCCTAATGGTCGGCGGGGCGGACACGACCGCCGTGCCCGGATCGGGGACGGCCCGAGCCCGCCCGCACCGGTGCGCGGGCCACCGCCGCGCGCACGTCACGGCGCACGTCCAGGAAGCGGCCGAGCGGATCGTCCGCCTCCCGTTCCCAGGGGAAGGAGGTCGCGTACGGGCCGGTCAGCCGCAGTTGCTCCGCGGCGTCCGCCCGGCGCCCCAGGCGCACCAGCACGTACGCCAGCAGGTTGCGCAGCTCGGCGGGCCACGGGTCGGCGGCCGGGTAGGCGGACGAGAGCGCGATCGCGAGATCGGCCGCCGCGTGCAGCCGGTCCCGCTCCGCCCCCGGCCCGCCGCCCGCGGCCAGGCACACGAACGCGGCCCGCAGCGGCAGCGCCCGCACCAGGGCCCCCTCGGGCGCGTCCTGCGCGGCCGTCTCGGCGAAGTCGAGGAGGGCGCGGTGCGCGCCGGGCGAGGTCGCGGCCAGGTACTCCAGCGCCGCGACATGGCTGCCGTAGTGGTGCGGGCAGCGGCGCACGGCCTCGCCCCACAGCCGCTCGAACTCGGCGGGCCCGGTGCCCCGGCCCCGCGCGCCGTCCAGCGCGATCCGCCAGGGCACCGGATCGGGCCCGCCGCGGTCGGCGGCCGCCGTGATCGCCGGGTCCGCCTGGCGCAGCAGCTCGGCGCGGGCCGGCGACTCCCAGCAGCGGTCCACCGCGAGGCGGGCCCCGACCAGCAGGGCGTCCGGGTCCCGCGGGGCGGCGGCGCACCAGGCCCGCAGCCACTCCGGGCGCGAGCGCGCGATGACCGCCAGCCGGGCCGCGTACCGGTCGCGGTGCTCCCACTCGGCGCTCTCGCGGGTGGCGGCCAGCAGCTCGGCCGCGGGCGCGTACGCGCCGTGCGCCGCCGCGATCAGGGCGGGGGCGAGGCGGTCGTCGGGGGCGTCGAGGAGCACCTCGTCCTCGGCGGACGGACCGGCGGCCAGGCGCGGCGGCTTCCCCCGCATCCGCGCCCTACTCAGGAGCATGCGCAGCAGAGCCATGGTGCCGCCCATGAAAGTGCGCAGGTCAGCAGTGCGCCACCGCTGTGACGGAACTCGTGGAAAGTTGTACGGCGTTCGGTCAAGGAAGGGCAAAGAGGCGGACGTGCCCGTCACGTCCGCACCGGCGGGGCGCCCGGTCAGTTGCGGCGCAGCAGCCGGGTCGCCCCCGCCGCCACCGTGGTCGCCAGGACCCAGCCCAGCAGGATCATCGCCGCGGCCAGCCACTGCCAGCCGCCGCTGAGCTGCCAGGCGCCGACCTGGCCGAGTTCGATGACCGGCAGCAGCAGGTCGAGCGCGAACAGGGCCGGGTCCCACGCCGGGTGCTCGTCCCGCTTGACGGGCGGATGGCCCGCGTGCGCGAAGGCGACCGAGCCCGCCGCCCACAGCACCGCCATCCACACCGCGGCCCGGCCCGGCCGGTAGCCGTAGGCGACCGTCCCGTCCTGCACGTACCCCCACAGCTTGAGGGCGAGCGGCAGGCTCTCGCGGCGCCGGCGCTGCTTGGCGAGCAGCACCTCCCGGGCGTCCTCGTCCTCGCCGCCGGCCCGCAGCACCGCGGCGAGCCGTTCGTAGGGCTCCGGGTTGTACTCGGCGGTCGCGGCGGCCACCCACTCCAGCCGCTCGGCCAGCGGGAACGGGCCGCGCGGCACCAGGTTCTCGTAACAGAAGCCGCCCATGTGCAGCCGCCCCGGGCCCGGCCAGCTGTCCGCCCGGTCCATCAGGTTGACGACCCGCGCGCCCGACAGCACCACCCGGCCGCGCGCCGGGCGCTCGCCGAGGAACCGCAGCTCGGGCGTCTGGACCCGGCGCAGCGACAGCTCCTGCTCGTCGGTGAGGGTGAAACGGGCCCGCTCGAAGTCGAGCGCGTCGCCGAACCGGCCGTCGTCCAGCCGCATCCCGCCCTCGCACTCGAACCGCTGCACCCGGATGCCCTCCACCGGCGTCATCCCGCTGAGCAGCGGACTGCCGACGTGGGTGACGCCCGCCGGGGTCATGTACAGGGTGCGCTCGACGGACAGCTGGGGGGCGTTCAGCGCGAGCCGTGCGCTGGGGTTGCGCAGCCGGGAGCCGCGCAGGCTGAGCGAGACGCCGACGGTGGCGCCGCGCAGGCTCAGCTCGCCGTCCGACTCCAGCATCTCGGCCTGGAGGTCCTGCCCCACGCTCAGCCCGTCCCCGGCGATCGACCGGCCGCTGCGGTCCCGGTGCACGATCGCCTGGTTGAGCAGCAGGTCCGTGCCGATCTGGGCGTCGGTGAGCCGTATGCCGTGCCGGAAGCGGCAGCGCGGCAGATGCAGGTCGCCCTCGGTCTGCACCCGGGCCGCCTCCAGGCGCGGCACCGAGCAGTCCACCAGCCGGACGGTGGTGAAGCGGGCCTCCGGCAGCAGGACCTCCCGCTCGAAGCGGCAGCCGCGCAACTCGACGTAGGGCACGACCGTGCCGCCCGCGAGGTCCAGCGCGTCGACGACCTGGACCCCGACGAGCTTCAGCGAGGACACCCGGCCGGCCAGCGCGGGCGGCCCGTCCAGCAGCAGCCAGCACACGATCCGGGCCCGCACGGTGCGCTCGGGACCCCAGGGATGGGCTCCGTGCGGATCGTCGACCAGCGCGTCCCCGCTGCTCAGGTCGTAGACGCTGCCGTTGCGGAATGCCTGCCACATCCCGGCTTCGGCGGCGGTCAGATCGTCCGGCAGGTCTCCGGGGCCCAGCCCGGCCACCTCGGTCACGGTGCTTCCCTTCGTCACCCGCTGTCGCGAGTCGGTTCCCACTACACCTGTCATGCCCGCTGCGTCACCGGTTGAACACTCAACGTGAGAAGGATCTTCCGGCCGGGCCCCGCGGGCCGGACGGGGGGCTTACGGGGCGGGCCCCGCGGGCCGGACGGCGGGTGGTGTGCGCCACGTTCCGTATCAGTCACTGATACGTGCGGACAGTGCCGGACGCGGGTCTGAGAGAATTGGTTGCGTGATCTCCCGAATCGATCTGCGCGGCGACGCCCTTCCCGAGGGCCCCGCCCTGCGTGACCTGCTGCCCCGAGCCGACTTCGACGTAGCGGCCGCCCTGGAGAAGGTGCGTCCGATCTGCGAGGCCGTGCATCATCGCGGCGACGCGGCGCTGATCGACTTCGCCGAGAAGTTCGACGGCGTACGGCTGGAATCCGTCCGCGTGCCGCGGCAGGCGCTCACCGAGGCCCTGGAGCGGCTCGACCCGGCCGTCCGCGCGGCCCTGGAGGAGTCGATCCGCCGCGCCCGCCTCGTCCACCGCGCCCAGCGCCGTGCCACCCACACCACCCAGGTGGTGCCCGGCGGCACGGTCACCGAGAAGTGGGTGCCGGTCGATCGCGTCGGCCTCTACGCCCCCGGCGGCCGGTCCGTCTATCCCTCCTCGGTGATCATGAACGCGGTGCCCGCGCAGGAGGCCGGCGTCGAGTCGATCGCCCTGGCCTCGCCGGCCCAGGCCGAGTTCGGCGGCCTGCCGCACCCGACGATCCTCGCCGCGTGCGAACTGCTCGGCGTGGACGAGGTCTACGCGGCCGGCGGCGCCACGGCCGTCGCGATGTTCGCCTACGGCACCGAGTCCTGCCCGCCCGCCAACATGGTCACCGGCCCCGGCAACATCTGGGTCGCCGCCGCCAAGCGCTACTTCACCGGCCGCATCGGCATCGACGCCGAGGCCGGCCCGACCGAGATCGCCATCCTCGCCGACGACACCGCCGACCCGGTGCACGTCGCCGCCGACCTGATCAGCCAGGCCGAGCACGACCCGCTGGCCGCAGCCGTCCTGGTCACCGACTCCGCGCGGCTCGCGGACGCGGTGGAGAAGGAGCTGGCCCCCCAGGTGGCCGCGAGCCGGCACGTCGAGGACCGCATCCGCCCGGCCCTGTCCGGCAAGCAGTCCGCGATCGTGCTCGTCGACGGCGTCGAGGAGGGGCTGCGCGTGGTCGACGCCTACGGCGCCGAGCACCTGGAGATCCAGACGGCCGACGCCGCCGCGGTAGCCGACCGCGTCCGCAACGCCGGCGCGATCTTCATCGGCCCCTGGGCCCCGGTCTCGCTGGGCGACTACGCGGCCGGCTCCAACCACGTCCTGCCCACCGGCGGCTGCGCCTGCCACTCCTCGGGCCTGTCCGTCCAGTCCTTCCTGCGCGGCATCCACGTCGTGGACTACTCCAGGGACGCGCTGGCCGAGGTCGCGCACCACGTGGTGACGCTGGCGGAGGCGGAGGACCTGCCCGCGCACGGCGCGGCGATCAAGGCCCGGTTCGACTGGAAGGTTCCCGAGGGCAAGTGACCGGCAACACCCCTGCGTCCCCCTGGGACGAGCTCCCCGTCCGCGACGAGCTGCGCGGCAAGTCCCCCTACGGCGCGCCCCAGCTCGACGTCCCGGTACGGCTGAACACCAACGAGAACCCGTACCCGCTGCCCGAGCCGCTGGTGGAGCGGATCGCCGAGCGGGTGCGCGAGGCCGCCCGCGGCCTGAACCGCTACCCCGACCGGGACGCGGTCGAGCTGCGCACCCGGCTGGCCGAGTACCTGACCCGGACCTCCGGCCACCTTCTGGGCCCCGAGAACGTCTGGGCCGCCAACGGCTCCAACGAGGTCATCCAGCAACTGCTGCAGACCTTCGGCGGTCCGGGCCGCACCGCGATGGGCTTCGAGCCGTCGTACTCGATGCACGGTCTCATCGCGCGCGGCACCGGCACCGGCTGGATCCCCGGGCCGCGCGGCGAGGACTTCACCATCGACGTGGCCGCCGCCGAGCGGGCGATCGCCGCGCACCGCCCGGACGTCGTCTTCATCACCTCCCCCAACAACCCCACCGGCACCGCGGTCCCGCCCGGCACGGTCCTCGCCCTGTACGAGGCCGCGCAGGCGGCCAAGCCGTCGATGGTGGTCGTGGACGAGGCCTACATCGAGTTCAGCCACGGCGAGTCGCTGCTGCCGCTGCTGGAGGGGCGCCCCCGCCTCGTCGTCTCCCGCACGATGTCGAAGGCGTTCGGCGCCGCGGGCCTGCGCCTGGGGTACCTGGCCGCGCACCCGGCCGTCGTCGACGCCGTCCAGCTCGTCCGGCTGCCCTACCACCTGTCGGCCGTCACCCAGGCGACCGCGCTGGCCGCCCTGGAGCACACCGACACGCTGCTCGGCTACGTCGAGGCGCTGAAGTCCGAACGGGACCGGCTCGTCGCCGAACTGCGCGCGCTCGGCTACGAGGTGACGGAGTCGGACGCCAACTTCGTCCAGTTCGGGCGCTTCGCCGACGCCCACGAGGTGTGGCGCCAGATCCTCGACCGGGGCGTCCTGGTCCGGGACAACGGCGTACCGGGGTGGCTGCGGGTCACCGCCGGAACGCCCCAGGAGAACGACGCGTTCCTCGACGCGGTACGTGACTTGAAGAAGGAGCAGAGCGCATGAGCCGCGTAGGACGCGTGGAACGCACCACCAAGGAGACCTCGGTCGTCGTCGAGATCGACCTCGACGGCACCGGCAGGACCGACATCGCCACCGGCGTCGGCTTCTACGACCACATGCTCGACCAGCTCGGCCGGCACGGTCTGTTCGACCTCACCGTGAAGACCGAGGGCGACCTGCACATCGACTCCCACCACACCATCGAGGACACCGCCCTGGCGCTGGGCGCCGCCTTCCGGCAGGCCCTCGGCGACAAGGTGGGCATCTACCGCTTCGGCAACTGCACGGTCCCGCTGGACGAGTCCCTCGCCCAGGTCACCGTCGACCTCTCCGGCCGCCCCTACCTCGTGCACACCGAGCCCGAGAAGATGGCGCCGATGATCGGCGAGTACGACACCACGATGACCCGGCACATCCTGGAGTCCTTCGTCGCCCAGGCCCAGATCGCGCTGCACGTGCACGTGCCCTACGGGCGCAACGCGCACCACATCGTGGAGTGCCAGTTCAAGGCGCTGGCGCGGGCCCTGCGCTACGCCAGCGAGCGCGACCCGCGGGCCGCGGGCATCCTCCCCTCGACGAAGGGCGCGCTGTGAACGGCACCGCCACGGTCCTGATCGTCGTCGGCCTGTTCCTGGTCGGCGGGATCATCTCCTTCGTCAAGCAGAAGATGCCCACGAGCCTGATCGTGCTGCTCTCCATCGGCGCCGCGATGTGTCTGGTCGCCGGGGTCCTGCGGCTGGAGGTGTGGAATTGAGCACGGTGAGCACGGGTCCCGCGAGGACCGCGAAGAAGGTCGTCGTCTTCGACTACGGCTTCGGCAACGTGCGCTCCGCCGAGCGCGCCCTGGCGCGCGCCGGGGCCGAGGTCGAGATCACCCGCGACTTCGACAAGGCGATGAACGCCGACGGTCTGCTGGTGCCCGGCGTCGGCGCCTTCGCCGCCTGCATGCGGGGGCTCAAGGAGGCGCGCGGCGACTGGATCATCGACCGCCGCCTGGCCGGCGGGCGCCCGGTGATGGGCATCTGCGTCGGCATGCAGATCCTCTTCGCCCGCGGCGTCGAGCACGGCGTCCCGGCCGAGGGCCTGGACGAGTGGCCCGGCACGGTCGAGCCGCTCCAGGCCGACGTCGTGCCCCACATGGGCTGGAACACCGTCGACGCGCCGGCCGGCTCGGAGCTGTTCGCCGGGCTGGACGCCGACGCGCGCTTCTACTTCGTGCACTCCTACGCGGTCCACGACTGGTCCCTGGAGACCCACAACCCGGCCCTCGCCGCGCCCAGGGTCACCTGGTCCACGCACGGCAGGCCGTTCGTGGCCGCGGTGGAGAACGGCGCCCTGTGGGCGACGCAGTTCCACCCCGAGAAGTCCGGCGACGCCGGTGCCCAGCTCCTCACCAACTGGATCGGAACCCTGTAGCGACATGGCCAAGCTCGAACTCCTCCCCGCCGTCGACGTCCGCGACGGCCAGGCCGTCCGCCTCGTGCACGGCGAGTCCGGCACCGAGACCTCCTACGGCTCCCCCCTGGACGCCGCCCTGGCCTGGCAGCGCTCCGGCGCCGAGTGGCTGCACCTGGTCGACCTGGACGCCGCGTTCGGCACCGGGAACAACCGCGAGCTGATCGCCGAGGTCGCGGGGGCGATGGACATCAAGGTGGAGCTGTCCGGCGGCATCCGCGACGACGACACGCTCGCCGCCGCCCTGGCCACCGGCTGCACCCGCGTGAACCTCGGCACGGCCGCCCTGGAGTCCCCCGAGTGGGTCGCCCGGGTCATCGCCGAGCACGGCGACAAGATCGCCGTCGGCCTCGACGTCCGCGGTACCACCCTGCGCGGCCGGGGCTGGACCCGCGACGGCGGCGACCTCTACGAGACGCTGGAGCGGCTCGACAAGGAGGGCTGCGCCCGGTACGTCGTCACGGACATCGCCAAGGACGGCACCCTCCAGGGCCCCAACCTGGAGCTGCTGAAGAACGTGTGCGCGGCGACGGACCGCCCGGTCGTCGCCTCCGGCGGCGTGTCCTCCCTGGACGACCTGCGCGCCATCGCCGGTCTGGTCCCGCTGGGTGTCGAGGGCGCCATCGTCGGGAAGGCGCTGTACGCGAAGGCGTTCACCCTGGAAGAGGCCCTGGAGGCTGTGTCGTCATGACGTCCGAAGCCGTGCGGCGTGTGCAGAGCGGAAGTCCCTGGGAAGAGTCCTTCGGTTTCGCACGCGCCGTCGCGGCGGGCGACCGCGTCCTGGTGGCGGGCACGACGTCCTTCAAGGGCAGCGTGCTGTACGGGGAGGGCGACCCGTACGAACAGGCCAAGGTGGCCTTCACCACCGCGCTGGAGGCGATCGCCGAGTTCGGCCTGGGCGTCGAGTCCGTCGTCCGTACCCGCGTGCACCTCGCGCACTCCCGGGACGTCGACGAGGTGGGCCGGGCCCACAAGGAGCTGTTCGACGCCGTACGCCCCGTCACGACCCTGCTGGTCGTGGAGGGGTTCATCGACCCGCGCGTGCTGGTGTCGGTGGAACTGGAAGCCTTCAGAGGCTAGAGACCTTCGTGTACTGAGGAGCCGTGGATTCATGACCCTGGCGGTCCGAGTCATCCCCTGCCTGGACGTGGACAACGGCCGGGTCGTCAAGGGCGTCAACTTCCAGAACCTGCGCGACGCGGGCGACCCCGTCGAGATGGCCAAGGTGTACGACGCCGAGGGCGCCGACGAGCTGACGTTCCTGGACATCACCGCCTCGTCGGGCGACCGCGAGACCACCTACGACGTGGTGCGCCGCACCGCCGAGCAGGTGTTCATCCCGCTGACGGTGGGCGGCGGCGTGCGCACCGCCGGGGACGTCGACAAGCTGCTGCGGGCGGGCGCCGACAAGGTCGGCGTCAACACGGCGGCCATCGCCCGCCCCGAGCTGATCCGCGAGATCGCCGAACGCTTCGGCCGCCAGGTGCTGGTCCTGTCCGTCGACGCCCGGCGCACCCCGGCGGGTTCCTTCGAGGTCACCACCCACGGCGGCCGGCGCGGCACCGGCATCGACGCCGTCGAGTGGGCCCACCGGGCGGCCGAACTGGGCGCCGGCGAGATCCTGCTGAACTCGATGGACGCGGACGGCACCAAGGACGGCTACGACCTGGAGATGATCGCCGCCGTCCGCAAGCACGTCACGATCCCGGTGATCGCCTCCGGCGGCGCCGGGAAGCTCGCCGACTTCCCGCCGGCCGTCGCGGCGGGCGCGGACGCGGTGCTCGCGGCGTCCGTGTTCCACTTCGGCGATCTGCGCATCGGCGAGGTGAAGCAGGCGCTGCGGGAGGCCGGCCACCCCGTGCGGTGACGCCGGGCCGGGCCCCGGGCGCCGCGAGGGCGGCCGGGGCGGGAGCCGGTCCGGCCCGCCCGGCGCGGGCCGGGCGGAGCCGTCGGGTCCGTGGTCAGATCCCGAGCTGCTTGGTCTCGTGGAGCCGGGCGATCGCGTCCTTCTCGCCGTCCAGTTCCACCGCGGCCGCGTCCTGCCGGCCGAAGGCGAACAGCAGCAGCTCGGACGGTTCGCCGGTCGCCGTCACCACCGGTGTGCCGCGGTGGGCGACCGCCGTCTGGCCGTTGGGGCGGCGCAGCACCAGACCGGTCGGGATGCCGCGGGCGACCAGGCGGGCGGTGCGCTCCAGGCGCGACCACAGGGTGTCCTGGAAGACCGGGTCCAGCTCGCGGGGCGTCCAGTCCGGCTGGGCGCGGCGGACGTCCTCGGTGTGGACGTAGAACTCGACGGTGTTCGCCGCCTCGTCGACCTGCTTGAGGGAGAAGGGCGAAAAGCGCGGCGGGCCGGTGCGGATGAGCTGGATCAGTTCCTCGTACGGCTTGGCGCGGTACTCCTCCATCACGCGGTCCAGCCGCGTCGCCAGTTGCCTGATCAGGGTGCCCCCGGCCGCGTCGGGCCGGCGTTCGCGCACCACCACGTGGGCGGCCAGGTCACGGGTGCGCCAGCCTTCGCACAGGGTGGGGGCGTCCGGTCCGGCCGTCTCCAGCAGGTCGGCCAGCAGAAGTCGTTCACGCTTGGCGAATGTCGACATGGAGTCAGCCTACGGCGGGGCGGCGCGTCCGCACAGTGAACGCCGCCGGGGCGCACCCGCCACGCGCGGCACAATGGTCGGCATGACCAACCCGTCCCCCCGGCCCAGCCGCCTCGACCCGGAGATCGCCGCGCGCCTCAAGCGCAGCCCCGACGGCCTCCTGCCCGCCATCGCCCAGCAGTACGACACCGGTGAGGTGCTGATGCTCGGCTGGATGGACGACGAGGCGCTGCATCGCACGCTCACCACCGGCCGCTGCACCTACTGGTCGCGCAGCCGCCGGGAGTACTGGGTCAAGGGCGACACCTCCGGTCACGTCCAGCACGTCAGGTCCGTCGCCCTGGACTGCGACGCCGACACCGTCCTGGTCAAGGTCGACCAGGTCGGCGCCGCCTGCCACACCGGCGCCCGCACCTGCTTCGACGCCGACGTGCTGCTCGAGGACGCCGCCGGTTCCGGCGCGGCGGCCCGGGATCAGTAAGGTCGGCCGCCATGGACCTCGAAACGTTCCGCAAGCTTGCGGCCGACCGCCGGGTCATCCCGGTCACCCGCAAGCTCCTCGCCGACGGCGACACCCCGGTCGGGCTCTACCGCAAGCTGGCCGCTGAGCGCCCCGGCACCTTCCTGCTGGAGTCCGCGGAGAACGGGCGCTCGTGGTCCCGGTACTCCTTCGTGGGCGTCCGGTCGGCGGCGACCCTGACCGAGCGGGACGGCGAGGCGCACTGGCTCGGCACGCCGCCCGTCGGCGTCCCCGCCGCCGGTGATCCGCTCGCCGCCCTGCGCGCCACCGTCCAGGCCCTGCACACCCCCCGCGACCTGGCGCACGACCTCGGGCTGCCGCCGTTCACCGGCGGCATGGTCGGCTACCTCGGCTACGACATCGTGCGCCGCCTGGAGAAGATCGGCCCCGGGGACCGGGACGACCTCCGCCTCCCCGAGCTCACCATGCTCCTGACCAGCGATCTCGCCGTCATGGACCACTGGGAGGGCTCGGTCCTGCTGATCGCCAACGCGATCAACCACAACGACCTCGACACCGGTGTCGACGAGGCGTACGCCGACGCGGTCGCCCGTCTGGACGCCATGGAGGCCGACCTGACCCGCGCGGTGGCCCAGCCCCCGGCCGCGCTGCCGCCCTCGGAACTGCCCGAGTACACCGCGCTGTGGGGCGGCCCCGACTTCCAGGCCGCCGTGGAGGACGTCAAGGAGCGCATCCGCGCCGGGGAAGCCTTCCAGGTGGTCCCCTCCCAGCGCTTCGAGACGCCGTGCACGGCGAGCGCCCTGGACGTCTACCGGGTGCTGCGGGCCACCAACCCCTCCCCGTACATGTACCTCTTCCGCTTCGACGGCTTCGACGTCGTCGGCTCCTCGCCCGAGGCGCTGGTCAAGGTGGAGGACGGGCGGGCCATGCTCCACCCCATCGCCGGCACCCGGCCCCGCGGCGCCACCCCGCAGGAGGACCAGGCCCTCGCCGAGGAACTCCTCGCCGACCCCAAGGAGCGCGCCGAGCACCTCATGCTCGTCGACCTGGGCCGCAACGACCTGGGGCGGGTCTGCGAGCCCGGCTCGGTCGAGGTCGTCGACTTCATGTCCGTCGAGCGCTACTCGCACGTCATGCACATCGTCTCCACGGTCACCGGACGCGTCGCGCCCGGCCGGACCGCCTTCGACGTGCTGACCGCCTGCTTCCCGGCCGGCACCCTCTCCGGGGCGCCCAAGCCGCGCGCGCTGCAGATCATCGACGAACTGGAGCCGTCCCGGCGCGGCCTGTACGGCGGCTGCGTCGGCTACCTGGACTTCGCGGGCGACTCCGACACCGCCATCGCGATCCGCACCGCCCTGCTGCGCGACGGCACCGCCTACGTCCAGGCGGGCGCCGGAGTGGTCGCCGACTCCGACCCGGTCGCGGAGGACACCGAGTGCCGCAACAAGGCGGCGGCGGTGCTGCGGGCCGTGCACACGGCCAACCGGCTGGGACGGGGCCGGGACTAGGGTCTTTCCGTTCGGATCGGGCCGGACCGGGGAGCGCGGTCCGGTGCCGTGCAGCGCACGGCGGAGGAGGGCGCCATGGCGGTGCCACGGCAGCCGGCGGCAACGCGGCGAGGCGGGGTGCCGGGCCCCGCGGGCCCGGCATGATCCAGACGAGAGGCCCGACCCCGGGTGACACCTCGCCCGGCGTTCGGGCGATAGTGGAGTACGTGACTGCCGTACCGCACCCCCGTACCGAAGCCGCACGACCCGCCCGGGCCGGCCGCCGGAGCCTCGCCCTCGCGCTGCTGTGCGGCGCGCTGGGCGCGGCCGTCGCGCTGCTGTCCACCCGGCAGCAGTGGGCGGAGGGCACCGCGGCGGTGGCCGGCGGCGCCATCCCGCTGACCGCCAAGGGCAGCGACGTCACGGGCGTGCCCGCGGCGCTCGCCATCGTGGGGCTCGCCGCGCTCGTCGCCGTCTTCGCCGTCCGCCGGGCCGGACGGGCGGCCGTCGCGGGCCTGCTGGCGCTGTGCGGCGCCGGCACCGTCGCGGCGGCCCTGGCCGGCGCCTCCGACGGCTCCGCCCTCGACGAGCAGGCGGCCCGCGCGGCCGGTGACACCTCCGCCACCGTCGAGGCGCTCACCCACACCGCCTGGCCGTACGTCGCCGCCGCGGGCGGGGTCCTGATCCTGCTGGCCGGGCTGCTCGCCCTGCGCTACGGCCGGCTGTGGCCCTCGATGTCCGGCCGCTACGAGCGCTCCGGCGCCCCCCGCCCGCGCCGGGCCGCCGCCGACCCCGACCGCCCCGAGGAGCTGTGGAAGGCCTTGGACCGGGGCGAGGACCCGACCGGCGCCTGACCGGGCCCGGCCCGCGAGAGGTTGACCCGCGCCCGCGTGGGCACTCGTCCGCGCGCGGCATCCGGGCCCCGGCGGCCGCTCGCGCGGCACCGGGCACCGGGCTTCCCGCCCGTCACGCGCGCCCGGGGAGCACCCCCGATCACTCACTGCGCGCGCGTGCGGGACAATGGGCGCACGAGCGTCCCGCTCGGACACGCACACAGCAACGAGGAGCAAGCAATGGCGGGCAGCAGCCACGGTCACACCCCGGCCGCCTGGACCGGTGTCATCATCGCCTTCATCGGTTTCTGCGTCGCGGGCGCCTTCACGGTGATGGCCCAGCCGGTGGGCTTCTGGGTCGGCATGGCGGTCGTGCTCCTCGGCGGTGTCGTCGGCGCCATCATGCGCGGCATGGGCCTCGGCCAGCCGAAGGACACCCACCCGGTGCACCTGGCCGGGGACAAGAAGCAGGCCGACAAGCGCCAGCCGGCGAGCGTCGAGGGCTGATCCCCCCACGGCACACCCGTACGGCGCTTCACCCGGGCGGCGTACGGCGAGCCGGGCGCGGTCACGGGAGGGGCGGCCGGCCCGTCAGGGTGCCGGGACCGCCCCTCACGCGCGTACGGCGCCCCCCGCGGTGCGCACGCCGCCCCCGGCCGTCCCTGGCCCGCGGGTGCCCCGCGGGGGCGCCGCCGTCCCGGCCGGGGCACAATGCGGGGCGTGGACGCCGACAGCCGGAACCTCGCCCCGCGCACCGCGGCCGCCCCGCCGGCCGCCTCCCGGGCGGCCGCCCGCGTCGCCGTACCGGTCGCGGTGCTCGCGGCCGTCGCCGGTGCCTTCGCCTACGTGGGGACCGTGGACCCCAACGAGCCCGGCCACTACCCGGCCTGCCCGCTGCTGCGTTACACCGGGCTGTACTGCCCCGGCTGCGGCGGCCTGCGCAGCGCCCACGCCATCGTCCACGGCGACGTCCTCACCGCGCTCCAGGCCAACGCGCCCGCGGTCGTGGGCTACGCGGCTTTCGCGGTGCTGTGGACCCTGTGGTTCGTCCGCGCCGCGCGCGGCCGCCCCGCGCGCTTCGAGCCCGCGCCGTGGCAGCTGTGGACGCCGGGGGCGGTGCTGCTGGTGTTCACCGTTGTCCGGAACCTGCCCTTCGGTGGCTGGCTCCATCCTTGATCATCCTGCGAGTGTCCAGGTAGTGGGACCGGCATCCACCGGATGCGGGGCCCGCGCCGGCCAGCGGATACCATCACAGGGACCATCGGTCCGCTCCGACCCCCGCCGCACGCGGCGGACCGGGCGGGAGCGACCGCTTGAAGCCAACCGTTGGAAGGGGGCCGCTCGCGTGAGTGTGCTCGACGAGATCATCGACGGAGTCCGTGCCGACCTCGCGGAGCGGCAGGCGCGCGTCAGCCTCGACGAGCTCAAGGAGCGCGCGGCCAAGGCTCCCGCACCCAAGGACGGACGGGCCGCGCTGCGCGGCGACGGCGTCAAGGTGATCTGCGAGGTCAAGCGCTCCAGCCCCTCCAAGGGCGCGCTGGCCGCCATCGCCGACCCGGCCGGGCTCGCCGCCGACTACGAGGCGGGCGGCGCGGCCGTCATCTCCGTCCTCACCGAGCAGCGGCGCTTCGGCGGCTCGCTCGCGGACCTGGAGGCGGTCCGGGCGCGGGTGGACATCCCCGTGCTGCGCAAGGACTTCATCGTCACCTCGTACCAGCTCTGGGAGGCGCGGGCGCACGGCGCCGACCTGGCGCTGCTGATCGTCGCCGCCCTCGACCAGCCGGCCCTGGAGTCGCTCATCGAGCGCGCCGAGTCCATCGGCCTCACCCCGCTGGTCGAGGTGCACGACGAGGACGAGGTCGACCGCGCGGTCGACGCGGGCGCCAAGGTGATCGGCGTCAACGCCCGCGACCTGAAGACGCTCGAGGTCGACCGGGGCACGTTCGAGCGCGTCGCCCCGGAGATCCCGGACCACAT
Organism: Streptomyces harenosi; assembly: GCF_011008945.1. GTDB lineage: Bacteria > Actinomycetota > Actinomycetes > Streptomycetales > Streptomycetaceae > Streptomyces > Streptomyces harenosi. Next base: position 18,701 of record NZ_WYCT01000089.1, read on the forward strand.
CGTCAAGGTCGCCGAGTCCGGGGTCCGCGGCCCGCACGACCTGATCGCCTACGCCAACGCCGGGGCCGACGCTGTCCTGGTCGGCGAGTCCCTCGTCACCGGCCGCGATCCGAAGGCCGCCGTCGCCGACCTGGTGGCGGCGGGCGAGCATCCCGCGCTGCGGCACGGGCGCGGCTGACCCCCGGTAAGCTTGCCCCGATGACTCCGACGGCCCCCGCGACGACCACGGACCGGTACGCCCGCCTCGCGCGCGGCTGCCGCCCCCGTGGCTGTCGCGCGCCCGCGCGTCGTGTGCGCGGCCGGCGAGTCCGGTACGTCATCGGTGACGAGCCCGGACAGGTCAACGGCCGGCGATGGTGCGCCCCCCTCAGGGGCGCGGGGACCAGCGCGGCACGCGGCACCACCGCGTGAGCGCGTCGGCACGTCACGGCCGGACCAGGGCCGCCTGACCACCCCGCCCCCACGGCGAAACGTGTCCGCACACTCACCGTGAGGTCTCACCATGCCCAGCGAGTTCTTCGTTCCCGACCCCGAGGGCCGGGTCCCCAGCGCCGGGGGCTATTTCGGCGCGTTCGGCGGCAAGTTCATCCCGGAGGCGCTCGTCGCCGCCGTCGACGAGGTCGCCGTCGAGTACGACAAGGCCAAGGCCGACCCCGAGTTCGCCCGCGAGCTCGACGACCTGCTGGTGAACTACACCGGCCGGCCGAGCGCCCTGACCGAGGTGCCCCGGTTCGCCGAGCACGCCGGCGGCGCGCGGGTCTTCCTCAAGCGCGAGGACCTCAACCACACCGGCTCCCACAAGATCAACAACGTGCTCGGCCAGGCCCTGCTCACCAAGCGGATGGGCAAGACCCGGGTCATCGCCGAGACCGGCGCCGGCCAGCACGGCGTCGCCACGGCCACTGCCTGCGCCCTGTTCGGCCTCGACTGCACCATCTACATGGGCGAGGTCGACACCGAGCGCCAGGCCCTCAACGTGGCCCGGATGCGCATGCTCGGCGCCGAGGTCATCGCCGTGAAGTCCGGCAGCCGCACCCTGAAGGACGCCATCAACGAGGCGTTCCGCGACTGGGTCGCCAACGTCGACCACACCCACTACCTCTTCGGCACGGTCGCCGGCCCCCACCCCTTCCCGGCCATGGTCCGCGACTTCCACCGGGTCATCGGCGTCGAGGCCCGCCGCCAGCTCCTGGAGCGCGCCGGGCGCCTGCCCGACGCCGCGATCGCCTGCGTGGGCGGCGGCTCCAACGCCATCGGCCTCTTCCACGCCTTCATCCCGGACGCCTCCGTCCGCCTCATCGGCTGCGAGCCCGCCGGACGCGGCATCGAGACCGGCGAGCACGCGGCCACGCTCACCGCGGGCGAGCCGGGCATCCTGCACGGCTCCCGGTCCTACGTCCTCCAGGACGAGGAGGGCCAGATCACCGAGCCGTACTCCATCTCGGCCGGTCTGGACTACCCGGGCATCGGCCCCGAGCACTCCTACCTCAAGGACTCCGGCCGCGGCGAGTACCGCGCGGTCACGGACGACGCGGCCATGCGGGCGCTGCGCCTGCTGTCGCGGACCGAGGGCATCATCCCGGCCATCGAGAGCGCCCACGCGCTGGCCGGAGCCCTGGAGGTCGGCAAGGAGCTGGGCGAGGAGGGGCTGATCGTGGTCAACCTCTCCGGCCGCGGAGACAAGGACATGGACACCGCCGCCCGGTACTTCGGGCTGTACGACACTGACGCCGAGGTCGCCGCCGACGAGGCCGGCGCCGCCGCCGAGATCGAGGGGGACGCCAAGTGAGCGGGAACGTGCGGCTGCTGGAGGAGACCCTCGCGGCGGCGAAGTCCGAGGGCCGCTCCGCCCTCATCGCCTACCTCCCGGCCGGGTTCCCGACCGTGGACGGCGGCATCGAGGCGGTCAAGGCCGTGCTGGAGGGCGGCGCCGACATCGTCGAGGTCGGGCTGCCGCACAGCGACCCGGTCCTGGACGGCCCGGTCATCCAGACCGCCGACGACATCGCCCTGCGCGGCGGTCTGAAGATCGCCGACGTGATGCGCACCGTCCGCGAGGCGCACGCGGCCACCGGCAAGCCGGTCCTCGTGATGACGTACTGGAACCCGATCGACCGCTACGGCGTCGAGCGCTTCACCGCCGAGCTCGCCGAGGCGGGCGGCGCCGGGTGCATCCTGCCCGACCTGCCGGTGCAGGAGTCGGCGCTGTGGCGGGAGCACGCCGACAAGCACGGGCTCGCCACCGTCTTCGTGGTCGCGCCCAGCAGCAAGGACGAGCGGCTCGCCGAGATCACCGCGGCGGGCAGCGGCTTCGTCTACGCCGCCTCCCTCATGGGCGTCACCGGCACCCGCGAGTCGGTCGGCTCGCAGGCCGAGGACCTGGTGCGGCGCACCCGCGCCACCACCGACCTGCCGGTCTGCGTCGGGCTCGGCGTCTCCAACGCGGCCCAGGCCCGTGAGGTCGCCGGCTTCGCCGACGGCGTGATCGTCGGCTCCGCCTTCGTGAAGCACATGCTGGACGCCCCGGACCACGCGGCCGGCGTCGAGGCGGTCCGCGCGCTGGCGGGCGACCTCGCCCGCGGCGTGCGCGGCCAGGCGTAACGGACCCGCGGTCCACCGGGTCCCTCGTACGGGTGGACCTGCGACCGGGGAGGCGCGGTGCGCCTCCCCGGTTCGTTCTGCGGGGTGTGAGCGAGAAGAACCGTGACGGAAAGCGCACGGCCCGACAGCGGCTGGCGATGGAGCGCGAGAAGCAGAAGAGCGCCGAGAAGCGACGGCGCGCGCTGATCGTGGGGGCGAGCGTGGTCTGCGTCCTCGGGCTCGCGGCGGTCATCGGCGTGATCGCCGCCAACGCGGGCAAGGACGACGGCGGCGACACGGCGGGCCCCGTCGTCGCCCCCTCCGGCGCCCGGGGCGAGGACAGCCTCGTGATCCCGGTCGGCCGGGCCGGCGCCGGGGCGACGCTCACCATCTGGGAGGACTTCCGCTGCCCGGCCTGCAAGGGCTTCGAGCAGAGCTACCGCCCGACCATCCACGAACTGACCGACGCCGGGCAGCTCAAGGTCGAGTACCGCCTGGCGACGATCATCGACGGGGGCATGGGCGGCAGCGGCTCGCGCAAGGCGGCCAACGCGGCGGCCTGCGCCCAGGACGCCGGCAAGTTCACGCCGTACCACGACGTGCTCTACGACAACCAGCCCCCGGAGACCGACGACGCGTTCGGCCGCAACGACAAGCTGATCGAGCTGGCCGGGAAGGTCGACGGCCTGGACACGCCGGCGTTCCGCCGGTGCGTGGAGGACGGTACCCACGACAGCTGGGTCGACAGGTCTAACGAAAGCTTCCGCGCCGGCGACCACACCGGCACCCCGACCGTGCTGCTGGACGGCCGGAACATCTACCGGGACGGCTCGCTCACACCGGCGAGGCTGAGGCAGATGGTGCAGGACGCGAACAAGGGATGAGCCGCCGCCGGCGCCCCCCGTTATGGACCCGTAGCCGGGCTGCCCGCCGCGGGTCCCGCCCGGCACGGTAGCGTCGACCCTGCCATGGAACTTGCCTACATTCCCAGCCCGTCGCGCGGGGTGCTGTACCTCGGCCCCGTTCCGCTGCGCGGCTACGCGTTCTGCATCATCATCGGCGTCTTCGTTGCCGTATGGCTCGGCAACAAGCGCTGGATCGCCCGGGGCGGGCGGTCCGGGACGGTGGCCGACATCGCGGTCTGGGCCGTGCCGTTCGGCCTGGTCGGCGGCCGGCTCTACCACGTGATCACGGACTACGAGCTGTACTTCAGCGAGGGCCGGGACTGGGTGGACGCCTTCAAGGTCTGGGAGGGCGGACTCGGCATCTGGGGCGCGATCGCGCTCGGTGCGCTAGGCGCGTGGATCGGCTGCCGGCGGCGGGGCATCCCGATGCCTGCCTACGCCGACGCCGTGGCGCCCGGCATCGCCCTGGCACAGGCCGTCGGCCGCTGGGGCAACTGGTTCAACCAGGAGCTGTACGGGCGGGCCACCGACCTGCCGTGGGCACTGGAGATCACCTCGTCGGCGGACGGCCGGGAGCCGGGCACCTACCACCCGACCTTCCTGTACGAGTCGCTGTGGTGCGTCGGCGTGGCGCTGCTGGTGATCTGGGCCGACCGCCGCTTCACCCTGGGACGCGGACGGGCGTTCGCCCTCTACGTCGCCGCCTACTGCGCGGGCCGCTTCTGGATCGAGTACATGCGCGTCGACGACGCCCACCACATCCTCGGCCTGCGGCTGAACAACTGGACCGCGCTGCTGGTCTTCCTGCTGGCCGTGACGTACATCGTCGTCTCGGCGCGCAAGCGGCCGGGCCGCGAGCCGGTGGTCGAGCCGGGCGCCGGGCCCGCCGGCGACGGCGAGGAGAACGGCCGGACCGACGACCCGTCCGAGGCCGCGGACTCCTCCGATGCCACCACCGATGCCACCGGTTCCACCGATGGCACCGGTGCCGCTGGTTCCGCCGGTTCCTCGGGTGGCGCCGCGGGCGCCGGCCGGGGCGGCGCGGGCAAGGCGCCGGACAAGGCCGACTCGGCCGGCAAGGGCTGACGGACGGCCGGACACCACAAGGCCGCCGAGGGCGCCCGGGGATCTCCCGGGCGCCCTCGGCCCGTCTCAGCGGCGGCCGGCCAGCGACAGGGTCCGCCGCGCCGCCGCCACCACGGCCGCGTCGACGAAGCGCCCGTCCGCCAGCGCCTGGGCGCCCGGCCGGGCCGTCGCCGCCTCCACGATCGCCGCCGCCTCCTCCAGCTCCCGCTCGGTGGGCAGATAGGCCCGCTCGATGATCGGGAGCTGACGGGGGTGGATCGCGGCGCGGCCCAGGAAGCCCAGGGCCCGGCCGCGGGCGCAGGAGGCCGCCAGGCCCTCCAGGTCCCGGATGTCGGGATGGACCGACTGCGCGGGCGGGGCCAGGCCCGCCGCCCGCGCCGCCACGACCACCCGGGAGCGGGACCAGTCCAGACCCGACTCCTCCCGCACCCCGAGGTCCGCCCGCAGATCCGCCTCGCCCAGCCCGATGCCGCGCAGGACGGGGTGGGCGCAGGCGATCGGGTACGCCCGTTCCACGCCCAGCGCCGACTCCACGAGCGCGTACAGCGGCGGGCCGCCCCCGCCGGGCCGCGCGGTCGCCTCGGCGACGGCGGTGATCTGCTCCGGGCAGGTCACCTTGGGCAGCCGCAGCCCGGACAGGCCGGGCAGATGGGCCAGCGCCTCCAGGTCCGCCCGCCCCGGCGGCCCGTCCAAAGCGTTCACCCGGACGTGGACCGGCACCGGCGGGGCCTCGCCGAGCAGCTCGGCGGTGGCCGCGCGGGCGTAGCCCTTGCGGTCCCGGGCGACCGCGTCCTCCAGGTCGACCACCACCACGTCGGCGCCCGCCGCCAGCGCCTTGGCCACCACCTGCGGGCGGTCGCCGGGCGCGTACAGCCAGGTCAGCGGGGCGGGCTGCGGG
>NZ_WYCT01000008.1 GCF_011008945.1 Streptomyces harenosi
CCTCCGCACCTCCTCGCCCCCGTCCGCCCCGGCCGGTACGGCGAACATGCGCCCGGTCACCGGTAGGCTGCGGCGGACACCGTCCGCGATGGCACGCGGACGGGCGAGCGGACCGCCCGGGCGGCGGGGCCCGCCGGACCGGGGGGCTGAGGCGCCGCTCACCGGGGCGCCGCGAAGGCCGTCCGGGGCAGCAGCAGCGGGGTGGCGAGGATCAGCAGGCCCGCGACGGCGAGGGCGGTGCGCGGGCCGGTGGCGCCGGCAAGCAGGCCGGCGAGGACGGTGCAGAGCGCGATGGAGAGGCCGTTGCCGATGGACCAGGCGGACAGGGTCCGGGCGACGCGTTCCCCGGGGATGTGTTCGAGCCGGTAGGTGGCCACGACGGGGTTGTACAGGCTCATGTTGACGATGATGGCGAGTTCCAGGGCCATCACGAGCGCGAGTCCGGCGATGCCGGGCGGGACGAAGGCCAGGCCGATCAGCCAGACCGCGCGCAGGGTGCCGGCGACCCGGAGGACCCGGGGCCGGCCGTACCGGGCCACGACCCGCTGGGCCAGGCGCGAGCCGATGAGCCCGCCGACGCAGGGGGCGGCGAAGGCCAGGCCGTACTGCCAGGGCGGGAAGCCGAGGTCGCGCAGCAGGAGCACCGCCAGCAGCGGTTCGGTGGACATGATCAGTCCGGCGACGAGCACCTGGTTGGCGTAGAGCGCGCGCAGGCCGGGGTGGGACAGGATGTGCCGCCAGCCGTCGAGCAGGTCACCGGCGCGGAGGCGGCTGCGGCCGGTGCGGCGCGGGCGTTCCTCCCGGCCGCCCATCAGGGTGATGCCGAGCGCGGAGAGAAGGTGGCTGAGCGCGTCGGCCAGCACAGTGGTGACCGGCCCGAAGAGGCCGACCGCCGCGCCGCCGAGCGGCGGGCCGAGGGCGGTGGAGCTCCATGTGGTGGACTCCAGCCGGGCATGGGCCACGAGCAGGTCGTCCGGCCGGACGACGGCCTTGAGGGTGGCGCCGCCGGCCGCGTTGAAGGTGATCTTGGCCGCGGCGACCACCGCCGAGACGACGAGCAGCTGGGCGAAGCCGATCCGGCCGAGGGCGTACGCGGCCGGGACGCTCAGCATGGCCGCGCACCGGACGAGGTCCATGGCGATCATCACGGGCCGCTTGCGGCGGTACTCCACCCAGGGCCCGAGCGGCAACGCGATCAGCGCGCCCACGGCCGGCCCCACGGCGGACAGCAGGGAGACCTCGGCCGGGCCGGCGTGCAGCACCACCACGGCGATCAGCGGGAAGGCGCCGAACCCCACTCCGGAGCCGTAGGCGCTGACCGCGTAGGCGGCCCACAGCCACCCGAACCGCCGCCCCAGACGCCGTCGCGCCGCCATGCCCGCCACCTCTCGTACGACCCCCCGTTGACGGCGTCCATCAAAGCGGGCCACGGCGGCCGGATTCCAACAACCGGTCTCCGGGCAGCCACAACCACAGGTTGTGGGAAGCGGGGGCGGGCGCCGCGGCTGCCGGACACCTGGCGCGATTCACCCGGCGGTCAGGGATGCGCCGTGCCGCGCGGGGGGAGACTCGCGGTAGGCCCGCCTCACGAGGAGGTCACATGCCGATCCGCTCGCTCCGCCCCCGTCCGGCGCCGCGGGACGCCGTGCACCATCCGCTGTCCGCCCGCTGCTACCACCGGATCAGTACGGCCGCCGAGACCCGGATAGGCATGGGCGCCGTGCGGGAGGGGCTGCTGGCCGGGCTGTCCGGGCGGGTCATCGAGATCGGCGCGGGCAACGGGCTGAATTTCGCGCACTACCCGGGCACGGTCGCGGAGGTCGTCGCCATCGAGCCGGAGCGGGTGCTGCGGCGGTCGGCGGTGGAGGCGGCCCTGCGCGCGGAGGTGCCCGTCGACGTGGTGCCGGGGGCGGCGGAGGCGCTGCCGGTCAAGAGCGAGGGGTTCGACGCGGTCGTGCTGTCGCTGGTGCTGTGCAGCGTGCGGGACGTGCCGCGGGCGCTCGCGGAGGCGCGGCGGGTGCTGCGGCCCGGCGGCGAGGTGCGGTTCTTCGAGCACGGCCGGGGCGGCGGCCCGGTCATGAGGGTCACCCAGCGGGCCCTGGACCGGACGGTGTGGCCGGCCCTGAGCGGCGGCTGCCACCTGTCCCGGGACCCGGTCGCCGCGCTGCGCGGGGCCGGGTTCGAGATCGGCCCCTACCGGCGCACCCTGATGCCGGAGCAGGGCCCGAGGCTGCCGGCGTCCTACTGTGTGACGGGCGTGGCCTGGCGGCCCGGCGCCTGAGGCGGCGCGGCGGTCACACGCACCACTGCCGCAGTTCCCGGGCGATGTCGTCGACGGACGCCTCGCCGTTGTGCACCAGCCGGGCCAGGTCGCGGACCTGCTCCGGGGAGGGTGCGACCTTCAGACCGCTGGCGACGAGGTAGGCGTAGGCGACGGCGGTGGCGAACAGCGCGTTGGACCGCTCCAGCGCCGGGACGCGGATCAGGAGCTGGAGCAGCGCGGCGGCGCGCGCGTGCGGGCTGTCGTAGACGGGGACGTCGATTATCTCCGCCTGATGGCGTGCGACGGCGGCGACGAGGGCGCCCCAGTCGGTGACCTGGGGGTCCCCGGGCATCTTCCGCTCGGCCAGCATCAGCAGCCAGGCGAGGTCGATTCTGAGGTGGTTCAAGGGATCAGCGGCCGCCCTCGCCCGCCTCCTCGGCGAACGCCTTGTCGGCGAACACCTTTTCGTACTGCCGCATGAAGTCCGCGGCGGCCTCCACGAAGGTGTGGCCCACCTCGCCGACGTCGCGGCGGACCAGCTCCTCGATGTAGCGGTTGACGCTCATGCCGCGGGCCAGCGCGCGCTCGCGCGCGGCTCGGGCGGTGTCCTCGTCCACCCGCACGTTCAGCTGGGTCTTCGCCATGCCTCGACGCTAGCGCTCCGCCGCTAGCAGCGGCAAGGCCGCCGCGACCGCACGCGCGCCGCGACCGCCGTACTGTGTGAGACGGACCACTGAAGGACCACCTCGTCCGCGGACGGGACACGGACGTCCCCGCACCGCCGAGCCAGGAGGCACCCTTGCCCGCACCTGCCGCGGAGCACGTCCCGGGGCCCGCGCCGGCCGGCCCCTTCGCGGCGCGCGCCCGGGGCCTGACCAAGGCGTACGGCGCGGGCGAGACGACGGTGCTCGCCCTGGACGCGGTGGACGTCGACATCGTGCGGGGCCGGTTCACCGCGGTGATGGGGCCCTCGGGTTCCGGCAAGTCCACGCTGATGCACTGCCTGGCGGGGCTGGACACCGTCTCGGCCGGGCGGGTGTGGCTCGGGGAGACGGAGATCACCGGGCTGAAGGACCGGGAGCTGACCCGGCTGCGCCGGGACCGGGTCGGGTTCATGTTCCAGTCGTTCAATCTGGTCCCGACCCTGAACGCGCTGGAGAACATCACCCTGCCGCTGGACATCGCGGGCCGGCGGGCCGACCCGCGGTGGCTCGACCGGGTCGTCGGCACGCTGGGCCTGCGCGACCGGCTCGGCCACCGGCCCGCGCAGTTGTCCGGCGGCCAGCAGCAGCGGGTGGCCTGCGCCCGGGCGCTGGTCTCCCGGCCCGAGCTGATCTTCGCGGACGAGCCGACCGGCAATCTCGACTCGCGGGCCGGGCGGGAGGTCCTGGGCTTTCTGCGCGGGGCCGTCGACGACCTGGGGCAGACGGTGGTCATGGTCACCCACGACCCGGGCGCCGCGGCCTGCTCCGACGCGGTGCTGTTCCTCGCGGACGGGCGGATCGTGGACCGGCTGGAACGGCCGACGGCGCGGGCGGTGCTGGACCGGATGAAGCGCCTCGACACCGGGTGCGGACCGTCCGGCGAGTGCGGCGGGCCCGCGCCGGGACCGGAGAGGGGCTGAGCCATGCTCAGGGCGACGCTGCGGAGCTTCCTGGCGCACAAGGGCCGGCTGCTGATGTCGGGGCTGGCCGTGGTGCTGTCGGTGGCGTTCGTCGCGGGCAGCCTGATCTTCTCCGCCACCCTCGACCGCACCTTCGGCCGGCTCTTCGCCTCGACCGCCGCCGATGTGACCGTCCGTCCCGCGGAAAACCTGGACGAGTCCCGCCCCTCCGGCCGGATCGCCACCCTGCCGGCCGCGCTCGCCGACCGCGTGGCCGGCCTCGGCCAGGTCGCGGCCGCCCGGGTGGACGTCGAGGCCGGGAACATCACCGTCGTCGACGCCCGGCGCCGGCCGGTCAGCCCCACCACCGGTGCCCCCACCACCGGCGCCAACTGGGACCCGGCCGGGCACCGCACCGTCGAGCTCGGCTCCGGTCACCCCCCGCGCGGGCCGGGACAGGCGGTGCTCGACGAGGTGACCGCCGACCGCGCGGACGTACGGATCGGCGACACCCTCACCGTGATCGCCGCGCCGGGCTCCTTCCGGGTCGAGGTCGTCGGCATCGCCGCCTTCACCGCCGCCAACCCCGGCACCGCGCTGCTCTTCCTGGACACCCCGGCCGCGCAGGAGCGGCTGCTGGGCGACGCCCGCGCCGCGACCGGCATCTCCGTCGACGCCGCGGACGGCGTGGACGCCGGGCAGCTCAAGCGGCGGGTGGCCGACGCGCTGGGCCCGAACGCCTACACCTACCGGACCGCCGCCGAGCAGGCCGAGTCCGACGTCCAGCGGCTGGGCGGCTTCCTCGACGTCCTGAAGTGGGTCATGCTCGGCTTCGCCGGGGTCGCGGTCCTCGTCGGCGTCTTCCTGATCGTCAACACCTTCTCGATGCTGATCGCCCAGCGCACCCGCGAGCTGGGCCTGCTGCGCGCGCTGGGCGCCGACCGGCGCCAGGTCCGCCGGTCGGTGCTCACCGAGGCGCTGCTGCTCGGCGTGGCCGGCGCCACGCTGGGGCTGGCCGGGGGTGCCGGGCTGGCCGCCGGGCTGATCCGGGTGATGAACGCGATCGGCATGCACATCCGCGCCACCGACATGGTGATCGGCTGGACGGTCCCGGTCGCCGGGTACGCCGTCGGCCTCGGCGTGACGTTCGTGGCGGCGTACCTCCCGGCCCGCAGGGCCGCGGCCGTCTCCCCGATGGCGGCGATCGCGGAGACCGAGGCCGCCGGCACCGGCCGGCCGCTGCGGACGCGGGCACGGGCGGGCGCGGTGGCCGGGGCGGCGGGCGCCGCCGCGCTCGCCGGGTGCGCCGCCTCCTCGCCGGCCGGCCGGGCGGCGGGGCTGCTCGGGGCCGGTGTCGCCCTGACGCTCGTCGCCGCCGTGGTCGCGGGCCCGTTGCTGGTGCGGCCGGTGATCCGGGTCCTCGGCGCGTCCTTCCCCGCCCTGTTCGGCGCCGTCGGCCTGCTGAGCCGGCGCAACGCCCTGCGCAATCCGCGCCGCACCGGCGCCACCGCCGCCGCGCTGATGGTGGGGATCGCCCTGGCCGTGGGGCTGTCGGTGGCCGGCGCCTCGATCACCGCGTCCTTCGACCGGCAGATCGACCGGACGCTGGGGTCGGACTTCGTCGTGCGCCACGGCAACTCCGCGCCGTTCCCGCGCGAGGTGACCGACGCGGTGCGCCGGGCGCCCGGCGCGGGGCTCGTCGTACCGGCGCGGTACGCCCCGGTCGCGGTGCGGCTGCCGGACGGCGAGCGGGTGGCGACGACCGCCACGGCCTACGGCCCGGGGCTCGACGAGGTCGCCGACATCGACTACGCGCACGGGGACGGCCGGGCCGCGCTCGCGCCGGGACGGCTCGCGATGGACGCGCGGTTCGCCCGGGAGCACGGCGTACGCGTGGGCGGCACGGTCCGTGTCGAGTTCCAGGACGGGCGCACCGCCGCGCTGGCCGTGGGCGCCCTGACCGGCCGGGAGTCCGCCGAGAGGTTCCGCGCGCCGGGCGGGCTGTTCTTCGGGCTGGCCACGCTGGAGCGGTACGCGCCGGGCGGCCAGGACGCCGTGCTGTACGTCGACGCCGCGCCCGGCACGGGCGACGACGAGCTGCGGGCCGCTCTGGAGCGGTCGCTCGCCCCGTACCCGCATGTGCAGGTGCGCGACCTGGCCGGTTACAAGGAGCTGGTACGCGACCAGATCGCCGTGCTGCTGTACCTCGTGTACGCGCTGCTGGGGCTGGCGATCGTCATCGCGGTCCTCGGTGTGGTGAACACGCTCGCGCTGTCGGTGGTGGAACGCACCCGGGAGATCGGGCTGCTGCGGGCGATCGGGCTGTCCCGGCGCCTGCTGCGGCGGATGATCCGGCTGGAGTCGGTGGTGATCGCGGTCTTCGGTGCGGTGCTGGGCCTGGCGCTGGGCCTGGTGTGGGGCGTGTGCACCCAGCGGGTGCTGGCCCTGGAGGGCATGACGGTACTGGCCGTTCCGTGGGACACGGTCGTCGCGGTGGCGCTCGGCTCGGTGGCGGTGGGGATCGTGGCGGCGCTGCTGCCCGCCTCGCGTGCCTCGCGCATGAATGTGCTGGCGGCCGTCGCGCACGAGTGATTGACTCGCCGGCGTCCCTGAAGTGCCGTGACACAGCAGGAGAGTTGATGGTGCGTTCGTTCCGTTTCGGCGTCAACCTGGTGACCCCCGCACCGGAGAGGGAGTGGCGGGCCAAGTGCCGCCGGGCCGAGGAGCTGGGGTACGACGTGATCCTGGTCCCCGACCACCTGGGCATGGCGGCGCCCTTCCCGGCCCTGGTGGCGGCGGCCGAGGCGACCGAGCGCCCGCGGCTGGGCACGTTCGTCCTCAACGCCGGTTTCTGGAACCCGGCTCTGCTGGCCCGTGAGGTGGCGACGGCGGACGCGCTGACCGGCGGGCGCCTGGAGCTGGGGCTCGGCACCGGCTATGTGCGGGCGGAGCACGAGGCGGCCGGGCTGCCGTTCGGCTCCCCGCGCGAACGCGTCGACCACCTGCGGCGCACGGTGGAGGAGCTGGCCGGGCTGCTCGGCTCACCGGAACACCGGCCGCAGCCGGTGCAGCGGCCCCGGGTGCCGCTGCTGATCGGCGGCAACGGCGACCGGATGCTGCGGCTGACCGCCGAGCACGCCGACATCGCGGCCTTCACCGGCGCCCGGAGCGTGCCGGGCAGCGCCACCGGGCAGCTCGCCCCGATCACGGCGGAGGAGCTCGACGAGCGGGTGGCCCGGTACCGGGAGCTGGCCGCGGGCCGCGCGGAACCCGCGGAGCTCAACCTGCTCGTGCAGCAGGTCGTCATCACCGAGGACCGCGAGGCGGCGGTGCGGCCCTTCCTCGAGCTGGTGCCGCACCTGACCGCCGCGCAAGTGCTGGAGCTGCCGATCGTGCTGGTGGGGACCGTGGAGGAGATCACCGCGCAGGTACGGGCCCAGCGGGAGCGGTACGGGTTCACGTACCTGACCGTGCTGGAGCCGTGCATGGAGGTGTTCGCCCCGGTCATGGCGGCCCTGCGCGAGTCCTGAGTGTCCGCATGGCGGAAGAGCCGTCCCGCCGCACGGCGGCGGGTGGTGTCATCGGGCCATGACGGATCTGCGGATACGGGCCGCCGGGCCCGATGACCTGGACGGTGTGCTGGCCTTCTGGAAGACGGCCGCCGAGGGGACCAGCATCAGCGACGACCGGGACGGTGTGGAGCGGCTGGTGGCCCGGGACCCCGATGCCCTGATCCTGGCCGAGCGGGACGGCGAGCTGGTCGGCACGGTGATCGCGGGCTTCGACGGCTGGCGCTGCCACCTGTACCGGCTGGCGGTGCGCCCGGACCGGCGCCGCCAGGGCATCGCCTCGGCCCTGCTCGCCGCGGCGGAGGAGCGGTTCGTACGGCTCGGGGGGCGCCGCGGGGACGCGATGGTGCTGGTGCGCAACGAGCAGGGGCAGCGGGCCTGGCGGGCCGCCGGGTACGCGCCCGAGGAGCGGTGGCGGCGCTGGGTGAAGCACCTGACGCCCTGAACTGCGCGCGGGCGCGCCACCGCCCCCGGTGGGGAGGCGGTGGCGCGCCCGGCGGGACCGCGTCAGCCCGGCGGCCCGTGCCTCACGGCAGGGCCGCGATGCCCGCGGCGGCTCCGCCCGCGACGGCGAGCGCCACGGGCAGCCAGCGGGACCGGGTCAGGCCGGTCAGGGCCTGCGCCGCGAGGGTGGGCAGGAGCAGTCCGCCCAGTCCCCGGACCAGCGGGTCGCCGCCGGGGCGCACGGCGAGGTATCCGGCCAGCGTTCCGGCGAGCGCCGCGAGCAGGTGCAGGTACGGCATGCCCTCCCCGAGCAGGGGCCACCCGCGGCGGTCCGGCGCTCCGGCGCCGGAGCGCCGGCGGCGGGTCACGAGGTACCCGGCGATCACCGCGCACTGCACGGCGGCCGCGATCAGGAAGATCCACATGAGCGACACTCCCCGCGGCTAGAACTTGCAGTTGCTCTTGATGGAGTTGATGCCGAGGATCCCGGCGACGATCTTCCGGCCGTCCGTGGTCAGCTTGTGCCGCTTGAGGTACGTGCGGATGATGTTCGCCGTCTTCTTGAAGCCGACCTTCTTCACCAGCCGTACGGCGGTGATGACCTTCTTGCTCGAACCCTGCGGGGTGAACCCGTAGACGAAGCTGGCGATCGACGCGGCGCACTTGGTCACCTTCCAGGCGGTGGACCAGAAGCCGGGGTCGATGACGACCGGGAAGGCGGTGGACTCGGTGAAGTCCACGGTCTGCACCAGGTGGCCGTCCATGACCTCGTAGCGGGTCGGCACGTCGTCGCCGTTGGCGTCCTTGGCCCACGGGGCTTCGAAGAAGCCGACCTGCTCGCGGGGCTGGTCCGGTACGACGGTGAAGAGCTGTCCGTCGCCGGGCGTGTCGGCGGCGGCGCGCACCAGGTCGGCGTCGGCTCCGGTGAAACCCTTCTCCACGGTCACGTACTTGCCGTTGGCCAGCGCCCTGAGCGCGTAGGAGCCGTCCTGCTGCTTGTGCAGGGTGAACTTCTCCCAGGTGCCGGCGGTGTCGCTGCGGGCCCGCAGCATGCCCTGCCGGTCACCGGGGTAGTTCTTCTCGACGGTGACGTACTTGCCGTTGGCGCCGGACTTCAGCGCGTAGGTGCCGTCGGCGCCCGCTTCGAGGGTGAACTTCTCCCAGGCGCTGTCGGTGGTGGCCGAGGCGCGCAGCTTGCCCGCCTGGTCGCCGGCGTCGTTGATCCGGGCGGAGAGGTACTTGCCGTTGGCCCCGGCGATCACCGAGACGGTGCCGGTGGGCACCGCGCCGTCCAGGACGGTGACGCTGCCGTCGTCGTGGGTGACGACCTCGACGTCCTCGGGGAGTTGCAGGGCGGTGCGGTAGCTGTGCGGCGCGGAGGCGTCCTTGATCACCTGAAGGGTGCGTACGCCGCCCTCGGCGGTGGGCTGGGTGACGGTGTCCACGCTCTGGGCGGGGTCGCTGTAGACGACGGTGCCGCCGATGCTGGTGCCCCGGGCGGTGCCGCCGGGCAGCCCCAGGCTCGCGTAGCCGCCGTTGCCGTCGGCGATGTCGATGGTGCCGCCCGCGCTCCAGGGGACGCCGACGGTGTTCTCGTCCGTCTTGGCGACGGCGGCGTAGCGGCTGTCGCTGGAGGTGGCGGCGGTGACGTCCGCGGCCTCCGAGGCGGCGTTGGCGTAGCCGAGGGTCCGGGTCGCCGCGTCCATCCGCCAGGCCGTGTCGACGTGGAAGGTGGCGGGGGCGGACCAGCCGTTGGCCCAGTGGGTGCCGTCGTGGGTGGTGGTGCGGAAGCTGTAGGTGTGGCCGTCCTTCAGCTTGCCGGCGGGCACCTTGACGGAGGCGGTGGTGCTGGCGGGGACGTAGCCGGAGGTGAGCGTGGCCGCGACCTCCCCGGTCGCCACGTCGGTGATCTCGAAGGTGCCGCGGACCTCGTCGTCGGGGTCGGCGTCCTCGGTGGAGAAGCGGAGCGTCGGCGTCAGGGTGTCGACCCGGTAGATGCCGCCCTCGCTGACGAACGGCGGGCCGGCCTGGAGGTTGGCGCCGTTGCGGGGCCGGTAGTTGTAGGTGACCTCCAGCTGCGGGATCTTGTCCTCGGCGGCCTCGCCGGAGTAGAAGCGCTTCCAGCCGTAGGTGTCGCTCTCGTCCGCGGCCCGGATGCCGACCGAACCGGTGTCGGCCTTGGCGCTCGCCCAGGTCCGGGCCAGCTCGGTGACGTCGGCGCTGACGTAGCCGGCGTTCGAGCAGGTGGCCGACCGGGTCTCGGTGGAGGTGGCGAACTTCTGCTTCCACTCGGGCTGGTTCGCCCAGCGGGTGGCGGTGTCGGCCGGGCCGGTGGCCCAGACCTCCCAGCCGCGCTCCTGGCACGACCAGGAGTGGTAGTCGTACAGCTTCAGCCTGGCGTCGGTGACCAGCGCGTCGGCGAACGGCGAGGTGCGGAAGGTCAGGAAGGAGCGGGCGACGCGCCGGGTGGTTCCGGCGCTGTCGCCCGGCCAGCCGATCTTCAGGTCGGTGGAGGCGGACTGGTCGGCCGCCTCCCCGCCCTGCACCCAGGTGTCGAACAGCACGTCGAGCACGTCGGCGGCCGGGTCGATCGTCACCGGGTACCGCGTCGCGGGGTCGGCGAGCCACTCGGGGTCGGGCGTCAGCCGCAGCTCGACGCCGTCGCCGTCCTGGACGACCTCCATCGGCACGGCGCGCCGGTTGGTGTGCTCCAGGGAGCGCTCGTCCACCGAGGCGTCCCACATGACCGGCGCCGGGATCGTGGACACCTGTTCGCCGGTGGCCCGGTCGGTGAAGACGAGGGAGCCGTCCTCGCCCGGCTCGGCCTTGAGGCCGTCGGTCCGCAGCGGCAGGACGAGGGGGGCTCCCCGGTCGGGCCGCTGACGGAGGGTGAGGTACTGCTCGAATCCGGTGCGGGTGGCGTCGACGACGAGGTCGGCGCCGGGCACGGCGTCGCGGTAGGTGGCGCGGCTGCCGTCCAGCTCGGGCGCGGGCAGGCCGCCCTTCCACTGCACGGCGATCCGGCGGTTGCCCGAGCCGAGGCTGATCAGGTCCCGGGCGGCGGAGTCGGGGGCCTGGGCGGCCTGTTCGATGGAACGGGCCCGGGTGCCGCCGGCCCCGGCGAGCGCGAGGTGCTCCGGGTGCGCCGCGGGGCGGACCGTGCCGCCGCCGTCCCGCTTCAGGTCGACGTCGACGTCGACCCATTTGCCGTTCTTGATCATGCGGATCGGCCCGGCCGCCTGTGTGGTGGTCAGTGTGCCGTCCGGGTTGGCGTGGGTGGTGGTGGTCTCGGTGCGCTGGTCCAGCACCTCCACCTTCCGGCCGAACGCCTTCGCCGCGGCCAGCGCGGCCTCGGCGGTGGCGGCCTCGGTCACCGGCGCCGCCTCCGGCACGGCCGTCCCGGCCGCCGTGTCGCGCGCGCCGGGGTGGTCGGTCCCGGCGGCGGCGTACGGCGTCGCCATGAGCACGGCGGCCGTGGTCAGCATCGCGATACCCGTCGTACGGGTACGCACGCTCCAATGCACTTGTTTTTCCCCTCAAACATCACGAAGTCGGCGTCTGGACACGATGGTGAACAGAGCGCCGACATGTGTGTTGATCATACATTCATTGTGAAGTGTCCATGAAGGGAAGCGAGGGCGCGAGCCCGGGCGTACGGGCCGGCGCGCTCAGGGGCGGGGGCCCCGGGCGCCGGCCGCCTTCGCCGCGGCCGGATCGGCCGACCGAACCGGCCGCCCGTCGTGCGGACGGCCGGTGACGACCCGTCAGTGTCCCACGGTGCGTCAGGACGGGCGGTGCGCAGCCGTCAGGCCGCGCTCAGGCGCCGCCGAAGGTCACGACGAGCCGGCCGTCCGCGGCGAAGGTCCAGCGCGGCGCACCGGCGTAGGCGGAGCACCGCGACCCGTTGGCTCCGGACCAGAACTGGTTGGAGGCGTCGGCGTCCCCGACGATCCGGTCGTTCGATCCGCTGCCGCTGCGGCAGGAGAGGTTGTCGCGGAACACCGACGTACCGGCGTCGAAGGTGTAGTTGCGCTGGTCGTTGTCGATGCTCACGTTGCCGGAGACCGTCATCGTGCCGGGGTTCCTGTTGTAGGTGAACCCGTGCTTGCCGTTGCCGTAGGCGATGTTGCGCCGGACGACGTGGTCGACCTCGATGTCCTCGCCGCCGAGCTTGTAGCCGTTGCGGTCGCCGTTGGAGTTCACGGTGCCGTCGCTGAGCGTGCCGTTCTCGTAGGCGAGGGAGTCCTCGATGGTCACCGGGCCGATGGGACCGGTGTCGGACTTGGTGTACAGGTCCCAGCCGTCGTCGATGTTGTGGTGGGCGACGGCGTACCGGAAGACGTTGCCGGGTCCGGAGGTGAGCTTCGCGGCGAAGCCGTCGGCGTCCTCGCCGTCGGAGTCGGCGTTGTCGTGCGACTCCGCGCTCACGATGAGGTTGTTCGACGGCCACTGGTCGCGGGGGGTGGTGGAGGAGGCCCGCGAGAGCTGGAGCCCGGTGTCGCGGTTGAACCGCGTCACGGTGCGCTCGATGACGTTGTTGCTGCCGCCGACGAAGATCCCGTTGTCGCCGGCGCGCTGCACGACGAGACCGGAGACGTGCCAGTAGGAACCGTTCAGGGCCAGCCCGCGGTTGGCCGGGTCCTCGCTCATGGCGGAGAAGTCGAGCACCGGGGTCTCGCCCGGGTAGGCGGACAGCTTGGTGCGGGCGCTCGCCGTGCCGCCGCTGCCGGGCGGGACGGTGACCGTCCGGTCGTACCGGTAGGTGCCGCCGCGCAGGTAGACGGTGCCGCCGGGGGCCACGCGGGAGATCGCCGAGGTGAGCGTCGTCGGGTCGGACTGGGTGCCGGCCGCGCCGTCGCTGCCGTTCGGCGCCACGTACAGCGCCGTGGCGGGCGGAGGGGGCGTGGTGGTGCCGCCCGTCTCGGCGTCGAGGCGGTCGACGTTGGGCAGGCCGGCGGAGGTGGTCGGGGTGAGCCGGACCGTGTTGGCGCCCGCCTTCACCGGCACCGTGAACGCCCGCGTCGCCCACGTGTTCCAGGCGCCGGTGCCCTCGAAGGCCGCCGACCCGGCCGCCGCGCCGTTCACCAGCAGGTTCGCGGGCCTGGCGGTGGAGGTCCCGTTGGCGAAGCGGACCGTCAGCGTGGCGGTGCCCGCGGCCGGGGCGTCGACGGTGAACTGCGCGTGGGCCCCGGTGGCGTTGGTGCCGTTGCAGAATCCGCTGCCGGTGTACCCGGACCAGTCGGAGTCGATGGTGCCGGTGCAGACCGCCGGGGAGGACTCGGCCTCGTAGCGGACGGGGGCGGCTTGCGCCGGGGCGCCGGTCAGCGCGACGAGTGTGCCCGCCAGCAAGCCGGCGCAGGCGAGGGCCGGCCGCAGCGGTGTGAGGGATCTCGGGTGCATCGTTCGTCTCCAGGGAGTGGGGTGGACCGGCCGGCTTCCGTGGGGGCGGAGCCGGCTGATGGAGCCGTGCCCGTGACGCTCGGGCGCCTGTTCCCGTCCGGACGGAACAAGGCCGGGGGAAAGCGCTTTCCAAGGACGCTAGAGCTGTTGCCGTGAACGCGTCAATAGTCGTGTACTTGATCCTCATTCAGACACGTGAACCCGACCGGAACCGGGACCGCCCGCGAGCGCACGCGGGTCCCATCCCGCCCCCGTCACCCGGCCGGTCCCTGCCCATCGCCGCTTCTTTACCCATCCTTTGCCCGCGGCGGGCCACTCGGTTCTGCATGAACGGTTGTGAGCGTCCGCTCGTCGCGCGGTCCCCCGTCGCCTGGCCGATCGTGGAAGGGAGGTGAACCGATGACCGAGGTGCTCCTGCTGCTGCTGGCGATCCTGCTGTCGCTCGCGTGCGGCGCCTTCGTCGCGGCGGAGTTCTCGCTGACGACCGTCGAACGCGGCGAACTGGAGCGCGCCGCGGCGCGCGGCGAGCGAGGTGCCGCGGGCGCCCTGAAAGCCGTACGGAATCTGACCTTCCAGCTCTCCGGGGCGCAGCTCGGCATCACGGTCACCAATCTGGTGGTCGGCATGCTCGCCGAGCCCTCGATCGCCGCGCTGCTCTCGGGCCCGCTCCAGGACGCCGGCGTCTCCCGCACCGCGGCCCGCTCCCTGGCGCTGGTGCTGGGCACGGCCCTGTCGACGGTGTTCCTGATGGTCGTCGGCGAGCTGGTGCCCAAGAACTGGGCGATCTCCTCGCCGCTGGCGGTGGCCCGGCGGGTGGGCAACCCGCAGCGCTGGTTCAGTGCCGCCTTCCGGCCCTTCATCACCCACCTGAACAACACGGCCAACCGGGTCGTGCGGCGACTGGGCGTGCAGCCCACGGAGGAGCTGGCCGCCGCGCGCGGCCCGCAGGAGCTGGCGGCCCTGGCCCGGCACTCCGCCAAGGAGGGCGCCCTGGAGGCCGACACCGCGGAGCTGTTCGTGCGCACGCTCAACCTCGCCGACCTGACCGCGGAGAACGTGATGACCCCGCGCGTGCAGGTGGTCGCCCTGGAGGCCCAGGCGACCTGCGAGGACGTGGCGAACGCGACCCGGGCCACCGGTCTGTCCCGGTTCCCCGTCTACCGCGGCAGCCTCGACGCGGTGGTGGGGACCGCGCACATCAAGGACGTACTGGCGGTGCCCGCCCAGCGGCGGCCCCGGGTGCCGGTCTCGGAGCTGATGCGCGAGCCCCTGCTCGTGCCGGCGACCCTCACCGTCGACCGGCTGCTCGACCGGCTCTCCGGGCGGCGCACCATGGCCGTGGTGATCGACGAGTACGGCGGGACGGCGGGGGTGGCCACGCTGGAGGACATCGTGGAGGAGGTCGTCGGCGAGGTGCGCGACGAGCACGATCCGCACGAGACGCCCGAGCTGGACCCGGCCGGCACGGACGCGCTCGGGCGCCTGCTGTACCGGGCCGACGGCGCGGCGCGGGTGGACCGGCTCGCGGGGGTCGGCTTCCGGGTGCCGGAGGGGCCCTACGAGACGCTGGCCGGGCTGGTCGCGCACGCGCTGGGGCGCATCCCGGCGGCCGGTGACACGGTCCTGGTCGCCGGCTGGCGGCTGGAGGTGGTGGACGCCACCGGCCACCGGGCCGCCCGCGTCCTGCTGCACGCGCCGCCGCCGGGCGGTCTCGACGAGGTGCGCGCCGCGGGCAGGCTCCGCCGCTCCCGGAACGCCGGGGAGCGCGCGAGCCAGGGGAGCCGCAGGAGCCACGGGACCGGGGAGGCCGGGCAGTGACCGCCGTACAGCTTCTGATCGGCCTGGCGACGCTGGTCGTCAACGCCTTCTTCGTCGGCGCCGAGTTCGCGCTGATCTCCGTGCGCCGCAGCCAGGTCGAGCCGTACGCGGAGCAGGGCGACCGCCGGGCGCGCAGCGTGCTGTGGGGCCTGGAGCACGTGTCCGCGCTGATGGCGGCGGCCCAGCTCGGCATCACGCTGTGCACCCTGGTCCTCGGCGTGGTCGCCGAGCCGGCCATCGCGCACCTGCTGGAGCCGGCGTTCCACGCGCTGGGCGTGCCGAGCGGTGCCGGGCACGCCGTCTCCTTCGTGATCGCCCTGGCCCTGGCCACCTATCTGCACATGCTGCTCGGCGAGATGGTGCCGAAGAACATCGCCCTCGCGGAACCGGTGCGCAGCGCGCTGCTGCTGGGCCCGCCGCTGGTGGCGCTCTCCCGGGCGCTGCGCCCGGTGATCTTCACCGTCAACGCCTTCGCCAACGCCCTGCTCAAGCTGTTGCGGGTCCAGACCCGGGACGAGGTGTCGGCCACCTTCACCGACACCGAGCTGGCCGAGATCGTCAAGGACGCCAGCGAGGCCGGGCTCATCGACGACCGGGCCCAGGAACGGCTGCACGACGCGCTGGAGCTGGGCCGGCGGCCGGTGCGCGACGTGGTGCTGCCGCTGGAGCGCGTGGTGCACGCGCGGGTGGGCGTCACGCCGGAACAGCTCGAGCAGCTCTCGGCGCAGTCCGGGTTCTCCCGCTTCCCGGTGGTGGACGAGGGGCGGCGGATCGTGGGCTATCTGCACGTCAAGGACGCGCTGGACGCGACGCCGCGGGACGTGCCGTTCCGGCCCCGGGACATGCGGCCCATCGCGCGGGTGCGGGAGAGCACGCCGCTGGACGACGTGCTCACCGCGATGCGGGGCAGCCGCACGCACCTGGCGGCCGTGCTCGGCGCCGACGGGCGCCTGGCCGGGCTGGTGACCATGGAGGACGTACTGCAGGAGCTGTTCGGGCAGCGGACCTGATCCGGGTCTGCGGCCCGGCGTCTGCGTCCCGGGGTTCTCGGCCCGAAGGCTGCGGCAGCGGGGTTTCCGGCCCGGGGGCTTCGGCCCGGGGGGCAGCGGGGTTTCCGGCCCGGGGGCTTCGGCAGCGGGGTCTTCCGTCCCAGGTCCGCGGTGTGCGTCCGGCGGCGGGCCCCGGGTCCCGCCGCCGGGCCGGTGGGCCGGGGCGAGCGACCGGCGGGTGGCCGGGGCGAGCGACCGGCGAGGGCCCGGGGCGACCGACCGGCGCGGGCCCGGGGCGACCGACCGGCGGGTGGCCCGGGGCGACCGACCGGCGGGTATGTGCCCGGGTTAGCATGTCCGTCGCCATGCAGACGAACCCCACGTACACCAGCCTCGTCGCGGTCGGCGACTCCTTCACCGAGGGCATGTCGGACCTGCTGCCGGACGGCACCTACCGGGGCTGGGCCGATCTCCTGGCCGCCCGGATGGCGGCCGTCACCCCCGGATTCCGGTACGCCAACCTCGCGGTGCGCGGGAAGCTGATCGGGCAGATCGTCGACGAGCAGGTGGACGTGGCGGCGGCCATGGGCGCCGATGTGATCACGCTGGTGGGCGGGCTCAACGACACGCTGCGGCCCAAGTGCGACATGGGGCGTGTGCGCGCCCTGCTGACCGAGGCCGTGGAGCGGCTGGCGCCCCAGTGCAAGCAGCTCGTGCTGATGCGCAGCCCCGGCCGCCAGGGGCCGGTCCTGGAACGCTTCAGGCCGCGCATGGAGGCGCTGTACTCCTGCATCGACGACCTCGCCGCACGGCACGGCGCCCTCGTGGTCGACCTGTACGGGGCGCCCTCGCTGGCCGACCCGCGGCTGTGGGACGTGGACCGGCTGCACCTGACCGCCGAGGGGCACCGCCGGGTCGCGGAGGCGGTGTGGCAGGCGCTCGGCTACGAGCCGGAGGACCCCGACTGGCACACGCCGATGCCGGCGGCCCTGCCGCCGGGCTGGCTCACGCGGCGGGTCGCGGACGCCCGGTTCGCCCGGCAGCACCTGCTGCCGTGGATCGGCCGCCGGCTGACCGGCCGCTCCTCCGGGGACGGCCGCCCGGCGAAGCGGCCGGAGCTGCTGCCGTACCAGGGGCCGCTCGCCTGAACCCGGCCGCCCACCGCCGCGGGAGCTGCCTCTCGTAGCTTCCGCCAACGAACCCCGTGGGGCTGGCCTGCAGGAATCGCCAGTAGAATCCGTACACGTGACTTCCGCTCCCGCCAAGCCCCGCATCCCGAACGTCCTCGCCGGACGGTACGCCTCCGCCGAGCTCGCCACGCTCTGGTCGCCCGAGCAGAAGGTGAGGCTGGAGCGGCAGCTCTGGCTCGCCGTGCTGCGGGCCCAGAAGGACCTCGGCATCGAGGTGCCCGACGAGGCGATCGCCGCCTACGAGCGCGTCCTGGACCAGGTCGACCTGGCCTCCGTCGCCGAGCGCGAGAAGGTCACCCGGCACGACGTGAAGGCGCGGATCGAGGAGTTCAACGACCTCGCCGGGCACGAGCACGTGCACAAGGGCATGACCTCCCGCGACCTGACGGAGAACGTCGAGCAGCTCCAGATCAGGCGTTCGCTGGAGCTGATGCGCGACCGTACCGTCGCCGTCCTGGCCCGCCTGGGCAAGCTCGCCGGCGAGTACGGCGAGCTGGTCATGGCCGGCCGCTCGCACAACGTGGCCGCGCAGGCCACGACGCTGGGCAAGCGCTTCGCCACCGCCGCCGACGAGCTGCTCGTGGCCTACGGCCGCGTCGAGGAGCTGCTGGGCCGCTACCCGCTGCGCGGCATCAAGGGCCCGGTGGGCACCGCGCAGGACATGCTGGACCTGCTCGGCGGGGACGCGGCCAAGCTGGCGGAGCTGGAGCGCCGCATCGCCGGGCACCTGGGCTTCTCCGACGCCTTCACCTCGGTCGGCCAGGTCTACCCGCGCTCGCTGGACTACGAGGTCGTCACCGCGCTGGTGCAGCTCGCGGCGGCGCCGTCGTCGCTGGCGAAGACGATCCGGCTGATGGCCGGGCACGAGCTGGTCACCGAGGGCTTCAAGCCCGGCCAGGTCGGCTCCTCCGCGATGCCGCACAAGATGAACACCCGCTCCTGCGAGCGCGTCAACGGCCTGATGGTGATCCTGCGCGGGTACGCCTCGATGACCGGCGAGCTGGCGGGCGACCAGTGGAACGAGGGCGACGTCTCCTGCTCGGTGGTGCGCCGGGTCGCGCTGCCGGACGCGTTCTTCGCGCTGGACGGCCTGCTGGAGACGTTCCTGACCGTGCTCGACGAGTTCGGCGCCTTCCCGGCCGTCGTCGCCCGGGAGCTGGACCGCTACCTGCCGTTCCTGGCCACGACCAAGGTGCTGATGGCCTCGGTGCGCGCGGGCGTCGGCCGCGAGGTCGCGCACGAGGCGATCAAGGAGAACGCGGTCGCCTGCGCCCTCGCCATGCGGGAGCAGGGCGCCGAGCGCAACGAGCTGCTCGACCGGCTGGCCGCCGACGAGCGCATCCCGCTGGACCGCGCCGAGCTGGACGCGCTGATGGCCGACAAGCTGTCCTTCACGGGTGCCGCGGCCGATCAGGTCGCCGCCGTCGTGGGCCGCGTCGAGGAGATCGTCAAGCAGCACCCCGAGGCGGCCGGTTACACCCCGGGAGCGATCCTCTGACGCGCTTCACCCCCGAGGAGCTCCAGGCCGCCCGCGACCGTCCGGTGCCGGACGTGGTCGCGGACGGCCTGCGGGTGCTCTTCTGCGGAATCAACCCCGGTCTGATGTCGGCCGCGACCGGCCACCACTTCGCCCGCCCCGGCAACCGGTTCTGGCCGGTGCTGCACCTGTCGGGGTTCACGCCCAGGCGGCTGAAGCCGTCCGAGCAGCGGGAGCTGCTGTCGTACGGGCTCGGCATCACCAACGTGGTGGCGCGGCCGACCGCGCGGGCGGACGAGCTGTCCGCGCGGGAGTACCAGGAGGGCGGGCGGCTGCTCGCCCTGAAGGTGGCGCGGTTGCGGCCCCGCTGGCTGGCCGTGGTGGGCGTGACCGCCTACCGGGCCGCCTTCGACGACCGCAAGGCCCAGGTGGGCCCGCAGGAGCGGACGATCGGCGACACCCGCGTGTGGGTGCTGCCCAACCCCAGCGGGCTGAACGCGCACTGGACGGCGCAGACGATGGCGGAGGAGTTCGCGCGGCTGCGCGTCGCCGCCGAGGCGTGACGGCGCGGGTCGCGCCCGGCCGGCCCCTCCACGTCACGGCGGGCCGGCGCGGCTGCGCGTCGCCGCCGGGGCGTGCGGGCGGGGGCGCGCCCGGCCGGCGCCCTCACCTCACGGCGGGTCCGTCTGCGTGACCACGGCCAGGAGCTGCACCTCGTCCGCCTCGTCCCGGTCGGCGACGGCCACGGCGACCCACCGGCCGGTCCCCCGCGCCTCCCAGAGGTAGGCCACGCGCGCGCGGGCGCTGAGCGGGGCCCACGGCTCGGGTATCTCCTCCCGCTCCGTGCGCAGCAGGACGGTCTGCAGGTTCAGCACGTCCCCCTCCCCCCAACGCGACGCCATGTGCTGGTGCAGGGCGTCGCGCTCCTTCTCGCACTGCTCCACCGCCACCGCCCGCCGCGCCGGGTCGCCGCCGCGCAGGCCGTGACTGGCCGTCAGCTCCGCCAGGTGCCAGCCGGGGCCCGCGGCGCCGGTGTCCGACGGGCCGTGCTCCGCCGGGAAGGGACGGAAGCACAGCTCGTCGATGAGGGCGATGTACCGCGCGCTGTCCATGGGTCCCAGTAGAGCAGCCGCCACTGACAATTGGCGGTCCGTCAGTCCCGGCGGAGCCTCCGTCTCTCGGCTCCGCGCCGGTGGAGGCCCCCGCGCCCGCCGCCGCAGGGGTGACGGCGGCGGGCGCGGGGCGCCCGCGGCGCGGGCCCGGGCCGGCGCATCGCCGCGGCGGGCCCCGGTTCCCGGGGCCGGGCGGGCGCCCGGGGCCGCGCTCGCCGGGGTGGGCCGTGCCGAGTACGATCCGGCCAACACGCGCACGAGCTGGGAGGACGGACGGTGGGGCGGCTGACCGGCGGGGATCCCTCGCTGCTGCGGAGGATCAATTCCGCGGTGGTGCTGCACGCGCTGCGTGCCACGGACTGTGCGACGCTCACCGAGATCACGCGGGTGACGGGACTGTCCCGGCCGACCGTCGAGGGCGTCGTGGAGGGCCTGACCGAGGCGGGTCTCGTCGTCGAGACGGCCGCGGAGGAGGGGGCCGCGCGGCGGCAGGGGCGGCCCGCGCGGCGGTTCCGGTTCCGGGCGGAGGCGGGTCACCTGCTGGGTCTGGAGATCGGGGCGCACCGGGTCGCGGCGCTCCTGGCCGACCTGGACGGCCGGGTGATCGGCGCCCAGACCAAGGAGGTCGCCGAGTCCGCCTCGGCCGGTGAGCGGCTGGAACGGCTGCGCACCGCGGTGGCCGAACTGTTGCGCCGGGCCGGTGTCGCGCGGGGCTCGCTGCGGGCCGTGGGCGTGGCCACGCCGGGCATCGTGGAGGCGGACGGCACGGTCCGGCTGGGCACGGCGCTGCCCGGGTGGACGGGGCTGCGCCTCGGCGAGCGGCTGGGCCGTTCCTTCAAGTGCCCGGTGCTGGTGGAGAACGACGCGAACGCGGCGGCGGTCGCCGAGCACTGGAAGGGCGCCGCGACCGAGTCGGACGACATGGTGTTCGTCCTGGCCGGGCTGAGCCCGGGGGCCGGCGCGCTGATCGGCGGCCGGCTCCACCGGGGCTACGGCGGGGCGGCCGGGGAGATCGGGGCGCTGCATCTGCTGGGCCGGGAGGCGACGCCGGAGACGCTGCTGTCGACCACGGACCAGCCCCTGCATCCGCTCGACGAGCAGGCGGTGGCCGAGGTGTTCGCGCGGGCGCGGGAAGGGGACCGGCGGGCCCGCGCGGCCGTCGACCGGTTCATCCAGCGGCTGGTGCACGACGTGGCGGCGCTGGCGCTGGCGCTCGATCCCGAGCTGGTGGTGATCGGCGGCTGGGCGTCGGGGCTGGACGGTGTGCTGGAGCCGCTGCGCGGCGAGCTGGCCCGGTACTGCCTGCGCCCGCCGAAGGTGACGCTGTCGCTGCTCGGCGAGGCCGCCGTGGCCACGGGCGCGCTGCGGCTGGCGCTGGACCACGTGGAGGAGGAGCTGTTCGCGGTGGAGGGCACGGTGACGGCCCGCCGGCGGTGACCGGCGGGGGCGCCCTGCGGGCGAGACCCCGGCGGGAGGCGGGCGCCGCGCGGGGCGGGCACCACGCGGGCCGGAGGCCGGCGGCAGGGGCCGTCAGCAGGCCCGGCTGGGCGGTTCGTGGTGGATCTGCACGCCGCCCGCGTCGCCGAAGGTCAGCCGGCAGGTGTCGGCCCGGTAGGTGGCCACGGAGAGCGCGGCGGTGCGGTCCCCGGCGACGTAGCGGGTGGTGACCACCAGCACCGGTGACCCCGGGAGCCGGTCCAGGACCTTGGCGTCCTCCGCGTGGGCCGAGCCGAGTTCCACGGCGCTCTCCTGCCGCTGGAGCTCCCGGCGCTGCAGCTCGCGCAGGACGGCTCGCGCGCGGGCGGGTCCGGAGGGGGCCTCTATGGCGGACAGGTCGGGCACCGAGGAGGCGGGGATGTAGAGCAGCTCCGCGGCCACCGGGCGGCCGTGCGTCCGGCGGGAGCGGCGCACGGTGTGCACGGGCTCGTCGCGGCCGGTGCCCAGGGCCTCGGCGACGGCCGCGGGCGGCGCCGCCAGGGTGCAGTCGGACGGCTGCCAGGCGTCACCGGGCGCCCCCGGCCACACGTGCTGTTCCGTGCCGACGGAGACGCCCACGCGCGGCGGCGCCACGGTCGTGCCGACACCGCGGCGGCGCTGGAGCCGGCCTTCGAGTTCGAGCTGTTCCAGGGCCTGGCGGAGCGTGGCGCGGGCGACGCCGAAGCGCGCGGCGAGTTCCCGCTCGTTGGGCAGGATCTCGCCGACGGAGAACTCCGAGTCCAGCGCCTCGCTGAGCACGGTCCTCAGATGCCAGTACTTCGGCTCCGGCACCGCTTCCACCTGCGTGGTCCCCACCCTGTCCTCCGCGATCGCCGTGGTCCGGCGGCGTTTTCAGCGCCCTTGTTTATTAAAGGTTGTTGCACTTCTCTGCGACCATAGGTCGGCCCCCACCCTTGGTCAAGACCAATCCTCCCTTCGGCGGGATGGCGCGCGGGATGTGTCGAAAAGCGTTCACACGGTGTTCGTACGGTGCCGTGCGCGGCGCGCGGGGCACGCGTCCGGGCTCTGAGCCCCCGGACGCGCGAAAGCCCCCGCCGAGGCGGGGGCTCCGGGCGGCCGGGCGGGGGCTCAGGCGGCCAGGGCGCGCAGCTTGTCGGGGTTGCGGATGATGTAGACGGCCTGGATGCGGCCGTCGGCGACATCGAGCTGGAAGACGGAGTCGGGCTTGTCCCCGGAGAGCACCAGCGCGGCGGGGCCGCCGTTGAGCTCCAGGAGGCGGAAGGAGAGCCCGGTGCCGCTCTTGCGGGCCGCGCCGACCAGGAACCGGCCCACCTTGTCGGCGCTCTCCAGCACCCGCAGCGGCGCCTGGGCCTTGCCGCCGCTGTCGCCGACGAGGCGCACGTCGGGCGCGAGCAGGGACATCAGCCCCTGGAGGTCTCCGCCGGCCGCGGCGGCCAGGAAACGCTCGGTGAGGTCGCGGCGCTGGGCGGGGTCGACGTCGTAGCGCGGCCGCCGTTCGTCGACGTGCCTGCGGGCCCGCCCGGCGAGCTGCCGCACCGCCGCCTCACCGCGGTCGAGCATCGCGGCGATCTCGGCGTACGGGTAGCCGAACGCCTCCCTGAGCACGAACACCGCCCGCTCCAGCGGTGACAGCGACTCCAGGACCACGAGGACGGCGAGGGAGACGGAGTCGGCGAGCACGGCCCGCTCGGCGGTGTCCGGGACGGTGTCCGCGAAGTCGGTGGCGTAGGGCTCGGGCAGCCAGGGGCCGACGTAGGTCTCGCCCCGCGACTTGATCTGGCGCAGCCGGTCGATGGCCAGGCGGGTGGTGACGCGCACGAGGTAGCCGCGCGGTTCGCGCACCGCCGCCCGGTCGGCCGCGGACCAGCGCAGCCAGGCGTCCTGGACCACGTCCTCCGCGTCGGCCAGGCGCCCCAGCATGCGGTAGGCGACTCCCAGGAGGACGGGGCGGTGCTCTTCGAAGACGTCGGTGGCGGTGTCGGTGGTCACGGGCCCATCCCACCGGACGCGTCCGGTGGTGTCCAGACGGGACGTCCGCCCCGGCGGGCGGGGCGGACGCCGGGGCGGCGCCGGAGGGACTCCCGGGGGCTACCCATCGGTAAGCGTTGCTGACACTCTGTCTACGCACCCGATCGTCGCGGCTCCGCCGCCCCGGCGGGTTCCCGCGCGTCCCGACAAGGAGCCCCATGTCCGCCACCGCCTCGTTCCAGGTCCCCACCCCCCACGGCCCGCGGCGCACGACCCTGGCCTACGCGCGCAAGGGCACCGGCGATCCGCTGCTCCTGCTGCACGGCATCGGCCACCACCGGCAGGCGTGGGACCCGGTGGCGGACATCCTCGCCGCCGAACGCGACGTCATCGCCGTCGATCTGCCCGGGTGCGGTCGGTCACCGGCGCTGCCGGACGGCCTGGCCCACGACCTGCCGACGACGACCGCCGTGCTCGGCGCGTTCTGCGAGGCCCTGGGGGTCGAGCGGCCGCACGCGGCGGGCAACTCCCTCGGCGGCCTGCTCGCCCTGGAACTGGGCCGCACCCACCGCGTACGGTCCGTCACCGCCCTGTCCCCCGCCGGGTTCTGGGCACCCGCCGAGCGGCGTTACGCCTTCGGGGTCCTGGCGGGCATGCGGCACGCCGCCCAGCGCATGCCGGTGCCGCTGGTCGAGCGGCTGTCGCGCACGGCGGCCGGCCGCGCGGTGCTGACCAGCACGATCTACGCCCGGCCCGGACGCCGCTCCCCCGAGGCGGTGGTCGCCGAGACGCTCGCGCTGGCCCGCGCGGAGGGGTTCTTCGAGACACTGCGCTCCGGCCGGCAGGTCCGCTTCACCGACGACGTGCCCGGCATACCGGTCACCGTGGCCTGGGGCAGCAGGGACCGGCTGCTGCTGCCGCGGCAGGGCGTACGCGCCAAGCACGCCATCCCGCGGGCACGGCTGGTGCGGCTGCCGCACTGCGGCCACGTCCCGATGAGCGACGACCCGGCCCTGGTCGCCCGGGTGGTCCTGGACGGCAGCGGGCGCTGAGGCACCGCCCGGCGCGACGGGACGGGGCGGTGTTCCGCGGCCGGTTGTTCACCTCCGGTTTCCGTGCGCGCTGCGGCGCCCGCGTAGGTGTGGCACTGCACAACGGCCGGATCACGTCCCTGGAGGCGCAGTCATGTCCCACCGTCCCTTCCCTGGCCGCCGCGGCGTCCTGCGCGGTTCCCTGGCCGCCTCCGCGGCCCTGTCCCTGCCCGCGGCGCTCGGCGCGGCACCGGCGTTCGCCCGGTCCGGGCGGCCCCGCGCGGACTGGGGCGTGCAGACGGGGGACGTCACCACCGACTCCGGGCTGGTGTGGGTGCGCTCCGACCGGCCCGCCCGCATGGTCGTCGAGACCTCGGCGACCGAGTCCTTCCGCGCTCCGCGCAGATGGCACGGCCCGCTGCTGGGCCCGGGCACGGACTTCACCGGCACCACCCGGCTGCACGGCCTGCCGCCCGGCGAGCAGATCCACTACCGGGTGGTGCTCGCCGACCCGGACGACCCGCGCCGTACCGGCGAGCCGGTCACCGGCACCTTCAGGACCGTGCCGGTGCGCCGCCGCGACGGGGTGCGCTTCGTGTGGTCCGGCGACCAGGCGGGCCAGGGCTGGGGCATCAACCCGGACCTCGGCGGCTACCGCATCTACGACGCGATGGCCCGCCTGGACCCCGACTTCTTCCTCTTCAGCGGCGACACCGTCTACGCCGACGGCCCCATCCCGCAGACGGCTGCCCTGCCCGACGGCACCGTCTGGCGCAACATCACCACCGAGGAGAAGTCCAAGGTGGCCGAGACACTGGCCGAGTTCCGCGGCAACTTCCGCTACAACCTGCTCGACGAGAACCTGCGGCGCTTCAACGCCCGGGTCCCCGTGATCGCGCAGTGGGACGACCACGAGGTGCGCAACAACTGGTACCCGGGCCAGACGATCGCCGACACGGACGGCCGCTACACCGAGAAGCGGGTGGACGTGCTGACGGCCCGGGCGTGCCGCGCGTTCGCCGAGTACTTCCCGGTCTCCACGCTGCGGCCGGGAGCGCGGCAGGGGCGCGTGTACCGGGTGCTCCGGCAGGGCCCGCTGCTGGACGTGTTCGTGCTGGACATGCGGACCTACCGCAATGCCAACTCGCCGGGCGACCAGAAGGTCGACCCGCAGGGCATCCTGGGGCGCGAGCAACTGGAGTGGCTCAAGCGGGAACTGGCGCGCTCCCGGGCCGTGTGGAAGGTGATCGCCGCGGACATGCCGATCGGCCTGGTGGTCCCCGACACCACGGAGGGGAGGGCGAACGTCGAGGCGGTGGCGCAGGGCGACCCGGGCGCGCCGCTGGGGCGCGAGCTCCAGATCGCCGAGCTGCTGCGCTTCGTCAAGCACCGGCGGATCACCGGCACGGTGTGGCTGACGGCCGATGTGCACCACACCTCGGCCCAGCACTACCAGCCCTCGCGCGCGGCGTTCACGGACTTCGAGCCGTTCTGGGAGTTCGTCTCCGGACCGCTGAACGCGGGCGCGTTCCCCGCCAGCGCGCTGGACGGCACCTTCGGTCCCGAACGGGTCTTCGTGAAGGCGCCGGCCACCGCCAACGTCTCGCCCGCCGGGGGCTACCAGTTCTTCGGCGAGGTCGACATCGACGGCGACAGCGGGGAGATGACGGTGCGGCTGCGCGAACAGGACGGCACCGTGCTGTTCACCCAGGTGCTCCAGCCGGGCCGGGTCGGGCAGTGACGCTCCCGGACGTCGCTTCCCCGGTGTCTGTCGGTCCCGCGAGATCCGTTGCGGGCCGCGGCGGCACCGGATCGGGACGCTGATTCCCCGGCACCGGGCGGGCCACCCGCCGCGGGCGGCCGGGCGGTGACTCCCCGGCACCCGGCCGGGCGGCCGGAGCGTGCGCCGCCGTCGGCCCTGGCCCCCGCACGGGCCGCCACACCGCCGAGCACCGCGTCAGCCGGCCCGGCCGGTGGCGCGGCCGGCCCGCCCGCTCCGGCCGGGGCCGCCGCCATCCGGCTCGCCGGACTCCATCGCGCCGCCCTCCGCGTCCGCCCGGCCGGACGGCTCCCGGGACGTTCCCGGGCCGGCCGGCGGACCGGCGAAGCAGACCCGGCTCCAGTGCTCCGCCGAGCGCATCAGGTCCTCGGTGACGTGGTGCAGGAACCGGCTCAGGTTCTCCAACCGCGCGCCGGCGGGCGTGGCCGGGCCGAGCGCCCGGGCGCCGCGGGCGGAGGCGGCGGCGATGCGGGTGTCGATGCGCGCGCTGGCCATGACGGCCCGGAACCACACGTCGTCGCCGATGACGTAGCGTTCCGCGCGGCGGCCCGGGACGCGCCGGCGGTGGACGATCCCCATCGCCTCCAGGAGGCCGACGGCCTTGGAGACGGCGGCGGCGCTGACGTCGAGACGCCGTACGAGGCCGGCGGAGGTGAGGCTGCCGCTGTCGGTGGTGAGGAGTGCGGCGAGCACCCTGGCCGCCATCGGCTGGAGCCCGGACCGGATGAACAGCTCGGTGAGGTGCGCGGTCACGCTCTCCACGGTCCGCGGGTCGCGGCCGGCCAGGCCGGCGCCGTCCGGTGACGCTGCCGCCGGTCTGGCCCCGGCCCGGCGCCGCACCCGTGTGCCGGCCCGGTGCGCCCGGTCGGCGTGGTACTCGGCCGGGCCGCCGTTGCGCATCACCTCGCGGGTGACGGTCGAGGTCGGCCGTCCGAGCCGCCGGGCTATGGCGGCGTAGGTCTGCCCGCCGCGCAGTCCCGCGGCGATCTCCCGCCGGTCCTGCCGGGTGAGCCTTCTGCCAGGCATCGGTTTCCTCGTGTGGTCGTCGGCGCCAGCGGCACACGCAACGCGCCTGTTGCATTAACAGAGAGAGCCCAAGCAACGTTGCATACCCACTGACCTGCGGTTTTATCGAGTCAATGCATCAGAAGATGATTGACGAAATCATGTATGCAACGTACTTTCCACCGCGTCGTGAGGATTCTCAACAGGGCGGGAGCGGCGCACATGAACGAGACCGGTGTCCAGCGGGTGCTCGACCGGGCAGTGGCCGAACGGCACATCCCCGGCATCGTCGCGGACGTCAGGGACGGGGACCGGCGATGGTTCGGCGCCGCCGGTGTGGCCGACCTGGCGACGGGAGCGCCGCGTCGGCCGGGCGAGTACGCGCACGCGGGAAGCGGCGGCAAGGCCTTCATCGCCACCGTGCTTCTCTCTCTGGAGGCCGAGGGCCGGCTGAGCATCGACGACCCGGTGAACGCCTGGTTGCCTGGCGTGCTGGACCGCAACGGCTACGACGGCGACAGGATGACCATCCGGCACCTGCTCAACAACACCAGCGGCCTGTTCTCCACCGGCCTGGCGCCGGAACTGACGAGCAGGTACGCCACCCGTGCCGGGTTCGCCCGGCACCGCTTCGACAGGGTGGCCGCCGAGGACCTGCTCAGGATGACGGTGTCCCGGCCGCCGGTCGGCCGGCCCGGGGAGCGCTTCGAGTACTCCAACGGCGGTTTCCATCTCGCCGAGGCCGTCATCGAGAAGGTCACCGGCAACGGCCTCGCCGAGGAGATCGACCGCCGCATCGTCCGGCCGCTCGGCCTGACCGGCACCTACGTGCGTTCCGCCGAGGACACCGGATATCCCGACCCCCACCCGCGGGCCTACTCGACGCTGTTCTACAAGGACGGCACCGACCCGGCCGCGGTCACCCCGGAGAACTGGGAGTCGGCGATGGAGGAGCCCGGGCTGGAGCCCCTCGACGTCACCGAGTTCAACACCTCGTGGGTGCCCGCCAACGTCGTCTCCACCACCGACGACATGATCACCTTCGTCGGTGCGCTGGCCGCGGGCACCCTGCTGCCGGCGGCCCAGCACCGCGCGATGTGGACCACGGTCTCCACCGAGGGCGGCAACTGGATGCCGTACGCCCGGTACGGCCTCGGTCTGTTCGAGTTCGACGAGGCGGCGACGGGCGGCCTGACACTGCGCGGTGTGGGCGGCAGTTTCTGGGGGTGCCTGTTCTACACGGTGAGCACCGCCGACGGCGGCCACGCCGTCTCCCTCCAGACGAACACCGAGTGGAAGTCCTGGGACGTCCTCTTCGGGGTCGTCGAGGCCGAGTTCGGCGTCTCCCTCGGCGGGTGACGCCGCCGGGCACGGGCGCCCTGGGGCACGGGCTCCCCCGGCGGTGACCGGGTCCGCCGTCCGCGGGCGCCCGGGTGACCGGTCTCCCGGCGCGGCCCGCGGCCCCGCTGAGCCGGCGTCACCGCGCCCTCAGCGCCTGCCGCCGGCTCGCCGACCGGGACGACGTCTTAGCCTGTTGGGGTGTGCCGCGTACCGGCGTCATCCCCCGGTGCGCGGCACCGCCCCGCCCGCGCGGCGGGCCCGGTCCCGCCGGGCCCCGCGCGACCGCCGGGCCGCCGCGGGATACGGCGCGCAGGGTCGCGGACGACGCGGGGCGCGGCACCGACCCGTACAAAAAGCAACAAAATACGGGGAAACCTCTTTACTCAGCGGACACAGGGCGTTCGTGATCGCGCAACACCGTTCCTCCACAGTGGCCGTATGAGTCGAGAAATGTCTGATGTGACGCGTGCCAGGCACGGTCGTCCGGTGCGCCACTGGCGGCGGGACGTGGTCGAACTCGCCGCCCTGTTCACGGCGGTCGCGGCGGCGGACACCGTGGCGCAGTTGGTGGGCCACGGCCCTAACGGCCCGGCCCTGCTGGTGATCTCGGCGGTCGCCCTGGTCGCCACGGCGGGGTTCCACCTGTGGTGGTCACGGCGTCACGGTCACGCACCGCCGGCGGACGATACCGGCGCCCGGCCGCCGTCCGCCGAGCGGCAGGCCGGGCCGTCCGACCGGGCCGCGGTACGCCCCGGGGAGGCGGACAGCGCGCTGTGGCGGCTGCGGACGACGGTGCGCGACGAACCCGGGTCGCTGGCCGCCCTGTGCGCGGCCCTCGCCGGCCGGCGGGTCGACATCCTGAGCCTGCAGACGCACCCGCTCGCCGAGGGCACGGTCGACGAGTTCCTGCTGCGCGCCCCGGGCACGGTCGAGGCGCCGGAGATCACCCGCGCGGTGGCGCGGGCGGGCGGCAGCGGGACCTGGATCGAGCGGGCGGACGCCCACGACCTGGTGGACGCGCCGACCCGCGTCCTGTCACTGGCCACCCGGACCGCGCTGGACGCGGCGGAACTCCCGCTGGCGCTGCGGCAGTTGCTGGGCCGGTGCACGATCCGTTCGCTGCCCGCGCCGGCGCCCGGCCGGGGGCGGGTGGCGGACGGTGTGCCGGTCGAGGGCGTCCTGGAGGACACCGTGATGCGGCTGCGCGCGCCGGAGGGCGGAGTGATCACCGTCGAGCGGCCCTACCTGCCGTTCACGCCGACCGAGTTCGCGCGCGCGAGGGCGCTGGTGGAGCTGGACGCCCGGCTCGGTCCGCGCGTTCCGCGCAGCGGGGACGTACTGACGCTGCCGGAGGGCAGCGACATCACGGTGCGCCGGGCCGACACCCAGGACGTGGCGGCGGCCAGGGCGATGCACGAGCGGTGCTCCCCGGCCACGCTCGCGCTGCGCTACCACGGTCCGGTCGGTGACGCCGACCGCTATCTGAACCATCTGCTCAGCCCGCGCTTCGGCCGCACGCTCGCCGTGCAGACCGCCTCGGGGCGCGTCGTCGCACTCGGCCATCTGCTGTGGGACGGCGACGAGACGGAGGTCGCGCTGCTCGTGGAGGACGCCTGGCAGCGCCGCGGCATCGGCGGTGAGCTGCTGCGCCGGCTCGTGGCGATGGCCGCGGAGGCGGGCTGCGAGAGCGTGTACGCCGTCACCCAGTCGTCGAACACCGGCATGGTCGCCGCGATGCGCGGCCTCGGCCTCCCCCTCGACTACCAGATCGAGGAGGGCACCCTGGTCATCACCGCGCGCCTGGCCCCGGCCGCCACGGGCGCGCACGAGGCGTACGACCGGGCCGGGGAGCAGCACGGCGGGCTGCTCTGACCCGCGGGCGCCCGTGGCACGCCGCAGGCCCGGGCCGCCGTCCCGGCCCGGCGGTGGCGGCCGCGGCGCGCGGCGGACCGGCACCGGGTGGGGTGCGGGACCGGCCGGGGCAGGGGGCGGACGGCGGTCACCGTGTGGCGAACCCCAGCCGGCCGGGGACGTCGTCCATGGCGCACACTGCCGCGACCTGCTCCTCCAGCAGGCTCAGCGCGTCCGTGAGGGAGGACCGGACGGCCCGCTCGCGATGGAGGGTGTGGACGCCGGCGCCGTACTCCCCCCTGGGCAGTTCGAGGTCCGCCTCCACCGCGGCCGTCACGACGTACCCGGCCGGGGTGACGGTCACGCCCGCGCGGAACCGCAGCTCGCTGCCGTCCGCGTCGCCCCGAGCGAAGAAGCCGAAGCGGTGCTCGAGCCTCAGCTCCGGCCCCGCGGGGTGCTCCTCGACGAAGAGGGACGGCACCAGGCCCGATCCGTCCCCGAAGTCGTAGGCGATGTGGAGCCCGGTGGTGAAGTCGCCCAGCCGCCTGTGCAGCCGGCTCACCGTGGTCAGCAGCAAAGCGATGCCTTCGGTCTCGTGCGCGGGGGTGACGTTCGCCATCGGTGCATCATCGCCCGGGCCGCGCGGGCCCCGGCACGCGGGTTCCGCCCACCGGGGCGCCGGGCCGCCCTCGGGCCCCGGCCGCGGGCCTCCGGGCGGCCCGGCCCGGCAGGGGCCCGGCCCGGTCCTGCGCCGCTCTCGCGGTCCGGCCTCAGTGCCGGACCGTCGCCTCGCGGTGGTCCGCCGCCGCCGGCCGCCCTCCCAGTGCCCCGTCCAGGTCGGCCCACAGGTCCTCGACGTCCTCCAGCCCCACCGACAGCCGCAGCAGCCGGTCGCTCACCCCGGCGGCGCGGCGGTCGGCGGGGTCGACGACGCGGTGGCTGATGGAGGCGGGATGCTGGATGAGCGTGTCGACACTGCCGAGGCTCACGGCCGGGGTGACCAGCCGGACCCGGCGGATGACCTCGTGCGGGTCGCCGTGGACCTCGAAGGAGACCATCGCCCCGCCCAGGCGCGGGTAGTGGACGCGGGCCACGCGCGGGTCGGCGGCCAGCCTGCGGGCCAGTTCGGCGGCGTTCGCGGAGGCCGCGCGCACCCGCACGGGCAGGGTCGCCAGGCCGCGCAGCAGCAGATAGCCGGCCAGCGGATGCAGCACACCGCCGGTGGCGAACCGCACCTGCCGCAGCCGCCCCGCGAACTCCTCGTCGCACGCCACCACGCCCGCGAGCACGTCCCCGTGCCCGCCGAGGTACTTGGTGGCGCTGTGCAGCACCAGCCGCGCGCCCTGCTCGGCGGGGCGCTGCAGCACCGGCGTGGCGAAGGTGTTGTCGACCAGCAGCGGAACGGAGCCGCAGGCGTGGGCCACGGCCCGCAGGTCGACTTCGGCGAGCGTGGGATTGGCCGGGGACTCCACCAGGACCAGTCCGGTGCCGGGGCGCAGCGCGTCCGCGATGCCCGCCGGGTCGGTCCAGGTCACCTCCGTGCCCAGCAGCCCGGCGGTCAGCAGGTGATCGCTGCAGCCGTACAGGGGGCGCACGGCCACGACGTGCCGCAGCCCCAGCGCGCCGCGGGCCAGCAGGACGGCGGTCAGCGCGGCCATCCCGCTGGCGAACGCGACGGCGGCCTCGGTGCCCTCCAGGCGGGCCAGCGCCGCCTCGAACCGGGCGACGGTCGGATTGCCCAGCCGTCCGTACACGGGCGCCCCGTCCGGCTCCGCGCCGGTGGCGGCGAACGCGTCGACACGGGCGGCCTCGGCGCGGCTGTCGTAGGAGGGGTAGGTGGTGGACAGGTCGATCGGAGGGGCGTGCAGTCCCTGCCGGGCGAGGTCGTCGCGGCCGGCGTGCACCGCCTCGGTGTCCCGGGCTCTCGGCGTCGTAGGCGTGTCCATGGCGACAGAGTGAACGACGCCCGGGTGAACGGGGCCCGGGCCCGTGCTACGTTCGCCCGATGGCCGACTCTGTCGCACTGGATCCGGTCGATCTCCACCTGCTGCGGCTGTTGCAGAACGACGCCCGGACGACCTACCGGGAGCTCGCCGCGCAGGTCGGGGTGGCACCGTCGACCTGCCTGGACCGGGTGACGCGGCTGCGCCGCGCCGGGGTGATCCTCGGCCACCGGCTGCGCCTGGACCCGGCCAAGCTGGGGCGCGGTCTGGAGGCGCTGCTGTCGGTGCAGGTGCGGCCGCACCGGCGGGAGCTGGTGGGACCGTTCGTCGAGCGGATCCGGGCGCTCGCGGAGTCACGGACCGTCTTCCATCTGACCGGTCCGGACGACTATCTGGTCCATGTCGCGGTCGCCGACATGGCCGATCTGCAGCGGCTGGTCCTGGACGAGTTCACGGCCCGGCGCGAGGTGGCGCGGGTGGAGACCCGGCTGATCTTCCAGCAGTGGGACTGCGGGCCCCTGCTGCCGCCGTCCGCGCCGAGCCCGGGCCCGCCCTGAGCGAAATCCGGCCGCCCCGGCGGCCGGGCCGGCCCACCGTGCTGACGCGGCGCCCGGGTCCGTACGAGGATGTCCGCATGTCAGAGACGAACAGCCCGCTGCCCCGTGAAGTCGCCGACGCCTACGTCGACGAGCTCATCGCCCTCGACCCGGTCACCGGGACGTACCTCGGCGTGCCGGAGAGCTCCGGCCGTCTGCCCGACCTCTCGCCCGCGGGCCAGGAGGCACTGGCCCGGCTGGCACGGACCACGCTCGCCGAGCTGGACGCGGCGGAGCGCCGGCCGGGCGCGGACAGCGACGCGGAGCGGCGCTGCGGACGGCTGCTGCGCGAGCGGCTCACCGCCGAACTCGCCGTGCACGAGGCCGAGGAGGGGCTGCGCTCGGTCGGCAACATGGGCACCCCGGCCCACTCGGTCCGGGAGATCTTCACCGTGACGCCGACGGCGACGGACGAGGACTGGGCGGCGGTCGCCGAGCGGCTGCGCGCGGTGCCGGACGCGCTGGCGGGTTACCGGGAGTCCCTCGCGCTCGGCCTGGAGCGCGAGCTGTACGCGGGGCCGCGCCCGACCGCCGCCTTCATCGACCAGCTCGGCGAGTGGGCCGACACGGGCCGGGGCCGCGGCTGGTTCGAGGACTTCGCCGCCGCCGGTCCCGGGGCGCTGCGCGCGGAACTGGACGAGGCCGCCCGCGCGGCGACCGCGGCCGTGGCCGGCCTGCGGGACTGGATGCGCGAGGTCTACGCCCCGGCGATCGAGGGCGCCCCGGACACGGTGGGCCGGGAGCGCTACGCCCGCTGGTCCCGCTACTACAACGGCACCGACCTGGACCTGGACGAGGCGTACGCCTACGGCTGGTCCGAGTACCACCACCTGCTCGCGGAGATGAAGCGGGAGGCGGAGAAGGTCCTGCCGGGCGCGCAGACCCCGTGGGTGGCGCTGGCGCACCTGGACGAGCACGGGCGGCACGTCGAGGGCGTCGACGAGGTCCGCGACTGGTTGCAGAAGCTGATGGACCAGGCGATCGAGTCGCTGGACGGCACCCACTTCGACCTGGCCGAGCGGGTCCGCAGGGTGGAGTCGTGCATCGCCCCGCCCGGCAGCGCGGCGGCGCCCTACTACACCTCTCCCTCGGAGGACTTCTCGCGTCCCGGCCGCACCTGGCTGCCGACCATGGGCCAGACCCGTTTCCCGGTCTACGACCTGGTCTCGACCTGGTACCACGAGGGCGTTCCCGGCCACCACCTCCAGCTCGCGCAGTGGGTGC
This sequence comes from Streptomyces harenosi, assembly GCF_011008945.1. GTDB lineage: Bacteria > Actinomycetota > Actinomycetes > Streptomycetales > Streptomycetaceae > Streptomyces > Streptomyces harenosi. The sequence goes on from NZ_WYCT01000008.1 coordinate 34,063, forward strand.
ACGTGGCCGAGGACCTCTCCCGTTACCAGGCGTCGGTCGGCATGGTCAGCGCCAACGCCGAGGGCTGGGCGCTGTACGCGGAACGCCTCATGGACGAGCTCGGCTTCCTCACCGACGCCGAGGAGCGGCTCGGCTACCTGGACGCGCAGATGATGCGGGCGGTCCGGGTCATCGTCGACATCGGCATGCACCTGGAGCTGGAGATCCCGGCCGACTCGCCGTTCCACCCGGGCGAGCGCTGGACGCCGGAGCTGGCGCAGGAGTTCTTCGGCGCGCACAGCAGCCGCCCGGCGGACTTCGTGGAGAGCGAGCTGACCCGCTATCTGACGATTCCCGGGCAGGCCATCGGCTACAAGCTGGGCGAGCGCGCCTGGCTGCTGGGCCGGGAGAACGCGCGCAAGCGGCACGGCGACGCCTTCGACCTGAAGTCCTGGCACATGGCGGCCCTGTCCCAGGGCTCCCTGGGCCTGGACGATCTGGTGGACGAGCTGTCGCGGCTGTGACCCCGGTGCCGGGCCCCGGCGCGGAGCCGGGGCCCGGGGGCGGGGTCAGCGGCGGAAGCCGCCCTCGGAGTCGATGACCTGCCCGGTGATCCACTCCGCCTCGTCGGTGGCGAGCCACGCGATGAGGCGGGCCGGGTCGTCGGGCATGCCCCACCGTCCGGCGGGGAAGCGGGCGGCGACGGCCTCGTAGTCCTCGCCGGTCATGTAGTCGGTGTCCACGGGGCCGGGGTTGACGGTGTTCACGGTGATCGCCTGCTCGGCGAGCGCCGTCGCCAGCGAGCGGGTGACGGAGGCGAGGGCTCCCTTCTGGAGCGCGTAGGCGAGCTCGCCGGGCATGCCGCCCGCGATGTCCTGCCCGGAGGTCATCATCACCACCCGTCCCCCGGGGGTGCGCGGCGGCAGCGGGGCCCGCAGCCGGGCGTGGGCCTGGACGAGCAGCAGCACCGAACGGGTGTCGACCGCCCAGTGCGCGTCGAGCATCGCGGCGTCGACGGCGTCCAGCGGGCCGTCGAAGCCGCTGAGGGCGTGATTGGCGATCAGGATGTCGAGCCGTCCGCCGAGTTCGCCGGCGGCCCGGGCGACGAGTTCGGCCGGCGCGGCCGGGTCGGCGAGGTCGCCGGGCCCGTGGGCGATGGTCGCCCCGGTGTCGCCGGCCGCCTCGCGCACCGAGGCGACCACCTCCTCGATCCGGTCGGCGCCCCACGGCTTGGCGGCGTCGTGCGGCACGTGGTGGTGCAGGTACACGCTGGCGCCGTACGCGGCCAGCCGCCGGGCGACGGCGTGCCCGATGCCGCCGCGCCTGCTGGCACCGGTGACAAGGGCGGTCCGGCCGCGCAGGGGCAGGGGGTCGCGCCGCAGCTCTGTCGGGTCGGGATGCGGAAGTCGTGGCATGGGCATCCATGATGATCGGCTCCGGGGCGCGGCGCACGCGGTTATCGGCGCCGCCGGGACCGCTCCCGGCCAGGTGCCGGTACGGTGGCGCCGCCCCGGGTCCGGGGCCGGTCAGCAGCCGCAGTCGTGCGCGTCCACCGGTGCGGTCAGCGGGTCGGCCGGACGGCGCTCGAGACCCCGCCGGGTCTCGAACTCGAACCCTTCCCGCACCCAGTACTCGAAGCCGCCCAGCATCTCCTTGACCCGGTAGCCGAGTTCGGCCAGGGCGAGGGCGGCGCGGGCGGCGCCGTTGCAGCCGGGGCCCCAGCAGTACGTCACCACCGGCACGGACCGGTCGAGGAGCCGCCCGGCCGACTCCGGGACGAGCGCGGTGGGCAGGTGGACCGCGCCGGGCACATGGCCCTGGTCCCAGGCGGCGGTGGAGCGCGAGTCGACGACGGCGAACCCGGGGTCGCCGCCGGCCGCGAGCGCGGCGGCGACGTCGGACGCGTCGGCGTGGAAGGCGAGTGCGGCGCGGAAGTGGGCGGCCGCCTCGGCCGGGGCGGCCGGGGGGACGCGCAGGACGGGGCCGTCCGCGGTGGCGGTTGCGGTGCTCATGGTGGTGCCCTTCGTCGGCGGGAGGTTCTGCCCGGAAATCTACGGGCGGTGATCCGCCGCCAGAAGGGACGATCCACGGCGCTGCCCTTGATCCGCCGGTGATCCCCCTGCTATTCCTCGAGGATGACCGCGTATTCCCCGGACGCCACCGACTGGCGCATTCTCGACGTCCTCCAGCGGGAGGGCCGGGCCAGTTTCGCCGAGCTGGCCCGCGCCGTGTCCATGTCCGCGAGCGCGGTGACCGAGCGCGTGCGGCGCATGGAGGAGGCGGGCGTCATCCAGGGGTACGCGGCGGTCGTCGACCCGGACCGGCTGGGCCTGCCGATCCTGGCCTTCGTCCGCCTGCGCTACCCCAACGGCAACTACAAGCCCTTCCACGACCTGGTGGCGGCCACCCCGGAGATCCTGGAGGCGCACCACGTCACGGGCGACGACTGCTTCGTCATCAAGGTCGCGGCCCGCTCGATGCGGCACCTGGAGGAGGTGTCGGGCCGGATCGGCGCGCTGGGCTCGGTCACCACCAGCGTCGTGTACTCCTCGCCGCTCCCCCGGCGTCCGCTCGGCCGCTGACCGCCTCAGCCCGTTCCCCGCTGCCGCAGCACCGATCCCGACCGCCCCTTGACGACCTCGAGCTGGGCGTGGACGCGGCGCCGCAGGTCGGCGACGTGGCTGACGATGCCGACGCTGCGGTCCCGCTCGCGCAGGGAGTCGAGCACGTCGAGGACCTCGTCCAGGGTCTGGTCGTCCAGGCTGCCGAAGCCCTCGTCGATGAAGAGGGTGTCCAGGCGGACGCCGCCCGCCTCGTCGGTGACGACGTCGGCGAGCCCGAGGGCGAGGGCGAGGGAGGCGAAGAAGGTCTCGCCGCCGGACAGGGTCGCCGTGTCGCGTTCGCGGCCGGTCCAGGCGTCGACGACGTGCAGGCCGAGGCCGCTGCGCCCGCGCCCGGTGCGGCCGTCGGAGTGGACCAGGGTGTAGCGGCCCGACGACATCCGCTGCAGCCGTGCGGTCGCGGCCGCGGCCACCTGCTCCAGGCGGGCGGCCAGCACGTAGGACTCCAGGCGCATGCGGTGTTCGTTCTCCGCGGAGGTGCCGGCGGCGAGGGCCGCCAGGCGGGCCACGCGGTCGTACTCCTCGCGCAGCGGCGCCAGCCGGCGCGCGGAGGCGGCGGCGCGCGCGGAGAGCCGGTCGAGCTCGGCGCAGCGCCGCTCCGCGGCGTCGCGGGCGGAGGCGGCGTCGCGTACCCGCCGGTCGGCGTCGGCCGCGGCCCGCTCGGCGGCGGCGAGGTCGGCGGGCGGCTGCCCGGCGGCGGCAGCGGTGTCCGCCTCGGCGAGGACGGCGCGGACCGCGGCCTCCTCGGTCTGCCATGCGTCGAGCCGCCGTTGCAGGGCGCGGTGGGCGTCGTCGTCGAGCAGCGCGTCGGCCGCCTCCTGCGGGGTGTCGAAACCGGCCCGGTAGGCCGCGTCGGCGAGGCGGGCGTCGGCGTCCTTCAGGCGCTGGGCGGCGTCCTCGGCCGCGCGGGCGGCCTCGGCGGCGTCGGTCAGGTCGGCGACCCGCCGCTCCAGCTGCGCGACCCGCTCGGCCACGCTGCCGGCGGCGCCCCGCGCCGTCGCCAGCTCCTCCTCCAGTACCGCCTGTTCCCGGTCCAGCCGCTCGCGGTGGCCCACCCGCGAGGCGGCGCGGACCGCGGCCTGCTGCTGTGCGGCGATGCGCTCCTCGCGCTCCGCCTCCGCCCGCCGCAGTTCCTCCTGCGCGGCGTGCAGCCCGGAGGCGGCGGCGCGCGCCTGCGCGTACGCCCGCTCCAGCTCCTCGGCCTGCTCGGCGAGCCGGCCGGTGGGGGCGTCCCCGGCCTCGGCCGCGGCGGCGGCCAGCTCCTCCCGTACGGCGGCCAGGTGGCGTTCGTCCCGCGCGCGCTGTTCCTCGGCGTGCTGGAAGGCGGCGAGGGCGCGCTCCTCGGCCTCGCGGTCGACGTGCCCGTCCACCTTGCGGGCGGGGGCGGGGTGGTCCGTGGCGCCGCACACGGCGCACGGCTCGCCGTCGGCGAGGTTCGCGGCCAGTTCGGCGGCGATGCCGCTCAGCCGCTGCTCCTTGAGGTCGAGCCAGCGGGTGCGGGCCTCGACGGCCTGTTCGGCGGAGGCCAGGGCCCGGCCGCGGGCGTCGTCGGCCTCGGCGGCCAGCCGGTCCCGCCGCCGGGCCGCCGCCAGCCGCTGGCGGGCCGGTTCCCGCTGCACGCCGAGCTGCTCGGCGCGGGTGGCGGCCTCCTGCGCGGTGTCGATGCGGGTCTGCAGCCCGGCGCGGACCGCCTCCCAGCCGGCGAGCCAGGTCTCCGCCTCGTGCAGGGCGTCCTCGTCGGCGCGCTCCTGCCGGTCCAGGACGGCGCGCTCGGCGCCGAGTTCGGCCAGCCGCCGTTCGGCCCGGCGGGCCGACTCCAGCCCGCCCAGTTCCTCGGCGGCCCGGCGCGCGGCGGCGGCCAGCCCGGCGGCGCCGGCGTCCGCGTAGCTGCCGGGCAGCACGGCGCGCGCGTCCGCCTCCGCGGCGGCGGCCCGCCGGTGCTCGGCGCCGGCGGCCTCCCGCAGCTCCAGGGCGGGCGCCACCGCCTCGGCCTTGCGGGCCCGTTCCATGCGGGCCTGCGCCTCGCGGTGGGCTCCGGCCCGCTCCGCCAGCCGCTCGGCCCGCTGCCGTGCCTCGGCGAAGCGCCGCTGCAGCCGGTCCCGTTCCCGTTCCCGCGCCAGGCGGTGCTCGGCGTCGGCCCGGACGGACTCGGCCGCCGCCAGGCGCAGACGGGCGGCGGTCAGCTCTTCCCGGGCCGTGCTGCGCGCGACGGCGGCGGCGGTCAGCACGGCCGTGGCCAGGCCCGGCTCGCCGGGCGCGAGTTCCGGCAGGTCCAGGGAGCCGTCAGCGGCCTGCTGCATGCGGTGGGCGTCGGCGAGCAGCGCGGCGTCCCCGTCGCGCACCCGGGCCTCGGTGGCGCGCCGCCACTCGGCCAGGCGCTTCTCCACGTCGGCGAAACGACGGGTGTCGAACAGACGGCCGAGCAGTTTGCCGCGCGCCTCGGCGTCGGCGCGCAGGAAGCGCGCGAAGTCCCCCTGGGGCAGCAGCACGACCTGGCAGAACTGCTCGCGGCTCATGCCGAGCAGCCGGGTGATCTCCTCACCGATCTCCTGGTGGGAGCGGCTGAGGTCCTTCCAGGTCCCGGCCGCCGTGTCGTACTCGCGCAGCCAGGTCTGCGCCTTGTCCACGGTGGTGCCCGTGCCGCGCTTCTTGGGGCGCTCCCAGGGGGGCTGCCGGGTGATCTCCAACCGGCGCCCGGCGACGGTGAGTTCGAGCCGTACCTCGGTGCGGACGCCGGGCGCGGCGTGATCGCTGCGCAGCGTCATGCCCTGCACGCTCTGCCGGGCGCCGGGCACCGAGCCGTACAGGGCGTAGCACACGGCGTCCAGGACGGAGGTCTTCCCGGCGCCGGTGGGGCCGTGCAGCAGGAACAGCCCGGCCGCCGACAGCTCGTCGAAGTCGACCGTCTGCGCGCCGCCGAAGGGCCCGAAGGCGGTGATGTCCAGCCGGTGCAGCCTCATCGGCCCTCCCCCGTGTCCACCGTGTGCGGCCGCCCCGACGGCGTCCGGTCCGTCCCGTCCGCCGCGCAGCACCGCCCCATCAGACGGCCTCGCGCGCGGCGTCGTCCGCGCGGACCGCGTCGAAGGCGTCGCGCAGCACGGCCCGCTCCCGCGCGTCGGGCCCGGTGCCGCGGACGTGGGCGACGAAGTCCTCGGCGATCTCCTGGTCGCTGCGGTCGGCCAGCCGCCGGGCGTAGGAGGTGCCGGGGTCCTGATCGGCACGCTCGGGGGCGAAGACGAGGCTGAGCGTGTGCGGGAACCGTTCGGTGAGCCGCGCCATGGGGTCGGCCGGCCGCACCGGGTCGGTGAGCGTCGCCTCGACCCACGCCTCCTCGTGCCGCGCCAGCCCGGGGTCGGCGAGCAGTTCCTCCAAGGTTCCCCGCAGACGGGCCAGCGGGCGCGGTACGGGGCAGTCGATCCGCTCCGCGGCGAGCGAGCCGCCGGGGCCGAGGTCGACGAGCCACATGCTCTTGCGGTGCCCGGCCTCGGAGAAGGAGTACGGCAGCGGGGAGCCGGAGTAGCGGATCCGCTCGGTGATGGTCTGGCAGCCGTGCAGATGGCCGAGCGCCACGTAGTCGACGCCGGCGAAGACCCCGGCGGGTACCGCGGCGACCCCGCCGACGGTGATGTCCCGCTCGCTGTCGCTGGGCTCCCCGCCGGTGACGAAGGCGTGGGCGAGGACGACGGAGCGGGTGCCGGGGGCGCGGGCGGCGAGGTCGGCGCGGACCTTGTCCATGGCGGCGGCGAGCACGGCCTCGTGCCCCGCCTTCTCCACCCCGAAGGCGTCCTTCACCAGGGCGGGTTCGAGGTACGGCAGCCCGTAGAAGGCCACGTCCCCGTGCTCGTCCGCCAGTACCACCGGGGTGCCGCACGCCGCGGGCTCGGTCCGCAGGTGGATGCCGGCCCGGCCGATCAGCCCGGCGCCCACGCCGAGCCGGCGGGCGGAGTCGTGGTTCCCGGAGATCATCACCGTGGGCACGCCGAGAGCGGCGAGGCGGTGCAGGGTGTCGTCGAAGAGCTCGACCGCGGCCAGCGGCGGCACCGCCCGGTCGTACACGTCCCCCGAGACGACCACGGCGTCCACGCCGCGCTCCCGCACGGTGATGAGCAGATGGTCGACGAAGGCGGCCTGGGCCCCGAGCATGCCCACCCGGTGGAAGGCCCGGCCCAGATGCCAGTCGGACGTGTGCAGAATCCTCACAGCACCGCTCCGGCCCGCATGTCTCTCCTCATCTGGCCCCCTGGCTTCAGCACCGGCCCGGCACGGCCCGCGCTGTCGGCATCCACCACGGTAACCCCCACGCGCACCTGCTCCCTCACCGGCCTCGGGCCGCGGAAGGGCCGGGTCCCGCACACGGACGGGGCTCGCCGCCCGGGGGGTCCCCCCCGGGCGGCGAGCCCGCCTCCGGTCGCGCTCAGCAGCCGGAGGTCCAGGTGTGGGAGTCGCCGCGGTCGTTGGCGCCGGGGTGGTAGCCGACCTCCTGGCCGGGGGCGAGGCAGATGGTGACCCCGCCGCCCTGCCAGGCGCTGGCGTAGACCTTGACGTGGTCCTTGACACCGGGCCCGGAGACGCCGTGGTTGGCCCACGCGCTGTCCTGGTCGGCGATGTTGCCCTCCCACCAGCCGTCGTCGCCGGTCCAGCTCACGGACAGGCCGCCGAAGTTGGCGTCGGTCCAGGCGCAGAAGCTGCCGCGGGCGCAGGGGGCGGCCTGCGCCGTGGCGGGCACGGCGGCCACGGTGGCACCGGCGGCGAGGAGCAGGCCGGCCGCGGTGGCGATGATCTTGCGCATGATGTCGGTCCTTTCGCTGGGGATCGCCGTACGGGCGACCCCGGTCACGGGTCGAGGTGTGGTGAGTGCGGGCGAGCGGCCCCGGGGGGACGCGCTCGCCGTGCCCGGTGGCCGGCCGGTCGGCCGGTCCGGCCCCCGGGGGTCCGGTGCCGCGGTGCGGCGCGCGGTACCGCCGCACGGGGCGGTCCGCGAAGGGTGGAGCGGGGGCTGCCGCGGGTGCTGCGGGGGGCGGCCCCCGGCCCGGGCGGCCTCGTGAGATGCCGCCGCCCGGGGCGCGTCGTCTCAGAGGCCGTGCCGGACGGCGTAGCGCAGGGCTCGCTCGCGCATCCGCCGGTGGTCGGCGATCAGGTCCGCGTACTCGGCCCGTACCTCGGCCGCGTGGCGTTCCTCCAGCCGGGCGCCGGTGCCGGCCAGTCCCGTGCTCCGTACGCACCGGGCCTCGGCCACGGCGTAGCGCCGTTGCAGCGCGGTGGCCTGGCGCGGGGGGAGCTCCCGGGCGCGGCGCTGCCAGGCGTCGCGCAGCTCCGCCGGGTCCGCGGCCTTGTACACCGGGGCGACGCAGTCGGCCCAGCGGGCGAGCACGGCGCGGTAGGCGGGGTCGCGGGTGACGCGGTGGTGGGCGGCGGCTTCGAGGTTGTTGGCCGCGACGGTGGCGCGGAACCAGCGCGCCTGGTCGCCGTAGAGGAGGCGCTGCGCCCGGGCGAGGCATCCGTCGCTGTTGGCCCTGACCAGGAGCCCGGTCGCCGTCCGGGTGGACAGTTCGCGGTGCCCGGTGCCGAACAGCGCGTCGGCGAGCCGCTCCTGCCGCCGCGCCGCCTCGCCCCGGGGCTGCGGCGCCGGCCGCGGGGTGCCGTCGCCGGTCCGGCCGCCGGCTTCGGCGGCGCCGCCGAAGCCGTGCTCGGCGGCCCAGGCGGGGTCGTCGATCCCGTACGGGAACCGGCGCTGCGACCCGGAGGCCCGGGCGGCGGGGCCGTCCGCGCCGGCCCCGTCCGCCGCCGCGAGCGGCGCGGGCGCCACCTTCCGCTCCTCCAGGCACCGCTGGGCGAGCGTGGCCTCGGCGCGCTTGAGCAGATCGTCCTGGGCCCGGACGGACCGGGGCACGGACCGGGTCGGCTCCGTGCCGTCCCCGTCCGGGCCGTGCCCGCAGCCGCCCGCCATGGACACCGCCCCCATCGACAGCGCCACCGTGGCGACGAACCTGGAAGCCCGCACCGTGGTCACCCCCTGCCCTCGTCCGGTCGGGTACGGACCGGATCGGCCGTCCCGCCGACACCCCCGTCGGCTCGACTCCCATTACAGGGGAGGGGAAGGCCGTTGTGATCCTCGGAAGTGATAGGGCGGCCCGCGGTGCGGCGGGGCGCCCCCGCCCACCGGCGTGACCCGGACCCGCCGGGGCCGCCCCCGGCGATTCACCGCGCCGGGCCCATGGCCGATCGGCCGCGGCGTCGTTACCCCGGGTGGACCGGCCGGCCGGTGACCCCGCCCGGCGGCCACCAAAAACCCCCGGCACGCGGAACGACGGAAGGCAGGCGGTACAGGTGGAGATGTCGTCGACGCGCTTGTGCATCGGTGTGGTGGCGCCGCTGACGGGGCGGCTGGCCCCGCTGGGGAGGCCGCTGGCGTACGTGCTGCGCGCGCTGGCGCCCCGGCTGCGGCACGTGGACAACGGCGGTCGCCGTCACGAGGTGGTGATCGCCGTGCGGGACAGCCGCTCCGAACCCGAGGCGGCCCGGCAGGCGGTGCGCGAACTGGTCACCGCCGACCAGGCGAACCTCGTGCTCACCATGGCCGGGACCCGGGTGCTGCCCGCCGTCGCCGACACCTGCGAACACCTGGGGGTGCCCTGCCTGTCGACCACGTTCCCCTGGCAGGCGTACGTCCGGGCCCGCGGCGCCGATCCCGCGCACCGCTTCCGCTGGACGTACCACTTCGCCTGGGGCCTGGACGACATCGCCGCCGTCTTCGCCTCGATGTGGGAGCGCGTCGCGGACCGGCACGCCGTCGGCTGCCTGTGGAACGACGACCTGCAGGGCACCCTGCTGCGGGACGACCGGTACGGTTTCGCCCCGGTGACCTCCGCGCGCGGGCACACCCTGGTCGACCTCGGCCCCTACCGGGAGCCGGCCGACGACTTCACCGCGCAGGTCGACCGGATGCGCGAGCACGGGGCCGATGTGATCACCAGCGCCTCCACCGCCACCGACCTGGCCCTCTTCCACCGCCAGGCCCGCCGGGCGGGGCTGCGGCCCCGGCTGATCACCTGCTCGCGCTGGCTCACCTACCCGCACACCCACACCACGCCCGCCCCGGACGTCCACGCCGAACTCGGCGACGCGCGCGTGGCCACCCTGGTCTACTGGAGCCCCGGCCACCCCTACCGCTCCAGCCTGGACGGCAGCACCTGCGCCGACCTCGCCCACGCCTACCGGCAGGACACCGGCGAGTGCTGGCTGCAGCCCCTCGGACTGGCCCACGCCCTCCTGGAGACCGCCCACCACGCCCTGGCCACCGCGGACGACCCCACCGACCGCGCCGCCGTCGCCGGGGCTCTCGCCGGCGCCCGCCTCGACACCATCGCCGGCCCGCTCGACTGGACCGCGGGGCCCACCCCCAACACCGCTCTGGTGCCGCTGGTCGGCGGGCAGTGGCACCCCGGCCCGCAGGGCCCCCGCCTCGCCGTCGTCACCAACGAGAACAACCCCGAGGTGCCGCTCACCGGCGAGCTGACACCGGTGTGACGGCGCGCCCGCGCGTCCCTTCGCGGGCCGTCACCGCCCCGGCGCGGCATCCGCGCCCCGGGCCTGCCCCTACGGTCAGGCGTCCCCGTACGCCTCCCCGCCCGGCGCGAATCCGGCCGTCCCGGCGGTCGCGTCCGCGAGCCAGGCGCGGAAGGCCTCCACATCGGCGTCCGGCAGGCCGATCTCGATGGTCACGGCCTCGCCGTAGCGCACGTCCCGCACCATGCGGCCGGTGGCGCGCAGGTCGTTCTGGAGCTTGCCGGCCCGCTGGTGGTCGACGGTCACCGTGGCCAGGCGGAACCGGCGGCGGGTGAGCGTGCCGACGGCGTCGAGGGCCTCGCCGACCGTCCCGCCGTAGGCCCGGATGAGCCCTCCGGCGCCCAGCTTGATCCCGCCGTAGTAGCGGGTGACGACGGCGACGACGTACCGCATGTCGCGGCGCAGCAGCATCTGGAGCATGGGCATCCCGGCGGTGCCGCCGGGTTCGCCGTCGTCGCCGGCCTTCTGGACGGCGGCGTCGGCGCCGATGACGTACGCCCAGCAGTTGTGCGTGGCGTCCGCGTGCTCCTTGCGCACGGCCGCGATGAAGTCCTGCGCCTCCTGCTCGGTGGCCGCCGGGGCGAGGGCGCACCGGAAACGGGAACGGTTGATCTCTGTTTCGTGCACGCCCGCGCGGGCGACGGTGCGGTACTCGTCCTGCATCCGGCCAGCCTACGGGGGCCGGGCCGGACGCCCGGCGGCGCGGGGCCGGGGCCCCCGGGAATCGGGCGCGCCGGGCCGGCGTTGTCCGGGCGAGAGCCTGTCCAGCAGCGCAAGGAGGCCGCCGGTGTACGGCGACGAGGCAACCGTCCGCAAGATCCTCACCGAGCTCGGCGACACCTGGGCCGTGGTGGGCCTGTCGTCCAACCGGCAGCGCGCGGCCTGGGGCGTCGCCGAGGTGCTCCAGCGCTTCGGCAAGCGCGTCGTGCCCGTGCATCCCAAGGCGGAGACGGTGCACGGCGAGCGCGGGTACGCCCGGCTCGCGGACGTCCCCTTCGAGGTGGACGTCGTCGACGTGTTCGTCAACAGCGACCTGGCCGGAGCGGTCGCCGACGAGGCGGTGGCCAAGGGCGCCCGGGCGGTCTGGTTCCAGCTCGGGGTCGTCGACGAGGCCGCCTACGCGCGGACGCGGGCCGCCGGTCTGGAGATGGTCATGGACCGCTGCCCGGCGATCGAGATCCCGCGCCTGGGCTGACCGCCCGGTGCGGGAAGCGCCGGGCCGCGCCGTGCGCCCGGCCCGGCCGGCCACGCCCCGGTGCGCGCGGGCCCGCCGCGGCCGGAACGAGGCCGCGCACCCTGCGTGCCGGCGGTCGGCACGGCCCGCCATAATGCCCGGATGACCTCCCGATCTTCCTCTCCCGCCCCCGCCGGTGCCCGGCAGCGGTTCCCGGTCGTCGTGGTCGGCGCCGGCCCGGCCGGGCTGACCGTCGGCAACATCCTGCGCGCCGCGGGCGTCGACTGCCTGGTGCTGGAGGCGGAGACCCGGGAGTTCATCGAGCAGCGGCCGCGCGCGGGCTTCGTCGAGGAGTGGGCCGTGCGCGGCCTGCGGGAGCGGGGCCTGGCGGGGGAGCTGCTGGACCGCGCGCCGACGCAGACCGAGTGCGAGTTCCGGGTCGACGGCGCCAGGCACCGGTTCCGCTACACCGAGCTGACCGGCCACCGTCACTTCGTCTGCCCGCAGCCGCTGCTGGTGACGGAGCTGGTCCGCGAGTACGCCGACGTGCGGGGCGGCGCGATCGCCTTCGGTGTCCGGGACGTACGGCTGCACGACATCGAAACGGACCGGCCGTCGGTGTCGTACCGGTGCCCGGACACGGGGGAACGGCGGGTCGTGGAGTGCGACTTCGTCGCCGGGTGCGACGGGGCGCGCGGGGTGACGCGGACCGCGCTGCCGGCGGAGCGGACCGCGCGGCACGACTACGGGATCGGCTGGCTGGCGCTGCTGGCCGAGGCGCCGCCGTCCTCCCACTGCGTCGTCTTCGGCATCCACCCCGGGGGCTTCGCCGCGCACATGGCCCGCAGTCCGCAGGTCACCCGCTACTACCTCGAATGCCCCTCCGGGGACGACCCGGCCAACTGGCCGCACGACCGGGTGTGGACCGAGCTGCGCCGGCGGCTGGCCGCCGCCGGCGCCGAGCCGCTCACCGAGGGCCGGCTGATCGAGAAGCGCGTCCTGGACATGCACAACTACGTGGTCGAGCCCATGGTGTCCGGCCGCCTCCTCCTCGCCGGGGACGCGGCCCACCTCACCGCGCCGATCGCCGCCAAGGGGATGAATCTGGCCCTGCACGACGCCTTCCTGCTGGGGGACGCGCTGGCGGCCCGGCTCACCACGGGCGACGAGCAGGGCCTGCGGGGGTACGGCGCGGCGAGCCTGCGGCGCGTCTGGCAGTACCAGGAGTTCTCGCTGTGGCTGTCCGACGTGTTCCACGGCGCCTCCTCGGGCGACCCGTTCCGCGCCGGCACCACGCTGGCCCGGCTGCGCCGCCTGCTGGCCTCCCCCGCGGCGGCGGCCGCCTTCGCCGACCTGTACATCGGCAGGAACGCCGACCACTGAAGCCGGCGCCCGGGGCCGACGGCGGGTCAGGACGGGTCCGGCCGCGGCGTCATGCGACGCCCAGCCCCTCCAGCACCACCGCCCCGGGCAGCTCGGCGAACGCCTTGCCCGGCACCAGCAGCTTGCCGCGCCGGCGTCCGCTGCCCACGAGGACGTACGGCAGGTCGACGACGGCCGGGTCCACCAGGACCGGCCAGCCCTCGGGCAGGCCGACCGGGGTGATGCCGCCGTACTCCATGCCCGTCTCCCCCGTGGCCGTCTCCATGGGGGCGAACGACGCCTTGCGGGCGCCCAGGTGCCGGCGGACGGCCCCGTTGACGTCGACCCGGGTGGTCGAGAGCACCACGCAGGCCGCGAGCGTGGTCCCGCCGCCGCGCCTGCCCGTGACCACGACGCAGTTGGCGGACTGTCCGAGCAGCTCGCGGCCGTAGTGCTCGACGAAGGTGGCGGTGTCGGCCCACTGCGGGTCGGTGTCGACGTAGACGATCTGGTCGGCGGGGACGCTGCCGCGCCAGTGGCGCACCGCGTCGGCGACCGGGCGGGTCAGTTCACCGAGGCAGTCGGGCGCGGGCCGGGCGCTGTCGAAGTGTCCGATGGGTGCGTGCATGGCCGCACGCTAGCAACAGCGGCCCGGCCCGCGAACGGCCGTCTCAGCGCACGGGCGGGACCGAGACGGCCATGATCATCTCCATGGGCACCTCGCCGTCGTTGCCGTAGACGTGCGGGGTGTCGGCCTCGAAGGAGGCGCTCGCGCCCTCGGGGACGCGGTGGGCCACGCCGTCGACGGTGAGGGTCAGCTCGCCGGCCGTGACGTGCACGAGCTCGAAGGTGCCGGGCAGGTGCGGGTCGGACGGGCTGCTCTCGCCCGGCATGAGCCGCCAGTCCCACATCTCCAGCGGCCCGGGTGCCTCGGTGCCCGCCAGCAGCCGGTTGTAGCTGCCGGCGTCGGTGTGCCAGAGCCGGACGGCCTGCTCGGCGGGGACGACGCGCACCCGCGGGCCCTGCTCGTAGTCGAGCAGGGTGGTGATGCTGATACCCAGGGCGTCGCCGATCTTGACGACCGTGCCGAGGCTGGGGTTGGTGCGGGCCTGCTCGATCTGGATGAGCATGCCGCGGCTGACCCCGGCGCGGGCGGCGAGCGCGTCCAGGGTGAAGCCCCGCTCGGTGCGCCAGCGTTTGACGTTGCGCGCCAGGGACTGGGTCAGCAGGTCGAGGTCCGACACATTCCGTCCATTATTTTGTATGACACAGTGCGACTCATTGAACTATGGTGTGGTGCACCTGATCGTTCACTGAACTGTACTGCGAGGCACCCGTCCCATGACAGCACTCTTCGCACTGGCCACGAGCCTCCTGTGGGGTCTGGCCGACTTCGGCGGCGGGCTGCTGAGCCGGCGCACGCCCGCGCTCACGGTGGTCGTGATCTCGCAGTGCATCGCGGTCGCCGTGCTCGGGGCGATCGTGGTGGCCACCGGGGGCTGGAGCGAGGCGGGCCCGCGGCTGTGGTTCGCGGTGGGCGCCGGTCTGGTCGGCCCGGTGGCGATGCTCGCCTTCTACAAGGCGCTGGCCCTGGGGCCCATGGGCGTCGTCTCCCCGCTCGGCTCGCTCGGCGTGGCCGTCCCGGTCGGTGCGGGACTGGCGCTGGGCGAGCGTCCGGGGCCGGCGCAGGTCGCCGGGATCCTGGTGGCCGTCGCCGGCGTCGTCCTCGCGGGCGGCCCGCAGCTCAGGGGAGCCCCGGTCCAGCGGCGGGCCGTGCTCCTCACGCTGGTCGCCGCGTTCGGCTTCGGCGCGGTGATGGCCCTGATCGCGGAGGCGTCGACCACGGTCACCGGCCTGTTCCTCGCCCTGTTCGTGCAGCGGGTCACCAACATCGTCGTGGGCGGTGCGGCCCTGTGCGTCTCCGTGCGGCGCGGCGGCACCGCCCTCCCGCCGGACGGCTTCCCCTGGCGCTCGCTGCCCGCGCTCGCCTTCGTGGGACTCGCGGACGTCGCCGCGAACGGCACGTACTCGGTGGCCGCCCAGCACGGCCCGGTCACGGTGGCCGCGGTGCTCGCCTCCCTCTACCCGGTGGTGACGGCGCTCGCCGCGCGCGGCATCCTCGACGAACGGCTGCGCGCCGTCCAGGCGGCGGGCGCGGGGCTCGCGCTGGCGGGCACGGTCCTGCTGGCGGCGGGCTGATCCGGACGGGCAGCCCCAGGTGTTCTGTCCGGGGAGGTTGTGGACGGGTGAGTCAGGTCTCGGCCCGGGCCGGGCGCGACGCCGTCTCCTCGGCGGCCGCGTCGGCCAGCGCCCGCAACTGCTGCGGCGTGATGCCCTCCGGGATGGGCACCGGCGCCGGGGTCCGCAGCGGCGGCTGCCAGCCGTCGGCGGGGGTCCAGCGTCGTACGACCCGGGCGGGGGCTCCCGCCACCACGCTGTGGTCGGGCACCGTGCCGCGGACCACGGCGCCCGCGGCCACCACCACGTTCCGCCCGATCCGCGCTCCGGGCAGGATCACCGCGCCGGTGCCGATCCAGCAGCCGGGCCCGATCGACACCGGCTCCATCCGGGGCCACTGCTTGCCGATGGGCTCGTGGGGATCGTCGTAGGAGTGGTTGGTGGAGGTGACGTAGACGTACGGCCCGAAGTAGCAGTCGCTGCCGATGGTGACGGTGGTGTCGGCGATGACATGGCTGCCGCGGCCGAGCACGACGCCGTCGCCGATGCGCAGGATCGGCTCGGGGCCGAGGTCCAGGTCGGGCATGAGCCCGGCGGTGAGGGTGACCTGCTCGCCGATGATGCAGTGGGCGCCCAGGCGGATCCACGGTTCGCCGAAGACCGTGCCGAGCGGGAAGGCGAGGCGGGTGCCGGGGCCCAGCGCGCCGAAGCGGAAGCGGCCGGGGTGCTCGGCGGTGACGGACCCCGTGCGCTGCACCCAGGCCCACCCCGCGTGCACGGCGCGCTGCGCGAGGCGGCGCCGCCAGGACGAGAAGGTGTTCTTGGGCTTCGGCACCCGCTTACGGTACTCAGCGCGTGGTGCCGGGCAGCGCCCCCGGCCCTGTGATCTTCACCCCACCGGGTGGCGTACGGTGCGGTGTATCACCCGACCAGGAGGCGATGATGACGCACAACGCGCTGATCACGGGCATCGGCGGCAAGGAACCGAAGGTGGACGCGGAGGCGTTCGTGGCGCCGACGTCCTCGGTGATCGGGGACGTGACGCTGCACGCGGGGGCCAGCGTGTGGTACGGGGCGGTGCTGCGCGGCGACGTCGAGCGGATCGCGGTCGGCGCGAGCAGCAACGTCCAGGACAACTGCACCCTCCACGCCGACCCGGGCTTCCCCGTCACCGTCGGCGAGCGCGTCTCCATCGGGCACAACGCGGTGGTGCACGGCGCGACCGTCGAGGACGACTGCCTGATCGGCATGGGCGCCACCGTCCTCAACGGCGCGGTGATCGGCGCCGGCTCCCTGGTCGCCGCCCAGGCCCTCGTCCCGCAGGGCATGCGGGTGCCGCCGGGCTCGCTGGTCGCGGGGGTGCCGGCCAAGGTGAAGCGGCAGCTCACGGACGAGGAGCGCCAGGGCATCACGCTGAACGGGACGATGTACGCGGAGCTGGCCGAGGCGCACCGCGAGGTGCACGGCCGGCCCTGACCTCCGCGGGGCTCAGTCGGTGGCCGGGACCGGCTCCGGTTCGGCCGCCGCCTGGCCGGGCAGCGCCGACCTGGCCCGGCGCCTGAGCACCAGCACCGAGGTCAGGCCGATCAGCACGGCGGCCACCAGGCCGAGCCAGGAGAAGCGCTTGAGCCAGGACTCGGCGACGATGCCGACGTAGTAGATGACGGCGGTGGTGCCGCCCGCCCAGAGGATGCCGCCGAGCACGTTGGCGGTCAGGAACTTCCAGTACGGCATCCGCAGCACGCCTGCGAGCGGGCCGGCGAAGATGCGCAGCAGGGCGACGAAGCGGCCGAAGAAGACGGCCCACATGCCCCACTTCTGGAAGGACCGCTCGGCGGTGGCGACATGGCCCTCGCTGAAGTGCCGGGGGAACTTCCTCCCCAGCCAGGCCAGCAGCGGCCGTCCGCCCTTGCGGCCGATGGCGTAGCCGATGGAGTCGCCGATCACGGCGCCCGCGCTGGCGCACACGCCGAGGATCACGGGGTCGATGCCGGCGTGCTGGGAGGACAGCAGGGCCGCCGACACCAGGATGATCTCGCCCGGCAGCGGGATGCCCAGGCTCTCCAGACCGATGACCAGCCCCACGACGGCGTAGACGGCCACCGCGGGCACGGTGTCGAGCCACTCCTGGACGTGCAACGCCCCATCCTCCCGATTCGCGTCCCTGTTCCCGGGCTTCCCGGGCGTGCGCGCGAGGAGGCGCACGCCCGGGAAGCCTACCGGTTCGCCGGTCCGCGCCCGCGCCTCACGGCGCCGCCGGTGACCAGGGACACGCGGGCCGCTCCCCCGCCGGACGGCAGCGGGCGGCGGGGGTGCGCCCGCCGCCCGCGCGGGGTGTCAGCGGTTGGGGCGCAGGGTCCACAGGACCGTCATCTCCCCGGTGACGGCGCCGTCCTCGCGCCGGATGGCCACGCCGACCGGGAACTCCGGGCGCGTGCCCGCGTCGAGTTCGGCGACGACCTCCGCGATCGGGCGGCCCAGCGTCGCCGTGGCGGTGACGGGCCCCAGCGCGACCTTCTTGAAGGCGATCTCGGCGTGGACCAGCAGCGGCACGGCGCGCGAGAGCTGGTCGCCGAAGGCGGCCAGGACGACCGCCCCGCTGGCCGACTCGCCGAGGGTGAACATGGCCCCGGCGTGCGGGCCGCCGACGTGGTTGTGGTACTCGCCCTGGTCGGGAAGGGCCAGCACGGCCTTCTCGGGCGTGGTCTCCAGGTATTCGAGGTTCAGGGTGCGAACCATCGGCACGGTGGCGGCGAGCATCTCGCCGATCGACATCTGATCTGCGCTCATGGCCGCATGTTACCCACGAGTAGCCCGCGTGGCGACAGTCCGGCACCGGCTCGGGGCCACCGGCCCGCCGGGAGCGGGCCCGCCCGGGGACGGCGGGCGCGGCAAACCGGCACGGGAGGGCCGGAATCGCATTTGGCAAGTCGGACGGGGTGCGGCGATAGTCGGCCCGTGACCACCGCCGCCGCACCTTCCCGACGCCCCCGCAGACCCGCCTGGGCGGGCCGCAACTACTCCCTGTTGACCGCCGCCGCGGTGGTCACGAGCCTCGGCAGCCAGGGCGCGCTGATCGCCGCCGCGTTCGCCGTGCTGGAGGCCGGGGGCGACGGCGGGGACGTGGGCCTGGTGGCCGCCGCCCGCACCCTGCCGCTGGTGCTGTTCCTGCTGATCGGCGGCGCCGTCGCCGACCGCCTGCCGCGCCACCGGGTCATGGTCGCGGCCAACGCGCTGAACTGCCTGTCGCAGGCGGCCTTCGCCGCGCTCGTCCTGACCGGGGAGGCGCGCCTGTGGCAGATGATGCTGCTGACCGCGCTGGGCGGCACCGGCCAGGCTTTCTTCAGCCCGGCGGCCGAGGGGATGCTGATGTCCTCGGTCCAGGGCGACCAGGCGGGCCGGGCCTTCGCGGTGTTCCGGATGGCGATGCAGGGCGCCGCGCTCGGCGGGGCGGCGCTGGGCGGCGCGATGGTCGCCGTGATCGGCCCCGGCTGGGTGCTGGCGGCGGACGCCGCCGCCTTCGCGGTCGCCGGAGCGCTGCGCGGCCTGCTGGACGTGAGCCACATCCCGCCCCGGGAGCCGGGCGGCGGCCTGCTCGCCGATCTGCGGGAGGGCTGGCGCGAGGTGGCCGGCCGCCCGTGGCTGTGGGGCATCGTCGTCCAGTTCTCCATCGCCAACGCGGTCGTGGGCGCGGCCGACGC
This sequence comes from Streptomyces harenosi, assembly GCF_011008945.1. Classification (GTDB taxonomy): domain Bacteria; phylum Actinomycetota; class Actinomycetes; order Streptomycetales; family Streptomycetaceae; genus Streptomyces; species Streptomyces harenosi. The sequence continues at coordinate 52,644 of NZ_WYCT01000008.1, forward strand.
GGTCTACGGCCCCCTGGTGGCGCGCGACCACCTGGGCGGTGCGGGGCCCTGGGGCGTGGCGCTGGGGTTCTTCGGGGCCGGCACGGTCGCCGGCGCGCTGCTGATGACCCGCTGGAAACCGCGTCGTCTGCTGCTCGCGGGCACGCTGTGCGTCTTCCCGCTCGCCCTGCCGTCCGCCGCGCTCGCCGTCCCGGTCCCGATCGGGGCGCTGTGCGCGGTGATGTTCGTGACCGGCGTCACCCTGGAGGTGTTCGGCGTCTCCTGGATGACCGCGCTGCACCAGGAGATACCGGAGGACAAGCTCTCCCGGGTCTCGGCCTACGACTGGTTCGGCTCGGTGGCGCTGATGCCGCTGGCGACGGCGCTGGCGGGCCCGGCCGAGGAGGCGTTCGGGCGGACGCCCTCGCTGTGGGGCTGCGCCGCGCTGATCGTGGTGATGACGGCGGCGGTGCTGTGCGTGCCGGACGTGCGGAACCTGCGGCGCCGTACGAAGCACGTGACGCACGGCGGCCGGGAGTCCGGGGACGCCTCACCCGATGCCGAACGCCCCGTCGGGGGGCTCGGGTGACGGTACGGCGTCCTCGTCCCGCACCGGGCGGGCGTCGCCGGTGAAGTCCCGCAGGGCGGCGCCGTGCTCGACCCGGGCGGGGAAGGCGTCGGCCGCGGTGAGCCGGGCGAGCGCGGCCACCGCCAGGGGCCGGTGGGACGCCGCCAGGATCGCGTTGCCGAACCGGCGCCCGCGCAGCACGCCCGGCTCGGCGATCAGCAGCAGTTCGGAGAAGACCTCCGCGAAGGTGGCGAGCTGGGAACGGAGGAAGGCGAACGGGGCGCCGTCGGCCAGGTTGGCCACGTACACGCCGTCGGCCCGCAGCACCCGCCCGGCCTCGCGGGCGTAGGCGACGGAGGTCAGGTGGGCGGGCACGCGTGAACCGCCGAACACGTCGGCCACCACCACGTCGGCACAGTCGCCGGGGGCGGCCTCCAGCCAGGCCCGGGCGTCGGCGGCGTGCAGGGCGACGGCGGCGCCGTCCGGGAGGGGCAGGTGCTCGGCGACCAGCTCCAGCAGGCCGCGGTCGGCCTCCACGACGTCCTGCCGGGAACCGGGGCGGGTCGCGGCCACGTACCGGGGCAGGGTGAGCGCGCCGCCGCCGAGGTGCAGCACGTCCAGCGCGCGCCCCGGGGCGGCGGCGGTGTCCAGCACGTGCCCGAGCCGGCGGGCGTACTCGAACTCCAGGTGCGCCGGGGCGTCGAGGTCGACGTAGGACTGCGGCGCCCCGTCGACCGTCAGCAGCCAGGCGCGCTCCCGGTCCACGTCCGGCATCAGCTTGGCGGTGCCGTGATCGACGACGCGGCTCACGGGTATCGGCTCGTTCACGGCACCATTGTGCCGGTGCGGCGCCCCGCACCGGCCGCGGACGGGGCCGGGGCAGGGCTCGGGGACGGGGCCCGGGAGCGGGGCCCGGGGGCCTGTCC
>NZ_WYCT01000897.1 GCF_011008945.1 Streptomyces harenosi
GTGCAGGATGGTCGGTTCACCAATGGCGGCCGCGGTCGCGGTCAACTGCTCGGGGGTAATGGTGAAGCCCCAGGTGTTGGTGATGTAGTGCGCCGCCGAGGCTGCATCGGCACCGATCACGGCGGCCGGGCTGTTCATCGCGAAGTAGATGCCCGGATCGATGATCGAGGCCGCCACCAGCGCCATCACCGCCACGAACGATTCCATCAGCATGCCGCCGTAGCCGATGTAGCGCATGTGCGCTTCATTGGCCAGCAGCTTCGGCGTGGTGCCGGAGGAGATCAGTGCGTGGAAACCGGAGACCGCACCGCAGGCGATGGTAATGAACAGGAAGGGGAACATGCCGCCCTTCCACACCGGGCCATCACCGCTGGCGGCGAACTGGGTCAGCGCCGGCATCTTCAGTTCCGGCATCACCACCAGGATGCCGATG
>NZ_WYCT01000898.1 GCF_011008945.1 Streptomyces harenosi
CGACCTGGGCGGGCGGGAACAGCGTGAACTCGCGCTGCCCCACCGCGCAGCAGGCGAGGTTGTCGGGTGTGTCGAAATGGCACGAGGCCGTCACCCGGTTGCCGATCCAGATGCTGGCTGTGGCGTCGATGCCCTGCTTCGCCAGCCCGGCGTCGTTGGCCTGCGCGAATGCCGGCAGCAGTGCCCGCGTGATCGGCAGCGAGGCCACGTAATAGGTTGGCGGCCGCGGCGCATGCAGCGCCGCGGCGATCTCTTCCAGCACCTGGGCGAGCACGCCACGCCGCACTTCGAAATTCAGCCGGGTGAAGTCCGCGCTGTAGAACGGGCGACCCGCGATCTCGGCGCCGCCGAACGAGTACTGGATGGGCGCACCCGCATCGACGCTGCACAGGTACGCCATCGCGTCACGCGCGCTACCCAGTCCGGCCTGGAC
>NZ_WYCT01000899.1 GCF_011008945.1 Streptomyces harenosi
ACCCTTACCTGCGTGCCGGGCGCACCGCGGATGAGCGCGTGCAGATGGATGCGTTCTTCAAACAGCATGGCTACCGCGTGGCACCGGTGACGGTGGACAACGGTGAGTGGGTGTGGGCGTTCGCCTATGCCAACGTGATGAACGAGCAGGCGGACTCGCCCGCGCGCGCGGCGACGCTGGCGCAGCTGCGCAAGGGCTACGTGCCGTACATGCTGAACAAGCTGGACTATTACGAGAAACAATCGCAGGCGCTGCTGGGGTACGCGCTGCCGCAGGTGTGGCTGATGCACGCCAATGAGCTCAACGCGGCCACCTTCGCCGAACTGGTGGCGGCCACGAAGCGCCGCGGCTATCGCTTCATCTCGCTGGACGAGGCGATGCGTGACCCCGCGTATGCGCGGGGTGCTGAAGGCTACAACGGCCGCTATGGCC
>NZ_WYCT01000900.1 GCF_011008945.1 Streptomyces harenosi
AGGCGATCCTGGGCGAAATCGCCCGCATCGATGCGCCGTTGAGCAACCGCATCCAGGACCTGATGTTCGTGTTCGACGATCTGGTCGACCTGGACGACCGCGAGATGCAGCTGGTGCTGCGCGAGGTGAGCGGCGAGCGCCTGGGCCTGGCCCTGCGCGGCGCCGACATCAAGGTGCGCGACAAGATCACCCGCAACATGTCGCAGCGCGCGGCCGAGATCCTGCTGGAAGACATGGAAGCCCGCGGGCCGGTGCGCCTGTCCGACGTGGAAGGCGCGCAGCGCGAGATCCTGGCCATCGTCAAGCGCATGGCCGATGAAGGCACCGTCACCATCGGCGGCAGCGCGGAGGCCATGCTGTGAGCAACGTCGTGCGCTGGCTTGCCCCGGACCTGCTGGCCCAGCCCGAACCGGCGCTGGAGCAGGAGGACGC
>NZ_WYCT01000901.1 GCF_011008945.1 Streptomyces harenosi
GTCAGCTTGATGCCGGCCTTCTCGTTCTCCTTGTTCAACGCCACGCGCAGGCCTTCCAGGTCGGTGATGTCGGCCTGCTCGAACTGGGTGACGTGCGGGATCATGGCCCAGTTGCGGGCCAGGTTCGCACCGGAGATCTTCTTGATGCGCGACAGCGGCTGGACTTCGGTCTCGCCGAACTTGCTGAAGTCGACCTTCGGCCACGGCAGCAGGTTCAGGCCACCACCAGCAGCGACGGCGCCACCGGCAGCTGCCGGCACGCCACCGCTGAGCGCGGCCTTGACGAACTTCTGTACGTCACCCTTGGTGATGCGGCCACCCTTCTCGGTGCCGTTGATCTGCAGCAGGTCCACGCCCAGCTCGCGGGCGAACACGCGCACCGCCGGGGTGGCGTACGGCACCTTGGCCGGCAGCACGCCATCGGCATTGAAC
>NZ_WYCT01000902.1 GCF_011008945.1 Streptomyces harenosi
GTGTAGGTCACCTGGCGCCCGCTCGGGGTGATGGTTTTCTGGATCGCCAGCAGTGACTGCGTGAGGTCGGTCCAGCCGGCGTCGTACTCCAGCCGTTCGTCATTGATTACGTCGTAGGCTTTCAGCACCAGCCGCGTTTTCACCTCGGGCGAGTAGTTGAAGACGGTCACGCCGGGGAAGAACTGGCGCACCAGCTGTGCAACGCCGGTGCCCATGCCGGTCGCATCCACGCCGATGTAGGTCACCCAATAGCGCTTGGTAATCTGCTCGATGAACGCGGCCTGGTCCTTGAACTCCATGCCCTTGAACTGATGGCGTTCCAGCACGCGGAACTTGCCGCCGGGCACCAGCGGCGGGGCTACCACCACGATGCCCGCGCTGTCGCCGGTCTCGGCCGGGTCGTAGCCGATCCACACAGCGCGGTCGCCGTAG
>NZ_WYCT01000903.1 GCF_011008945.1 Streptomyces harenosi
CTCAAAAGCACGAGCGTGCACGCATGCTCGTAAGGAATTCCCGCGCGCGTGAGCTCGGCTTCCAGTACGGGATTTTCGCTTCCCGGATTGAAGATCACCCGCCCCGGCTTCAGCGCGAGAATCTCTTTCGTGAGCGGCGTTGAGCGCGCTTGGCCCACGTACATCGTGAGGGTGTCCACTACTTCGTGAATATCCTCTAGCCGCGCCACCGCGGGCACGCCCTCGAGCTCCTTCATCGCGGGGTTCACCGGAATCGGCCGGTGCCCGTGCTCGCGCAGTTTGCGGAACGCGAGGTAAGCGTACCGCGAGGGGTTGTTGCTGGCGCCGAGGATGGCTACGGTTTCGCCCATGGCCCGAGCCTACCACGCGCGTGGAAAACGAAAGCGCGGCTACTTTCCCTTCGTCCCATCCGGTTCGCCGCGATCTCCAGC
>NZ_WYCT01000904.1 GCF_011008945.1 Streptomyces harenosi
ATCCTGGCCCAGCAGCGGATAGGCCGTCCACTGGTGCAGGCGCTGGTTCACGTCCAGCGGGCTGGGCGTATCGCTGTAGCCCTGCCCCATCACGAACAGCGTGGTGCCCTGGAATGCGGGCAGGGCGTCGGCCTTCAGCGGCGACTCGCCGATCATCACGCCATCGCGCAGCACGTACAGGCGCTGGTCATGCAGGCTGACCAGGATGCCGACCTGCCCGGCCGGGGCTGCGCTGTCGTCCCACCAAGCCTGCGCCGGGGCCCCGCCCTCGGTTTCCGGCAAAGCCTGGCCGCGCGCGTTGACCGGGGCCAGCACCGAAGGATAGGCCAGGGTCATCGGCGAACTCTTGGCGTCGGCCACCACCACCGTATCGCCGCGCTGGGTTTCGCTGAACAGCTTCTGCGCGAACGCCTGCGGCAGGCGCACGCAGC
>NZ_WYCT01000905.1 GCF_011008945.1 Streptomyces harenosi
GTGCCTACACCGTGGCGTTCGGCGGCAGCCTGCTGCTGGGCGGGCGCGCCGCCGACCTGATCGGCCGCCGCCGCTTCTACCGGCTGGGCATGCTGCTGTTCGCGCTGGCGTCGCTGTTCGGCGCGCTGGCGCCGAATGCCACCCTGTTGATCATCGCGCGCGCGGCGCAGGGCATCGGTGCCGCGTTGCTGTTCCCGGCCACGCTGGCGCTGATCAACACGTTGTATGCGGAAGGCCCGGTGCGCAACCGCGCACTGGCGATCTGGAGCATGGCCAGTGCGGTCGGCCTGGCGCTGGGCACGCTGCTCGGTGGCGTGCTGACCCAGGCGTTCGGCTGGCCGGCGGTGCTGGCGGTGATCGTTCCGCTGGCCACCGCCTGTGCAGTCGCGGCCGGCGCGTGGTTGCCGGCCGATGGCCCGCGTGTGCAGGGC
>NZ_WYCT01000906.1 GCF_011008945.1 Streptomyces harenosi
GTCTCTGCCCTGAGGGCACCGGGCCGCACCGGCCGAGACACCAGCCACGTCTTGGTCGATCGAGATCGTCCGGCGCGACATGATGGGTCCGCGCGCCTGCGCCGTCCGGGCCTGATCCGAACGGCGCGCGCGGGTCGAACCGAGCGCGCCGCCGATCGTTGCGGGCAGCGCGCCTCACGGGGAGGCGGAATCCACCAAAGCCCGTACGCGGGCGACGACGTATCGGCGCGCCTCGGGGCTGGCCCGCAGCAGGTAGCACCGGACGAGATCGAGGAGGGCCGCGGCGGCCGGATCCTCGTGCGCCCCCGGCGTCTCGGCGTCCGGCGCCGATGCGAAGAAGCTGGAGACCGGCACGCCTAGCACCCGCGCTATGTCGCCGAGGGAGCTTCCGTGCGGTGCGATGCGGTTCGGCGTGCCGGACGGCTTGGAAT
>NZ_WYCT01000090.1 GCF_011008945.1 Streptomyces harenosi
CGCCTCACCCACCCTGGACCACCACCCTCCGGGTCGCCGCCGACTGCACCAGCCGCCCCGCCGCCAGCAGCACCAGCGCCCACCCGGCCTGGAAGGCGTACGTGCCCAGCGGATCGGCCTCCCCCAGCAGCACGTCCGCCGGGCCCTGGAGCAGGGACGACCACGGCAGGGCCCGTACGACCTCGCCGAGCGCCCCCGGGAACACGTTCAGCGGCAGCAGCATCCCCGAGCAGAAGAACCCCGCGATCCACGCCAGTTGCAGCACCCCGGTGCCGTCCAGCAGCCAGAACGCCGAGAGCGCCACCAGGAACCGGATCGCGAAGCTCACCACCATGGCCAGCACCACCGCGACCAGGAACGCCGCCCAGGCCGCCGCCTCCCCGGGCAGCCGGACCGGGAAGAACAGCGCCCCGACCGCGAACGGCACCACCCCGCGGCCCAGGAGCTGGAAGAACGCCCGGCCCAGATCGGCGGCCAGCCACCAGAGCTGGAGATCGGCCGGCCGGTACAGGTCGACCGCGACATCACCCGTCCGGATGCGTTCCATCAGTTCGTCCTCGATGCCCCCGCCGCCGATCGCCAGCGTGGACAACATCGCCTGCCCGAGCCACACGTAGGTGACCGCCTGCGCCTGGTCGTACCCCCCGAGCTGCGGCTTCTGCGCCCACAGGGCCAGATGGACATGGACCAGGACCAGTCCGAAGACGGTGTTGGTGAACACCCCGGCCGCAGTGGCCGCCCGATAGGTCGCGTACCGTCGGAAGCCCCCCGCCGCCACGGCCGCGTACAACCGCCCCGCGCCCACGCCCACCGCCCTCCTCACCCGCCGGGCACCGAAGCGCAGGAGCCTAGTGCGCCGGCCGCCGGCGAGCCACGGGATTTTCGCGGGTACCGCCGGTCACCGGGAACGGAACGCGCGGTGCGAGAGTCTTCATGGGGGACGCATTTGGCGTACGAGGCCGTACGGGAAACGTACGACGCGAAAACAGGAGTCCGTGCACGACATGAGCGACGAGCCGCAGCAGCCGAACAAGGGCTGGGCACCGGGAGCGCCCCAGGCGGCCGACGAACCCGGAGGCGACAAGCCGACCACACGCAGACGCACCGGCTGGCGCCGGCTGTTCCCCACCTGGCGGATGACGCTGACCATCTGCGTCGTCGGCCTCGTGCTGCTGGCCGGCGGCCTCTTCCTCGGCTACTCGCTGGTCAAGATCCCGCCCGCCAACGCGCTCGCCACCAAGCAGAGCAACGTCTTCCTGTACGCCGACGGCAGCCAGCTCGCGCGCGACGGCGAGGTCAACCGGGAGAGCGTCTCGCTCGCCCAGATCTCCAAGGACGCCCAGCACGCCGTGCTGGCCGCCGAGGACCGGGACTTCTACACCGAGTCCGCCGTCGACCCCACCGCCATGGTCCGCGCCGCCTGGAACACCGCCACCGGCAAGGGCAAGCAGTCCGGCTCGACCATCACCCAGCAGTACGTCAAGAACTACTACCTGGGCCAGGAGCAGACCGTCACCCGCAAGGTGAAGGAGTTCTTCATCGCGATCAAGCTGGACCGCGAGAAGAGCAAGGAAGAGATCCTGGAGGGCTACCTCAACACCAGCTACTTCGGCCGCAACGCCTACGGCATCCAGGCCGCCGCCCAGGCGTACTACGGCGTGGACGCCACCGAACTGGACCCGGCCCGCGGCGCCTACCTCGCCGCCCTGCTCAACGCGCCGAGCGAGTACGACGTCGTCGCCCACCCGGAGAACAGGTCCGCCGCCGAGAGCCGCTGGAACTACGTCCTGGACGGCATGGTCAAGAAGGGCTGGCTCACCCGCTCCGAGCGGGACGGCATGAAGTTCCCCATGCCGAAGGAGACCACCGTCTCCACCGGCCTGTCCGGGCAGCGCGGCTACATCGTCCAGATCGTCACGGACTACCTGGTCCAGAACAAGATCGTCGACGAGGAGTCGCTCGACGCGGGCGGCTACCGCATCACCACCACGCTCCAGAAGGACAAGCAGGACGCCTTCGTCAAGGCCGTCGACGACCAGTTGATGTCGAAGCTCGACCCCGACCGCAAGGTCGACACCTACGTCCGCGCGGGCGGTGCCTCGGTCGACCCCCGGACCGGCAAGGTCGTGGCGATGTACAACGGCATCGACTACGTGAAGCAGTACACCCCCAACGCCACCCGCCGCGACTTCCAGGTCGGCTCCACCTTCAAGCCGTTCGTGTTCACCTCGGCCGTGGAGAACGGCTCCCGCACCCAGGACGGCCGCGCGATCACCCCGAACACCGTCTACGACGGCACCAACAAGCGGCCCGTGCAGGGCTGGGACGGCGGCTACTACGCCCCCGAGAACGAGGACCAGCACTCCTACGGCGACATCACCGTCCGCGAGGCCACCGACAAGTCCGTGAACGCCGTCTACGCGCAGATGGCGGTCGACGTCGGCTCCGACAAGGTGAAGCAGACCGCGGTCGACCTCGGGCTGCCGGCCGACACCCCCAACATGTACCCGAGCCCGTCCATCGCCCTGGGCACGGCCACCGCCAGCGTGCTCGACATGGCCGAGGCGTACGCCACGCTCGCCAACCACGGCGAGCACGGCACGTACACGCTGGTCGAGAAGGTCACCAAGGACGGCAGGCAGGAGATCGAGCTGCCCGCCCGGAAGGAGCGGCAGGCCGTCAGCCGCCAGGCCGCCGACACCACCACCTCCGTCCTGCGCGGCGTCGTCCAGAACGGCACCGCCACCGCCGCCCAGAACGCGGGCCGCCCCGCGGCGGGCAAGACCGGCACCGCCGAGGAGGACACGGCGGCCTGGTTCGCGGGCTACACCCCCGACCTCGCCACCGTCGTCGCCGTCATGGGCCAGGACCCGGTGACCGCCCGGCACAAGTCGCTGTACGGCGTGATGGGCCTGCCGCGCATCAACGGCGGCGGCGCGCCCACGGACATCTGGGCCCAGTACACCCGGGACGCGCTGGAGGGCGAGCCGGTGCGCGACTTCGACCTCCGGCTCCAGGCCGGCGCCGACACCGTGCGGCCGCTGCCCGCGAGCCCCTCGGCCGGCGAGGGCTCGGGCGAGCCCTCCGGCGCCGGCACCCCGTCGCAGCGGCCCGAGGACGCCGGCCCGTCGCCGGACCCGGGCCAGGGCGCCGGGGACGGTGCCGCCACCGAGGGCAGCGGCACCGAGGACGGCGGCGCGGCCGCCGACCCGACCGGCGGGACCGCGCCCGGCACCGGCACGGGCGCCCCGGAGGACGGCACCGGGCAGGGCGACGGCGCGACCGGTGACACCGGCGACGGCGGCGCCCCCGAGCCCGGCACCGGGGACGGCGGTGCCGGGCCGACGGCCGGGGTTCCGCAGACGCAGTCCCGCCGCGAGTGACCGTGCCCGGTCAGTGACCGGAGGTCGCCTTCAGCCCCACCACGGCGACCAGCAGCAGACAGATGAAGAAGATCCGGGCGGCGGTGGCCGGCTCACCCAGCACCACCATGCCGAGCACCGCCGCACCGGCCGCGCCGATACCGACCCACACGCCGTAGGCGGTGCCGATGGGCAGGGTGCGGGCGGCGTACGACAGCAGCACCATGCTGCCGACGATGCCGGCTCCGGTGAGCAGGCTGGGGACGAGGCGGGTGAAGCCGTCGGTGTACTTCATCCCGATCGACCAGCCGACCTCGAGCAGACCCGCGACGATCAGCAGAACCCAGGCCATGACGGCACCTCCGAGAACGAACGACGTACGAACTGAACGGGGGTGCGTCGTCTTTGCCTTCACCCGGTACGGCGCGTCTCGTCGGGGTCCTTCCAAGGTAGCAAAGAAAGGCCCAAGGGGCCGGTGACGCTGGTCACCGGCCCCTTGGGCCTTTCACGACCGAGGATCCGCAGGCGGGCCCGGACGTCGACGGGTCCGGACGCCTACAGGTACAGACCCGTCGAGTCCTCCGACCCCTCGAACCGGTCCGCGGCCACGGCGTGCAGGTCGCGCTCGCGCATCAGCACGTACGCGACCCCCCGCACCTCGACCTCGGCACGGTCCTCCGGGTCGAACAGGACCCGGTCGCCCGGCTCCACGGTCCGCACGTTCTGGCCCACCGCGACCACCTCGGCCCACGCCAGCCGGCGGCCGACCGCCGCCGTGGCGGGAATCAGGATTCCGCCCCCCGAACGCCGCTCGCCCTCGCTCGTGTCCTGCCGCACGAGTACGCGGTCGTGCAGCATCCGGATGGGCAGCTTGTCGTGCTGGGTGCTGTGCTCGTTTCTGTTGGCGCTCACGCCCTTGAACCTACCTGCCTTCGACGCGTCCGTGGACGGGTGGGTGGCCCCAATTCCAGCCCTTGTCAGCTCTTGCGCCGCCGGGTGCCGAGGGCGAGCAGCCCCACCACGCCGACCACGACGAGGGCGACGGGCACGATCCGCTCCAGCCGGGGCGCCCCCTCCTCGTCCACGAACCGGGCCTTCACGTCGCTGACGGCGCGATTGACGCCGACGTAGGCCCGCCCGAGGGTGTGGTCGACGTTGGCGACCACCTTGGCCTTCGCGTCCCCCATGATCGTCTTGGGGTGCACCCGCACCCCGATCTCGTCGAGCGTCTCGGCCAGCACCTCGCGACGGCGCCTGATGTCCGCCTCGATCTGCGCCGGGGTTCTCGTGTCCGACGTGTCCGCCACCGTACGGCCTCCGAAGTGAAGCTGATGCTGTTCTGGACAGTCTGTCAGCTTCCCGCCACGCCGCACGGTCAGGACCCCCGGTTACGCTAGATCGATGAGCGAGCGACTCCAGCCCGGGGACGTGGCCCCCGCCTTCACCCTCCAGGACGCCGACGGCAACGAGGTGTCCCTGTCCGACTACAAGGGCCGCAAGGTCATCGTCTACTTCTACCCCGCCGCCCTCACGCCCGGCTGCACCAAGCAGGCGTGCGACTTCACGGACAACCTGGACCTGCTGGCCGGCGCCGGCTACGACGTGGTCGGCATCTCGCCCGACAAGCCGGAGAAGCTGGCCAGGTTCCGCGAGGCGGAATCGCTGAAGGTCACGCTCCTCGCCGACCCGGACAAGTCCGTCCTGGAGGCGTACGGCGCCTTCGGCGAGAAGAAGCTGTACGGCAAGACGGTCGTCGGCGTCATCCGCTCCACGGTGGTCGTGGACGAGGAGGGCAAGGTCGAGCGGGCCCTGTACAACGTGAAGGCGACGGGACACGTGGCCAAGATCATCAAGGATCTCGGTATCTGAGCGCTCCCGCCCGTGCGGGGCAACGCCGCGCCCGCCGCCCAGTAGAGTAGGCGGCGCTGCGGGCCCGTACCCCAGTTGGCCAGAGGGCGCCGGTTTAGGTCCGGTGTGTCGTGGGTTCGAGTCCCACCGGGCCCATGCGGCGAAGGGGCCGTCCACCGGACGGCCCCTTCGTGCGTCGCCCGGCGCGCGGCCCGGCAGCCCCCTCCTCAGCCCAGCAGCTCCCGCACCACCGGCACCAGCGCCCGGAACGCCTTCCCCCGGTGGCTGATGGCGTTCTTCTCCTGTGCCGTCAGCTCCGCGCAGGTGCGCGTCTCGCCCTCCGGCTGGAGGATCGGGTCGTACCCGAAGCCGCCCGAGCCGGCCGGCTCGTGGCGCAGGACGCCCCGCAGCCGGCCCTCCACGACCCGTTCCGTGCCGTCGGGCAGGGCGAGGGCGGCGGCGCAGGCGAAGTGGGCGGCGCGGTGCTCGTCGGCGATGTCCGCGAGCTGGGCCAGGAGCAGGTCCAGGTTGGCCTTGTCGTCGCCGTGGCGGCCGGCCCAGCGGGCGGAGAAGATGCCGGGGGCGCCGTTCATGACGTCGACGCACAGGCCGGAGTCGTCGGCGACGGCGGGCAGGCCGGTGGCCTGGGCCAGCGCGTGGGCCTTGAGGAGGGCGTTCTCGGCGAAGGTGACGCCCGTCTCCCTGACGTCGGGTACCTCGGGGTAGGCGTCGGCGCCCACCAGTTCGTGCGGCAGACCGGCCTCGGCCAGGATGGCCTTCAGCTCGGTGATCTTTCCGGCGTTGCGGGTGGCGAGGATCAAGCGGGTCATGGGGTCCAGTATTCCGGTCCCCACGACCGCTCGCTCACGGCGTGCAGACCCGGGTCAGCTCCCCGGCCGCGTCGGTGACCGGGCCGATGTCGGGGGTGGGGTCGCCGTTCTCGACGGCCGTACGGACGTTGCCGACGGCCTTGCCGAGGTCGTCGACGGCCTGGTTGACGTCGGCGTCGCCGGTCTCGTCGCCGATCTTGTCGAGGTTCTTCTCGATGGAGTCGAGGGACTCCTGGAGCCGGGACGGGTCGTTGGAGGCGTTCTCCACCGCCTGCTGGAGCTCGGTGACGCTGTCGGCGATCGCGTCGGCGGTCCGGACGCAGTCCAGCGCCTTGTCCACGGCGTCGCAGCCGGTGGTCAGGGCGGCGGTGAGGGCGGTGGCGGCCAGGGCCGCGGCGGCGATGGCGGTGCGGCGGCTGCGGCTGCGGGTCGCGGCCATGGGTGCGGTCCTCCCGTTCGGGCGGTGGCTGGCGGGTGCGCCTGTGTGCGTAAGGACGCGGGGGCGGCCGGCCGAGTTGCGTTCCCGGCCGCCCCGCGTCGGCCCGCGCTTGGGGTGCCCTTTACTCTCCGTCGACCGTATCAAGCGCCGCGCGCTGGAGGCCCGCGAGTTCCGTGCAGCCGCCGACGGCGAGGTCGAGCAGGGCGTCGAGTTCGCCGCGGGCGAAGGGCTGGGCCTCGGCGGTGCCCTGGACCTCGACGAAGCGTCCGTCGCCGGTGCAGACGACGTTCATGTCGGTCTCGGCGCGCACGTCCTCCTCGTAGCAGAGGTCGAGCATGGGCACGCCGCCGACGATGCCGACGGAGACGGCGGCGACGGTGCCGGTGAGGGGGCGGCGGCCGGCCCGGACGATCTTCTTGGCCTGGGCCCAGGCGACCGCGTCGGCCAGCGCGACGTAGGCGCCGGTGATGGCGGCGGTGCGGGTGCCGCCGTCGGCCTGGAGGACGTCGCAGTCCAGGACGATGGTGTTCTCGCCGAGGGCCTTGTAGTCGATGACGGCGCGCAGGGAACGGCCGATGAGGCGGCTGATCTCGTGGGTGCGGCCGCCGATCCGGCCCTTGACGGATTCCCGGTCGCCGCGGGTGTTGGTGGCGCGGGGCAGCATGGAGTACTCGGCGGTGACCCAGCCTTCGCCGCTGCCCTTGCGCCAGCGGGGGACGCCTTCGGTGACGGAGGCGGTGCAGAGGACCTTGGTGTCGCCGAAGGAGACCAGGACGGAGCCTTCGGCGTGCTTGCTCCAGCCGCGTTCGATGGTGACGGGGCGGAGCTGTTCGGGGGTGCGGCCGTCGATGCGTGACATGCGGCGAGCCTAGCGGGGCACGCGCGAGGGCCCCGTCCCGCGGGGGGAGGGGGCCCTTGCGGCGGTGGGCTCGCGGGCCGGCGCGGGCCCGCGGGCGCTCACATCATGTCTTCGATCTCCGCGGCGATCGGGTCGGCGTCGGTGCCGATGACGACCTGGATGGCGGTGCCCATCTTGACCACGCCGTGGGCGCCGGCGGCCTTGAGCGCGGCCTCGTCGACGAGCGAGGCGTCGGCGACCTCGGTGCGCAGGCGGGTGATGCAGCCCTCGACCTCTTCGATGTTGTCGATGCCGCCGAGCCCGGCAACGATCTTCTCAGCCTTGCTGGCCATGTTCCTTCTCCCTGATCCGAACCGCTTTGTCGCAGTAACCCACAGTTGGCCCATCTTCGCGAGCGGTCATGCGGTGCGTACCGAATGATGGCGTCACGACAGCGGAACCGTCGCCAACTGGTCTACACCACCGGTCGGACGGCCGCCAAACCGCCTCCCCGTTTCAGCGGACCGGAGGGAGACCGGATGAGTTCCGACAGCGTGGAAAGCCCTGCCCGCGCCCGCTGGAACAGCGTGTTCCAAGGGTTGCAGAAGATGGGCCGCAGCCTTCAGCTGCCGATCGCCGTGCTGCCGGCCGCGGGCATCCTGAACCGGCTCGGGCAGCCGGACGTGTTCGGAGCGGACGGGCTGGGCTGGACGTCGGTCTCCAAGGTGATGACGGGGGCCGGCGGGGCGCTGCTGGACGGCTCCCTGGGATTGCCGCTGCTGTTCTGCGTGGGCGTGGCGATCGGGATGGCGAAGAAGGCCGACGGGTCGACGGCGCTGGCGGCGGTGGCGGGGTTCCTCGTCTACTACAACGTGCTGCGCCAGTTCCCCGAGGACTGCCCCGGGGGATCGGAGGCGGTGCCGAATGTGGGCTGCCGGCTGACGGACGGCTCGGTGACGGCTTTCACGTACCAGAATCCCGGGGTTTTCGGCGGGATCGTCATGGGGCTGCTGGCGGCGTACTTCTGGCGGCGCTTCCACCGCACGAAGCTGGTGGACTGGCTGGGATTCTTCAACGGCCGCCGGCTGGTGCCGATCATCATGGCGTTCGTGGCGATCCTGTTCGCGGCGCTGTGCCTGTGGGTGTGGCCGCCGATCGGGGACGCGCTGGAGAGCTTCAGCGACTGGCTGAGCGACCTGGGCGCGTGGGGCGCGGGCGTCTTCGGTCTCGCCAACCGGGCGCTGCTGGTGATCGGCCTGCACCAGTTCCTGAACGTGCCGATCTGGTTCCAGTTCGGCAGTTACACCAAGCCGGACGGGACCACCGTGCACGGGGACATCAACATGTTCCTGGCGGGCGATCCGGACGCGGGCCAGTTCACGTCGGGATTCTTCCCGATCATGATGTTCGCGCTGCCGGCGGCGGCGCTGGCCATCACGCACTGCGCCAAGCCGCACCGCCGCAAGGAGGTGGGCGGGCTGATGCTGTCGGTGGCGCTGACGTCGTTCGTCACCGGGATCACGGAACCGCTGGAGTACTCCTTCCTCTTCATCGCGCCGGCGCTGTACGCCTTCCACGTGGTGCTGACGGGGGTGTCGATGGCGGTGACGTGGGGGCTGGGGGTCAAGGACGGGTTCAGCTTCTCGGCCGGACTGATCGACTACGTGATCAACTGGAATCTGGCGACCCGGCCGTGGGCCGTCATTCCGATCGGTCTGTGTTTCGCGGCCGTCTATTACGCGGTCTTCCGGTTCGTGATCATGAAGTTCGACCTGAAGACGCCGGGACGGGAGCCGGAGGACGAGGTCGAGGACGTCACCAAGGTGTAGCGCCCGCGCCTGTGTTTCCCGGTCTTTCCCGGTCTCCCAGGGCCCCCGGACTACCGGTCCGGGGGCCTTCGGCATGCCGCCGCCGGGCACTGCGCGTGACGCTTTCGTCGCTGGAATCGCGGGTTCCTTATGTACCCTTCATCGTGCTACAACAGGTCTACACCACTACTGGTGTAGACCATGCGGCGCCATCCGGGACAGGGTGGCGCACCGCTGGTTAGGAGACGCCGCCGTCCCCCTTCCTTTTTCCCGGGCGGCGCCATGCCCACTGGAGGAAGTTGTGACCACCGCCAGCGCCGCCCCGGCGGCCGGTAAGAAGGGCGCCGGTGTGATGGCCGTGCTGCAGCGCATCGGCCGCAGCCTCATGCTGCCGGTGGCGGTCCTGCCCGCCGCCGCCCTGCTGGTGCGCCTCGGCAACCCCGACATGCTGGGCCGTCCGGAGTTCCCCGCCTTCCTGACGAAGATCGCGGGCTTCATGGCGGCCGGCGGCAACGCCATCCTCGACAACATGGCGCTGCTGTTCGCCGTGGGCATCGCGATCGGTTTCGCGAAGAAGTCGGACGGCTCCACGGCGCTGGCCGCGGTCGTCGGTTACCTGGTCTTCAAGAACGTGCTGGCCACGTTCACCGACAAGAACCTCCCCCAGGTGGAGAAGGTCGTCGACGGCAAGGTCGCCCTGGTGGACGCTCCAGTGGACGCCAAGGTCCTCGGCGGTGTGGTGATGGGCCTGGTCGTCGCCCTGCTCTACCAGCGCTTCCACCGCACCAAGCTGCCCGACTGGGCCGGCTTCTTCGGCGGGCGCCGTCTGGTGCCGATCCTGTCGGCGTTCGCGGGCCTGGTGCTCGGCATCGTCTTCGGGTACATCTGGCCGGTCCTCGGCACGGGGCTGCACAACTTCGGCGAGTGGCTGGTCGGCTCGGGCGCCGTGGGCGCGGGCATCTTCGGTGTCGCCAACCGCGCCCTGATCGCGATCGGCATGCACCACCTGCTCAACTCCTTCCCGTGGTTCCAGGCGGGCGAGTTCGAGGGCAAGAGCGGTGACATAGCCCGGTTCCTGGCGGGCGACCCGACCGCCGGCCAGTTCATGACCGGCTTCTTCCCGATCATGATGTTCGCGCTGCCGGCCGCCTGCCTGGCCATCGTGCACTGCGCCCGCCCCGAGCGCCGCAAGGTCGTCGGAGGCATGATGCTCTCCCTGGCGCTCACCTCGTTCGTCACCGGTGTCACCGAGCCGATCGAGTTCACGTTCATGTTCATCGCGCCGGTGCTGTACGCCATCCACGCGGTCCTGACCGGTGTCTCGCTGGCGCTGACCTGGGCACTGGGCATGAAGGACGGCTTCGGTTTCTCGGCCGGCGCGGTCGACTTCTTCCTGAACCTGGGCATCGCGACCAACCCGTGGGGCCTGGTCCTGGTGGGCCTGTGCTTCGCGGTGGTCTACTACGTCGTCTTCCGCTTCGCGATCACCAAGTTCAACCTGCCCACGCCGGGCCGCGAGTCCGACGAGGAACTGGCGGAACTGCAGAAGGCCGAGGCCAAGTAACGCCTCCGGCCCCGCACGGACGAAGGCCCCCGGAACCGATCGGTTCCGGGGGCCTTCGTCCGTCTTGCGTCCGCGTCAGATCTCGTACGTCATCCCGGGCACCGCCAGCTCCACCGGGCCGCTGAAGACGGCGCGGGCGTCGTCCAGGTTGACCTGGGGGTCGGTCCACGGGGGGATGTGGGTGAGGACCAGGCGCCGGGCGCGGGCGCGGGTGGCGGTCTCGCCCGCCTCGCGGCCGTTGAGGTGCAGGTCGGGGATGGACTCCTTGCCGTGCGTGAACGCGGCCTCGCACAGGAACAGGTCGGCGTCGCGGGCGAGTTCGTCCAGGGCCGCGCTGACGCCGGTGTCACCGGAGTACGTGAGCGATCCGCCGCCGTGCTCGATGCGGATGCCGTAGGCCTCCACGGGGTGGGCGACGCGCTCGGTGTGCACGGTGAACGGGCCGATCTCGAAGGTGCCCGGCTTGACCGTGTGGAAGTCGAAGACCTCGCTCATGGAGGAGGCGGTGGGGGTGTCGGCGTAGGCGGTGGTCAGCCGGTGCTCGGTGCCCTCGGGTCCGTAGACGGGCAGCGGGGCGCAGCGGCCGCCGTCGTGCCGGTAGTAGCGCGCCACGAAGTAGGCGCACATGTCGATGCAGTGATCGGCGTGCAGGTGGCTGAGGAAGATCGCGTCGAGGTCGTAGAGACCGCAGTGGCGCTGCAGCTCGCCCAGGGCGCCGTTGCCCATGTCGAGGAGCAGCCGGAAGCCGTCGGCCTCGACGAGGTAGCTCGAGCAGGCCGATTCCGCGGACGGGAACGACCCCGAGCAGCCGACGACGGTGAGCTTCATGAAGCAGAAACCTCCGCTGGCGGATGTGTGAAGAAACGGGGGTCGTGCGGTCCGTCGAGCGTAAGGCGCGAAACCTTGGGCCGCTCCTCCGCCAGGGGCCGTTGTGGGCGAACTCACCTGTGGTGTCACCGGTTCGGCTGGATGCGGGGTACCCGTGGGGGGAGCGGGGCGCGCGAGGCGGGTGCGCGCCGGTACCGTCGTCGTATGGACACGTCCTGGTGGCCGGCGCTCGCGGCGGTGGTGGTGCTCGCGCTGGTCGTCGCGCTGGTGGACGGCTGGGGCCGGGGCCGCCGCGGTGCGGGCCGCCCGGGGCCGCCGGGCCGTCCGCCCGGGCGGGCGCGCCCGGCGGTGCGAACGGTACGGACCGTGCGGGGAGCCCGGCCGCGGCCGGCGGAGATCTGGTGGGCGGCCGTGCCGTACGAGGACCGGGCGGGGGCGAAGGACCGGCCGTGCCTGGTGATCTCGGTGCACGGGCGGCGGGCGCTGGTGGCGAAGATCACCAGCCGCTACCGGGACGAGCGCGCGGGGGTGATCCCGCTGCCGCCGGGCTCGGTCGGGGACGCGCGGGGACGGACCAGCTTCCTGGAGACGGACGAGCTGCGGGAGGTCCCGGTACGGGACTTCCGCCGCCGGGTGGGGGTGGT
Source organism: Streptomyces harenosi (assembly GCF_011008945.1). Lineage (GTDB taxonomy): Bacteria > Actinomycetota > Actinomycetes > Streptomycetales > Streptomycetaceae > Streptomyces > Streptomyces harenosi. The sequence continues at coordinate 12,162 of NZ_WYCT01000090.1, forward strand.
GGACCCGGCCCTGTGGGACCAGGTCCGTCACCTGGCGACGTGAGAGGGCCGGGGCCCGTCGTCCGGATCGCGCCGGCCCCGAGGAGACCCTAGGCCCAGAGCTGGCCCTGGAGGGTCTCGATGGCCTCCTCGGTGGTGGCCGCGGTGTAGACGCCGGTGGACAGGTACTTCCAGCCGCCGTCGGCGACGACGAACACGATGTCCGCCCGCTCCCCCGCCTTGACCGCCTTGTTCCCCACGCCGAGGGCGGCGTGCAGGGCGGCGCCGGTGGAGACGCCCGCGAAGATTCCTTCCTGCTGGAGGAGTTCGCGGGTGCGGGTGACGGCGTCGGCCGAGCCGACCGAGAAGCGGGTGGTCAGGACCGAGGCGTCGTACAGCTCGGGGACGAAGCCCTCGTCGAGGTTGCGCAGGCCGTACACGAGGTCGTCGTAGCGCGGTTCGGCGGCGACGATCTTCACGTCCGGCTTGTGCTCGCGCAGGTAGCGGCCGACGCCCATCAGGGTGCCGGTGGTGCCCAGGCCCGCGACGAAGTGGGTCACCGAGGGCAGGTCGGCGAGGATCTCCGGGCCGGTGGTCGCGTAGTGGGCGCCGGCGTTGCCCGGGTTGCCGTACTGGTAGAGCATCACCCAGTCCGGGTGCTCGGCGGCCAGCTCCTTGGCGACCCGCACGGCGGTGTTGGAGCCGCCCGCGGCCGGCGAGGAGATGATCTCCGCGCCCCACATGGCGAGCAGGTCCCGGCGCTCCTGCGAGGTGTTCTCGGGCATCACGCAGACGATGCGGTAGCCCTTGAGCTTGGCGGCCATGGCCAGCGAGATGCCGGTGTTGCCGCTGGTCGGCTCCAGGATGGTGCAGCCCGGGGTGAGGCGGCCGTCCTTCTCCGCCTGCTCGATCATGTGCAGGGCCGGGCGGTCCTTGATCGAGCCGGTGGGGTTGCGGTCCTCCAGCTTGGCCCAGATGCGGACGTCGTCGGAGGGCGACAGCCGCGGCAGGCGCACCAGGGGGGTGTTGCCGACCGCGGCGAGCGGGGAGTCGTAACGCATCGCCGGTCAGGCCATACCGCCGGCGACCGCCGGCAGGATCGTGACGTTGTCGCCGTCGGACAGCTTGGTGTCGATGCCGTCGAGGAAGCGGACGTCCTCGTCGTTCAGGTAGACGTTGACGAAGCGGCGCAGCTGGCCGCCGTCCACGATGCGGTCCTGGATGCCCGCGTGACGGGTGTCGAGGTCGGCGAACAGCTCGGCGAGGGTGTTCCCGTTGCCCTCCACCGCCTTCTGGCCGTCGGTGTACTGGCGGAGGATGGTCGGGATGCGGACCTCGATGGCCATGGCTCAGGGCTCCTGTCGGGAGATGTCGGAGGTTCGAAGGGCGCACGGCGGCGCACGGTGGCACGCCGCGGCGGCTCACGGCCGTACGGCGCGGCGGCGGAGTGTCAACAGATGGCGCTGTTCAGCCTGCACAGGTCGACGTGCAGCCGCGCCACGAGCAGCGTGCCCGGCGCCTTTTCGCTCACGTCGAGAAGAACCATGGGCTCATCGTATCGATTCCCGGTCCGTCCTCCGGAATGTGATCTCAGCTTGCGGACAGATGGCATCCGCAGGGCGAGACCGGGGGTGCGGGGCGCGATCACCGGAGTGCGGGCCGCGGTCCCGCTCAGTACGCCTCCACCACCTTGACCTCCTCCTCCGTGACCTCGCCCGCGACGATCCGGAACGAGCGGAACTGGAACTCGCCGACGCCGTCGGCGTCCGCGGTGGACACCAGGACGTAGTGGGCGCCGGGCTCGTTGGCGTAGGAGATGTCGGTGCGGGAGGGGTAGGCCTCGGTGGCGGTGTGGGAGTGGTAGATGACGACCGGCTCCTCGTCGCGGTCGTCCATCTCGCGGTAGAGCTTGAGCAGGTCCTGCGAGTCGAACTCGTAGAAGGTGGGCGAGCGGGCGGCGTTGAGCATCGGGATGAAGCGCTCGGGGCGGCCCTCGCCCACGGGGCCGGCGATCACCCCGCACGCCTCGTCGGGGTGGTCCTCGCGCGCGTGGGCGACGATCTGGTCGTACAGGGCCTGGGTGATGGTCAGCATGTCGGCCAGGATAAGCAGAAGGGCCGTTCCGTACCGAGGGATGGTACGGAACGGCCCATATGCCGGACGTCCTGAGCGGCGGCCGCCGGGATCGCCTGGGCGTTCCCTCCGGCCGGACGTCCCCGGGAGGGCGTCAGCGCCTGCGGAAGGCGGCGGCCTCGGGGTTGCGGCGCTTGAGCACCCAGTAGGCGACACCGAGGATCAGGCCCCACAGCGGCGCGCAGTACAGGGAGATCCGGGCGTCCTTGTCGATGCCCATCATCACGATCACCATGGCGATGAACGCGAGCGCGAACCAGCTCGTGTACGGGGCGCCCGGTGCGCGGAACTCCGAGCGGGGCAGCTCGCCGCGGTCGGCCTTGGCGCGGTAGCGGATCTGGCAGATGAGGATGACGATCCACGCCCACATGCCGGAGATGGTGGCGAAGGAGACGACGTAGTCGAACGCCTTGCCCGGCCACTGGTAGTTGATCCAGACGCCCACCATCATCAGCGCGGCGGAGAACGTCGTGCCGACGAGCGGGGTGCCGCTGGCCGTCAGCCTGGTGAACAGCTTCGGCCCCTGGCTGTTGAGCGCCAGGTCGCGCAGCATGCGGCCGGTGGAGTACATGCCGGAGTTGCAGGAGGACAGGGCGGCGGTGAGCACGACGAAGTTGACGATGCCCGCGCCGGCGGCCAGGCCCATCTTCTCGAAGGCGGCCACGAAGGGGCTGACGCCCGGCTGGAAGTGCGTCCACGGCACGACCGACAGGATCATGATGAGCGCGCCGACGTAGAAGACGGCGATGCGCCACGGCACGGTGTTGATCGCCTTGGGCAGCACGGTCTTGGGGTCCTTGGACTCGCCCGCGGTGACACCGACCAGCTCGACGGCGAGGAAGGCGAACATGACCATCTGCAGGGTCATGAGGGTCTCGCCGATGCCGTTGGGGAAGAAGCCGCCGTGGCTCCACAGGTGGCTCACCGAGGCGGTCTCCCCGGCGTCGGAGAAGCCGAGGGTCAGGATGCCCGCGCAGATCAGGATCATGCCGATGATCGCGGTGACCTTGACCATGGAGAACCAGAACTCCAGCTCGCCGAAGAGCTTCACGGAGATCAGGTTCGCGCCGTAGAGGATGACGGTGAAGATCAGTGCCGACAGCCACTGGGGGATGTCCCACCAGTAGGTCATGTAGGCGGCCGCGGCGGTCACCTCGGTGATGCCGGTGACGACCCAGAACAGCCAGTACGTCCAGCCGGTCACGAAGCCCGCGAAGGGGCCGATGAACTCGCGGGCGTAGTCCGAGAAGGAACCGGACACCGGGCGGTACAGCAGCAGTTCGCCGAGCGCCCGCATGATGAGGAAGATGACGAAGCCCGCGATGGCGTACGCCAGGATCAGGCTGGGCCCCGCTTTGGAGATGCCCTTGCCCGCGCCGAGGAACAGGCCGGTGCCGATGGCACCGCCGATGGCGATCATCTGGATCTGGCGGGCGCCGAGCCCCCGCTGGTACCCCTCGCCGCCGTCCGTCGCGGCCTGCACGGCCCCATTGCCGTCGTGATGCTTGTCGACCTGCGCTGAGGTCATGAGTGGTGCGCCTTTCTCCATGGCGATCCGAGCCGTCGCAGCGGCCTCGGATCGGGTCACGATCCCCCCGGATGTGGATGGAGCTGTGCCGAACCGGCGATCCGCCGGCGTGGTGGCGCCCCCCGCGCACAGGGGTGGCGCACGCGGGTGGTCGAGAAGATTTATCACGACCGTTGCAATGATCGGACAGGCCCGCGTGAGACGCACCACATCAAAATTCGTCCTAAACGGACAGAAAGGGGCGTAAAAGGCTTCCGTGGTAATCGGATCGTTATTCGGATCTGAGCGTCCTGTGAGCGAACGCGAAACAGACCGGAACCGGCGACGGGGCGGAAAAGGGCCCGGCCCTCAGGGCAGGAACCTCAGGGCCGGAGCCTCAGGGCAGGAGCGTGGAGACCAGCGTCTCCTGGAGGCCGCCCAGCCACAGGTACGCCATCACCATCGGCTTGCGCGGGTCCTCGTCGGGCAGCCGGTAGAGCAGGTCGGTGTCCTCCTCGTCGGTGATCTCCAGCCGGGCCCCGATCGCCAGGCGCAGGTCGTTGAGGGCGCCCAGCCACCGCTGGGACTCCTGCGCCGACAGCCTGAGCACGGCCCCGCCCTCGCCCGCCGCCTCGGCGGCCAGCGCGTCCAGGGAGCGGACCACCGCGAGCGCGTTGTCGCGCTTGCCGGCGCGCAGGTCGTTCTCGGTGTAGCGGCGGAACTCGGCGGAGTACGCGCGGCGCTCCTCCGCCTCCCGCGCCGAGGCGGGCGCCTGGCCGGGATCGGTGTAGGCGTCGGGGAACAGGCGCCGCAGGACCGGATCGGAGGGCGGCTCGCTCGGGCCGTCGGCGAAGAGCTCGGCGAGCGGGTCGCCCGGCGCGTCCTCGGCGGGCCCGGGGCCGATCAGCTCCAGGAGCTGCACGGCCAGCGACCGGATGATGGAGATCTCGACCTCGTCGAGTGCGACGGCCGCGCCGCCGCCGGGGAGCGGTTCGAAGTGTCCTGGCATGGAGGCGATTCGCTACTTCCGGTCCTGCTGGAGGGTGGCCCACAGACCGTAGCCGTGCATGGCCTGCACATCGCGTTCCATCTCCTCGCGGCTTCCGCTGGAGACGACCGCCCGGCCCTTGTGGTGGACGTCGAGCATGAGCTTGGTGGCCTTGTCCTTGGAGTAGCCGAAGTACGTCTGGAAGACGTACGTCACATAGCTCATGAGATTGACGGGGTCGTTGTGGACGATCGTCACCCAGGGCACGTCGGGCTCGGGTACGGCGAAGACCTCCTCCGCCGACTCTGTCTTCTCGATCTCCATGGGTGCGGCTGCCGTCACAAGGCCCATGCTGCCACCACAGGGGGGTACTCGCACAAACGGACCCGCAAATCGTCAGACTGACGAAATGGGAGTACGATCCTTCGCCATGAACACAGCGGACCTTGGGCTGCCGGTGGACGTTCCCTCGACGGCGCTTTTCACGGACCAGTACGAGCTGACCATGCTGCAGGCCGCCCTGAAGGCCGGTACGGCCGGACGGCGCAGCGTCTTCGAGGTCTTCACCCGGCGCCTGCCCGACGGGCGCCGCTACGGCGTGGTCGCGGGCACCGGGCGGGTGCTGGACGCGGTGGAGAACTTCCGCTTCGACGCGGGCGTCCTGGACTTCCTGCGCCGGCGCGGGATAGTCGACCAGCAGACCCTCGACTGGCTCGCCGGGTACCGCTTCTCCGGTGACATCTGGGGCTACCCCGAGGGTGAGGTCTACTTCCCGGGCTCGCCGATCATGCGGGTGGAGGGCTCCTTCGCCGAGTGCGTGCTGCTGGAGACCGTGATCCTGTCCATCCTCAACCACGACTCCGCGATCGCCGCCGCCGCCTCCCGCATGGCCTCCGCGGCCGGGGACCGCCCGCTGATCGAGATGGGCGCCCGCCGCACCCACGAGCTGTCCGCGGTGGCCGCCGCCCGCGCCGCCTACGTCGGCGGCTTCGCCTCCACCTCCGACCTGGCCGCCGGCTTCCGGTACAACATCCCCACCGTCGGCACCTCCGCCCACGCCTTCACGCTGCTCCACGACAGCGAGCGGGACGCCTTCCGCGCCCAGGTGGAGTCCCTCGGCCGGGGCACGACGCTGCTGGTGGACACCTACGACGTCACCGAGGCCGTCCGCACGGCGGTGGAGGTGGCCGGGACCGAGCTGGGCGCGGTGCGCATCGACTCCGGCGACCTGCTGCTGGTGGCGCACCGGGTGCGCCAGCAGCTCGACGAGCTGGGCGCCCGGGACACCAAGATCATCGTGACCTCGGACCTGGACGAGTACGCCATCGCCTCGCTGGCGGCGGCGCCCGTGGACGCCTACGGCGTCGGCACCCAGCTGGTGACCGGCTCCGGGCACCCGACGGCCTCGATGGTCTACAAGCTGGTCGCCCGCGCCGAGACCGACGACCCGCGGGACCCGCTGGTGCCGGTGGCCAAGAAGTCCAGCGGCGGCAAGACCTCCCTGGGGGGACGCAAGTGGGCCGCCCGGCGGCTGGACGAGTACGGGGTCGCCGAGGCCGAGGTGGTCGGCACCGGTCCGGTGCCCGGGGAGCTGGCGGACCGGCAGCTCCTGGTGGAACTGGTCAAGGGCGGTGCGGTGGTCGCACGGGAGCCGCTGGACGCGGCACGGGAGCGGCACCGGGCCGCGCGTGCCGGTCTGCCGCTGTCCGCGACCCAGCTCTCGCGCGGGGAACCCGTCCTTCCGACGGAGTACGTCCAGGGACGCTCGGGTAGCTAGAGCGGGTGCGCCGCCCTACGCCCGACCTCGCCGCCCGTCCGCCCCGCCGTACCCCCTCCCGGGCCGCACGGCGGGGTCATAGGCTCGGAGGTTCACCGGCCGGACACGCACCCGGTGCGCCGCCTGGCTCCCGACGTCCCGCCCGCCCCGATCCCGACCCATCTCCGACCCCATAGTCGAAGGACACCGACCATGCGCCGCGCCTTGATCGTCGTAGACGTGCAGAACGACTTCTGCGAGGGGGGCAGCCTCCCGGTGGCCGGCGGTGCCGACGTGGCCGCCGCCATCACCGAGCTGATCGGGCAGGCGCCCGCCGGCTACCGGCACGTGGTGGCCACCCGGGACCACCACATCGCCCCCGGGGGCCACTTCGCGGACCATCCCGACTACGTCCACTCCTGGCCCGCGCACTGCGTCGCCGGCACGGAGGGCGTCGGCTTCCACCCGAACTTCGCCCCGGCCGTCGCCTCCGGCGCGATCGACGCCGTCTTCGACAAGGGGGCGTACTCGGCGGCCTACAGCGGCTTCGAGGGCAGGGACGAGAACGGGGTCCCGCTCGCCGACTGGCTGCGCTCCCGGGAGATCGACGAGGTCGACGTCGTCGGCATCGCCACCGACCACTGCGTGCGGGCCACCGCCCTGGACGCCGTGCGGGAGGGGTTCCGCACGCAGGTGCTGCTGGACCTCACCGCCGGGGTGGGCGGCGAGAGCACGGAGCGGGCGCTGGAGGAGATGCGCGAGGCGGGCGTGGAGCTGACCGGCAAGCCGGTCGTCCAGTGACCCGGTCCCGGGCCGGTCAGGCCCGGGCCGCCGGGCGTCCGAGCAGCGCCCGTATGGGCCGCCACAGCTCCTGGACCAGGTCCGGCCCGGTGGCGGCCCCGGGGCCGGGGGCGGTGCGCCATATGAGGCCGTCCGGGTGGTGCAGGACCGCCGTGATCTCGTCCGGGGTCGGCGGGGCGGCGTTGCCGCGCAGGTAGACCGCCCTGAGTCCGAGGTTGCGCAGCCTGGTCAGGGCGCGCGCCCGGTTCGCGGCGTGCACCAGCACGCGCACCCGGCCGGGGCCGTCGGCGGCGGGGCTGGGCAGGTTGAGCGCCACCACCACCGAGCCGTTCGGCAGCTTGCAGAAACCTCCTGCGGCCATGCGCTCACACCCCCGTGTCGGCCGCTGTCCCGGCCGGTGTCAATAAGAGAGCCATGGACGCACCTAAACACGGATCGGCGGCGACCCGCCAGGGGGTCGCCGCCGATCGTGCTGTGACCTGCGCGGACGCGGACTACTTCACCGCGGGCCCGACCTCCAGGGAGATCGTGGAGCCGTTCTTGGCCTCCTTGACGATCCTGATCCTGGTGTTGGTGTCAGTGACCCGGACACCGCCGGTGGGGTTGGCCTCGTCGTAGTAGTCGTTGCGGTGGTCGTCGAAGACCGGCACGCCCTTGGAGGACGGGATCCGGGTGGCGACGTCCGCCTTGTGCAGGGTGATGCCGTCCGTGCGGGAGAGGCTGAACGGCGAGTCGTACGCCTGGACGCGGTTGCGCATCAGCGTGCCGTCGGACCACCGCAGCGCCTGCGGGTGGGAGTCGACCGGCAGCAGCAGCCCGGTGCCCGGGTGGACGCTGGTGTTGTTGTCCGCCTGGGAGGTGTCCCACTTCCAGATCAGCAGGCCGTTCTGGTACGGGTAGTGCTCCACCCAGTCCGGGCGCGACGCGAAGCCGAAGTTGTACGGGCCGGTCTTCAGCGTCTTGTCGTACGACACGTACTGGCGGTTCTCGGCGATGTAGTACTGCGCGTAGTCCTTGGTGAAGGACGCGCCGACGCGGGAGAAGCCGCTCGCCGTCCAGGCCGCGTCCGCGCTCTCGGCGTCGTCGGCGAAGAGCGTCCCGCCGTCCGCCGTCACCGTGATCCGGTCCGCGGCGAAGCCCTTGAGGGCCACGCCGCCGTCGGTCTGGTAGCGGAAGCGCAGGTCGATCTTCTTGCCCGCGTAGGCGTCGAGCGGGTACACGAGCTTGCGGTGGGCGTCGGCGCTGCCGGTCAGCGCGGGCTTGCCGCTGCCGTCGCGCGGGAGCGGCTCGCCGTCCGCCGTGCCGTCCAGGGCGGTCCAGACGGCGCCGCCGTCGGTGGAGACCTCCGCGTACAGGTAGTCGTAGTTCGCCTCGATGTCGTACCAGCCGTCGAGGGAGAGCGCGGCCGAGGTCCGGCCGGTGAGGTCGACGGTACGGGTCAGCGTGTTCTTGAGGTTGTCACCGCTGCCGCTCCACCACTGGGTCCGCCCCTGGGCCGGGGTGACGATCTCGGTGGTGACCGCCTTGTCCGGAAGCTCGACGACGAGCGCCTGCTTGTCCTTGGTGTTGTACTCCGCCACGCCCAGCTTGTGCCGGGACGCCGTCGCGGCCCTGGCCGTGTCGTAGTCCAGCCAGCCCAGCTGGAGCTTGTCCCAGGCCGTCATGTCGCCCGGCAGGTCGCCGATCGAGCCGCGGCCGGTGCCGAGCCAGGAACCGGCGGACATCAGCGTCCAGAAACCGGTGGAGTTGTCGCCGCCGGCGGTGTCGTAGTGGTCCGGCAGGCCCAGGTCGTGGCCGTACTCGTGGGCGTAGACGCCCAGGCCGCCGTTCTCCGGCTGGATGGTGTAGTCGCCGACCCAGACGCCGGTGTCGCCGATCTGCGCGCCGCCCAGCTTGTTCTGCGCGGGGCCGGTGGCGCCGGCGTCGGTGCCGAAGGCGTACCAGCGGTGGGCCCAGATGGCGTCCTCGCCCTGCGCGCCGCCGCCCGCGGACTCGTCCTCGCCGGCGTGCACGATCTGGAAGTGGTCGATGTAGCCGTCGGGCTCGTTGAAGTCGCCGTCGCCGTCGAAGTCGTAGCGGTCCCACTCGTCGAACTTGGCGACGTCCGCCTTGATGTCGGCGTCGGTGCGGCCGGCCGCCTTCTGCTGGGCGACCCAGGCGGTCAGGCCGTCGCTGACGACGTTCCACACGCTGGGGCAGTTGGTGGAGCCGCAGGCGTTGTTGCCGTAACGGGCCTCGTTGTAGGGGACCTTGACCCAGTCGGAGACCTCGCCCTCGACCGAGTAGCGGCCCGAGGACTGCTTCTCGTAGTACTTCTTGACCGACTCGACGCCGTCGCCGGTGCCGAAGTACAGGTCCTCGTAGTGCTTGCGGTCGTAGTCGGCCTGCCAGGCCGTGGAGTTGTCCCCGGCGCGGTCCGGCGCGGCGATCTGGTTGTGCAGCGGGCCGGGGCCGCCGCCGTAGCGGCTGTCCGTCCGGTCGCCGAACTCGACCAGGATGGTGAAGATCCGGTCGGTCTTCTCGCGGCCGAGCTCGACGTACTTTCCGGCGCCCTTCTTACCCTTGAGCTGGACGACCTTGGAACCCTCGCGTTCCTTGACCGCGGCCTGGCCGGATATGACCTGGTTCAGGGCCTCTTGGCGCTGGGCCTCCTGGGTCTTGCTGAGCGGACCGTCGAGGTCGTGCGACTCCATCCCCTCGGCGGGGTGCGGGTCGTGCCGGTCCGCGGTGGCCGGCTTGGCGGCCGGTTCGGCCTGCGCCACCGGTGCGACGGAGAGCGTCGCGGTGGCCGCGGCGAGGACGACGGCGGTCGCCGCCGCCCGGAACGTCCGGGGTCTGCTGGTCACTTGAGATCCTCCCCCGCGTCCGCGCGCGCGGAAGGAGTGGCCCTGGACATGACGGGTCCGCGCACGCGTGATCAACGCGTGTAGTCAAGTGACGACATTTGACTAGACGTTCGCGGGAAAAGACAGACCTTGACTGGAGCAGATCAAGTGCACTATGCGGAGTCGCTGTCCGCTTTGCGGACGGGCGACCCGGTGCGCCCCCCGTGCGCCGGCACTGGCGGCCGGCCCGGGCCTGCCTGTCGCCCTGACGCCCCCCTGCCCCGGACGGGCGGTCGCGCGGTTGCGCGGGCGCGCGACGGCCCGGCCCGCCGCCCCGGCCTTCCGCGAGGCGGGCGAGCCGGTGCGGGAGCGCGGCCTCCTGACCGTCAGCGCGTGCTGACCACCACCGTCTTGGCGGCCTTGTCGTGCAGGCCCTGCTTGTAGGGCTTGTCGAAGAAGCTCCACCCGCCGGAGACGATCGTCCAGACGCAGGCGCAGCAGAACGCGAACGGGACCCACAGCACCGCCGCGCGCAGCATCGAGGTCTGCACCGACGGCGTGGCGCCGTCGTCCAGGTTGGCCACCCGCAGGCCCATCCACTTCTTGCCGAGGGTCTGCCCCGTGCGCGCGGTCAGGAAGGTGTCGTAGGCGATGTAGAGCACGGCGGCGATCAGCGACTGCCCGAACGACATCCCGACGCCCACCTGCTCGTCGTTCACCCGGTACGCGTCGACGTTCAGCCCCCAGCTCAGCAGCCACACCACGGCGCCCACCAGGATCATGTCGACGATCCGCGCGAGCGTGCGCTTGCCGCTGTCGGCGAGCGGGGGCATGCCGGCGAGCGGATCGCCGGGAGGACCGCCCCCGTACGGGTCACCGCCACCACCGCCGTAGGGGCCACCACCGCCGTACGGGCCACCACCGCCGTAGGGGCCCCCGCCGCCCTCGCCGCCCCCGGGGCCGCCGGGGTAGGGCGGGGGCCGGTCCCCGCCGCCGTACGGGGTGTCGTACGGCGAGCCGGAACCGGGGCCGCCCTCGCCGGGGGGCGGCTGCTTCCTGAACGGGTCGTCGTCCGGCGGCTGCTGACCGGAGCCGGGGGGCGGTGCGCTGCTCATGGCCCGAGTCGACCGCGAACGCCCCCGCCGCGCATCCGGCGAGCCGCCGTCCGGGGTACCGCACCGGGGACGGACGCCCCGGACGGTCCCCGGTCCGGCCGGGCGGGGCTCAGCCCGCGACGAACGTACGCGCGGCCTTGTCGTGCCAGCACTGGTGCCAGGGCCGGTCGAACAGGCACCACAGGACGCCGACGACGCCCACGGCGAGCAGGCCGGGGACGCTGTAGACCAGCCAGCGGCGCAGCGCCGCCCCGAAGGACGGCGCCTCGTGCGCCTCGATGTCCCGCACCTCCAGCCCGAACAGCCTCTTGCCGAGGGTGCGGCCCCACTTGGCGGTGGGCAGCGCCTCGTAGACGACGCCGAAGAGCAGCAGCACGGCCAGGACGACGCCCAGGTACACGGAGGTCGTGCCGTCGAGCAGCCAGACCGTGACCGTCTCGCCGGACAGCTTGGCCGCGTCGATCTTCCGGTCGACGTGGTCGAACGCCTTCATCCCGAGCGGGACGGCGGCCGCCGAGGTGACGGCCGCGAGGACCAGGGTGTCCACCAGCCGCGCGGCCAGCCGCTTGCCGAGCCCCGCGGGCCGCGCCGCCGCCTGCCGTCGTGCCGCGGCCTGGAACGGGTCCTCGACCGGCGGCTTCCAGGGAGCGACGGGCTGCTCGTCGCCGCCGGCCTCCGCGAGCCGGTGCACCTGCTGGGCCCAGGAGGACTGGCCGCCGCCGGGGCCGGGCGTGAGCGGGGCGGCGGCAG
>NZ_WYCT01000907.1 GCF_011008945.1 Streptomyces harenosi
ATGCAACTGCGCCTGGTCGGGAACGCGGAAAGCGTGGGCCAAGGTGAACGGCAGCCCGGATTGGCGGTGCTCGCAATGCAGGCCAACGCGTTGGTAGGCCTGCAGCTCGCGTTCGGACTGCGCCGTGGCCTCGCGCGAACGCTCCTGCACGCCGTACTGCATGGCCACGCGCTCGAAGCCACAGTGCAGATCGTAGCGGTGGACCAGTGTTTCGATGGAACGCACCGCGTGTTGCCGCCACTGCACCACACGACGTGCCGTGTCACCGCCCCAACGCGCGATCAGGTCTGCCAGCCGGGACACGGGAGCGTAAAGATTGCCGGTTGACATCACCGTGTTGCGTCCGCCGATCGGGCCGGCATCCACCACCACCACATCCAGGCCGCTGTCGGCCAAGCGGGCGGCGGTCAACAGGCCCGTCATGCCTGCAC
>NZ_WYCT01000908.1 GCF_011008945.1 Streptomyces harenosi
CTCGCGCAGCGCGCGCCGGGTGGCAAAGTACAGATCGGCCAGCAGGCGGTCCTTCCAGGCATTCCACAGTTTCGGGCTGGTGCCGGCGATGTCGGCACAGGTCAGCAGGTACAGGTAATCCAGGCGGTCGCGGCTGCCGACCAGGGTGGCGAAGCGATGGATCACCACCGGATCGGCGATGTCCTGCTTCTGCGCGGTCACCGACATGCGCAGGTGCTGTTCGACCAGCCATGCCACCAGCTCGGTATCGGTGCCACTGAGCGCATGCGCCTGGCAGAACGCGCGCGCGTCCACCGCACCCAGCTCCGAGTGGTCGCCGCCGCGCCCCTTGGCGATGTCATGGAACAGGCCGGCCAGCAGCAGATAGATCCAGGGCATGGGTGGGGGCTCCTTACCTTTTTGGGAAAAACGAAACGGCCCGGTGTTTTCAC
>NZ_WYCT01000909.1 GCF_011008945.1 Streptomyces harenosi
CGCCCCGGTCATGGAGATGAGCGCCAAGCCCCACCGGGAGGCGCGCTTCATGGTGCTGCGCTCCCCCGACGTGCCGAGCGTGCTGGTGGAACTCGGCTATCTGTCGAGCAAGCGCGACCTGGAGATGCTGCAATCGCCCGAGTGGCGGGCGGGCGTCACCGGCTCCATGGCCAAGGCGATCGACCAGTTCTTCGGCAACCGCGCGACGCTCAGGCCCGCGCTGATCACGCGACGGTCGGCCGCCGTCGCCCCAGTTTTACCATAGAGTAAGTGTCGATACGGGACGTCCGAACGCCCCGTCGCACCGCCGTTGAACCGGTAATCCGAGGGGGCTTCACGGGAGCGTCCGGGAGCCGACCGCGTCGAGAATGGACGCCCGTGCCGGATGAGCCGAACCCGGCAGGCGGCCGGGCCAGCGACGAGCGGAACAC
>NZ_WYCT01000910.1 GCF_011008945.1 Streptomyces harenosi
ATCATCATCCTTGTCATCTGAAAACAAGATAGCTGGATGAACCTCAAGCAGCTCGAGTTTGCCGTCGCCCTGGCCGAGGAGGGCAACTTCACCCGTGCCGCCGAGCGCTGCCACGTGGTGCAGTCCGCGCTCAGCCACCAGATCGCCCACCTGGAACAGGAACTGGGTGCCACGCTGTTCGAGCGCCTGCCACGCCAGGTGCGGGCTACCGCCGCCGGCGAGACGTTGCTGGTGCACGCACGCCAGGTGCTGGCCAGCCTGCGCCACCTGCGCGCCGACGTGGCCGCCGTCAGTGGCGAAGTGCGTGGCCTGCTGGCCATCGGGCAGATTTCTTCGCTGACCGACATCGACGTCGTGGCGATGCTGGCGGCCTTCTAGCGGGTGCACCCACAGGTGGAGTTCCAGCTGCGCGTGGACAAGAGCGAAGACC
>NZ_WYCT01000911.1 GCF_011008945.1 Streptomyces harenosi
GTCGTTGAGGGGTTCGAACGGGGTGTCGTGGTCCATGGTCGGTTCCGGTACGTGGTTGCAGGGCAGACTTTAACAGGCCCGGTCCTCAACCGATGTATCCGTGCCGCCACATCCAACCGGCCACCGCCAGCGCGGCGACCCCCACCAGCATCAACGGCAGGCCGAAGCGGTGCCGCCACGGGATCGGCACCCCGCCCAGCTGCTGGTCCATGGTCTCGGTATCGAGCACCCAGCCGTGCTCGCACCGGGTGCAGGCCAGCTCGTAGCGGCGCTGGTAGGTGAAGCCGAACAGCAGGTCGATGCGCGCCATCTTGTAGCGCAGCTGCGGCGCGAACTCGGTTTCCGTCTGGCAGCGTAGGCAGTGGTGCGCTTCGGTGGGGCCGACGATCAGCACCCGTTCCTGTTGGCCGATCAGGATCATGTCCGGTTG
>NZ_WYCT01000912.1 GCF_011008945.1 Streptomyces harenosi
GGGTTGATATTCCCGTACCCGTATAAGCGCGCCCATGGTGAATCAGTGATACTAACTGTCCAGAAGCTGCTGTTTTCTCTTTTTAAGGAGATGGTTGTGGATGCACAGGACCTGATCTGGTAGTAGCCAAGCGATGGGGTGACGCAGGAAGGTAGCTGTGCCAGGTAGTGGATTGCCTGGTGTAAGCGTGTAGGGTGACAGGTTGGTAAATCCGCTTGTTGTGTACCTGAGACGTGATGCGTAGCCATTGTGGTGAAGTTAGTGATCCTATGCTGCCGAGAAAAGCCTCTAGTGAGTTCTTATGCGGCCCGTACCCTAAACCGACACAGGTGGTCAGGTAGAGAATACTAAGGAGTTCGAGAGAACTGTGGTTAAGGAATTCGGCAAAATGCCCCCGTAACTTTGGAAGAAGGGGGACCGATGTTGGTG
>NZ_WYCT01000913.1 GCF_011008945.1 Streptomyces harenosi
AGATGACCCCGCGGGCCGCACGGCCCCGCTTCCTGCTTGTCGAGGACGACATCATCAGCCGCGGTTTTTTCAAGGCGGCGTTGGAAACGTTACCGGCGGATGTGGATACCGCAGATTCGCTGGCCAGTGCCCTGGCCAGTGCCGAACCCGGCGCGCATGATCTGTGGCTGATCGACGTCAACCTGCCGGATGGCAATGGCGCGCAACTGCTGCGTGAGCTACGCCGCTCACATCCCGACACACCGGCGCTGGCACATACGGCCGACGGCGATACCTCCATCCACGCCCGCCTGCGCGAAGCCGGTTTCAGCGACACCCTGGTCAAGCCGCTGGGCCGCGACCAGCTGCTGAAGGCCGTGCGCCGTGCGCTGGTCAACAGCCCGGCGGGAATCTTCGTGGCACAGGCCCCGGCCGCGGTCGAGCTGGCCG